>NZ_JBWKDS010000007.1:0-189065 GCF_056435845.1 Streptomyces sp. NPDC043867 | reverse complement strand
AGGAGAGAGGGAGAGGAGGAGGGGCGGGTGAGGGTGGGGGAGGGACCCCCCCCCCCCTCCCCCCCCCCTCCCCCCCCCCACCCCCCCCCCCCCCCCCCCCCCCCCCCCCCGAACCCCCGGTAACGCTGTTGTCCACTGAGGCCAGCCACGTCCGGGTGATCCTTCCGCGGAGGCGCAGGACGGCCCCCGCGGCAGCACTAGACTGCTGCACAACAAACGCGTCAGGCCCACAGCGTCGTGCGTCTTCCACGCGGCTCAAGCGACACCGAGGAAGTGAAGGCCCGCCCCCACGCCACTCGGCACGGGACCGCACCTGCACCTCCCCGGGCCGCCGACAACCCTCCACCGCATGCGGCCGTCGGGACGGCCGTCCGCATTGGACTTGTGAGGACTCACGTGAGCTCGAAACCTGTCGTACTCATCGCTGAAGAGCTGTCGCCCGCGACCGTCGACGCCCTGGGCCCGGACTTCGAGATCCGGCAGTGCAACGGCGCGGACCGCGCCGAACTGCTGCCCGCGATCGCCGACGTGGACGCGATCCTGATCCGCTCGGCCACCAAGGTCGACGCCGAGGCCGTCGCCGCCGCGAAGAAGCTGAAGGTCGTCGCACGGGCCGGCGTCGGCCTGGACAATGTCGACGTCTCCGCCGCCACCAAGGCCGGCGTCATGGTCGTCAACGCCCCCACGTCGAACATCGTGACCGCGGCCGAGCTGGCCTGCGGCCTCCTGCTGGCCACCGCGCGGCACATCCCGCAGGCCAACACCGCCCTGAAGAACGGCGAGTGGAAGCGCTCCAAGTACACGGGCGTCGAGCTGGCCGAGAAGACCCTCGGCGTCGTCGGCCTCGGCCGCATCGGCGCGCTGGTCGCCCAGCGCATGTCCGCGTTCGGCATGAAGGTCGTCGCCTACGACCCGTACGTGCAGCCCGCGCGCGCCGCCCAGATGGGCGTGAAGGTCCTGTCGCTGGACGAGCTGCTCGAGGTCGCCGACTTCATCACCGTGCACCTCCCCAAGACCCCCGAGACGCTCGGCCTGATCGGCGACGAGGCGCTGCACAAGGTCAAGCCGTCGGTGCGCATCGTGAACGCCGCGCGCGGCGGGATCGTCGACGAGGAGGCGCTGTACTCGGCGCTCAAGGAGGGCCGAGTCGCCGGCGCCGGCCTCGACGTGTACGCGAAGGAGCCCTGCACGGACTCCCCGCTCTTCGAGCTCGACCAGGTCGTCTGCACCCCGCACCTCGGCGCCTCCACCGACGAGGCGCAGGAGAAGGCCGGTATCGCCGTCGCCCGCTCCGTGCGCCTCGCCCTCGCCGGTGAGCTCGTGCCGGACGCGGTGAACGTCCAGGGCGGCGTCATCGCCGAGGACGTCAAGCCGGGTCTGCCGCTCGCCGAGAAGCTCGGCCGCATCTTCACCGCCCTCGCGAGCGAGGTCGCGGTCCGCCTCGACGTCGAGGTGTACGGCGAGATCACCCAGCACGACGTCAAGGTGCTCGAACTGTCCGCGCTCAAGGGCGTGTTCGAGGACGTCGTCGACGAGACCGTGTCGTACGTGAACGCCCCCCTGTTCGCGCAGGAGCGCGGCGTCGAGGTCCGTCTGACGACCAGCTCCGAGTCCCCGGACCACCGCAACGTGGTCACCGTCCGCGGCACCCTCGGCGACGGCCAGGAGGTCTCGGTCTCCGGCACGCTGGCCGGCCCCAAGCACCTCCAGAAGATCGTCGCCGTCGGTGACTACGACGTCGACCTCGCGCTCGCCGACCACATGGTCGTCCTGCGCTACGAGGACCGTCCCGGTGTCGTCGGCACCGTCGGCCGCGTCTTCGGCGAGGCCGGCATCAACATCGGGGGCATGCAGGTCGCCCGCGCGGCCGTCGGCGGCGAGGCCCTCGCCGTCCTCACGGTCGACGACACGGTCCCGCAGTCCGTCCTCACCGAGGTCGCCGACGAGATCGGCGCCACGTCGGCGCGCTCGGTCAACCTCGTCTGACGGTCACACAACACGGCTTCCCCGTACGGCGGTCGCGCTGAGCGCCCGCCTACGGTCCGAGGGCCGGGGCACCTTCGGGTGGTCCGGCCCTCCGTCGTGCGGCGGGACGCCGGGCGTCAGCCGGACGCCGTGCGCTCCGGCTCGATCAGGCCCTGCCGGTAGGCGATGGCCACGGCCTCCGTGCGCCCGGCCGCGCCCAGCTTGGCGAGGATGTTCGACACGTGGACGCTCGCCGTCTTGCCGCTGATGAACAGCTCCTCGCCGATCCTGCGGTTGGTCCGGCCGAGCGCGAGGAGCCGCAGCACGTCGTACTCCCGGGCCGTCAGGACCGCGCCGTCCTGTACGGAGGGCTCCGTCCGGGCGAGCTGGCCGCGCCTGACGAGGGCGTCCAGGGCCTCGCACAGCGGTACGGCCCCGAGCCGCACGGCCGTCTCGCGTGCCGCGCGCGCCTGCTCGGCGGCCTCCTCGCGGCGGTCCGCCGCCAGCAGCGCCTCCGCCAGCCGCCGCCGGCAGCGGGCCAGCTCGTACGGGTCGCCGTAGGCGAAGGCGGCGACGGCTTTCTCCCAGGCCGCGACATCGGGGCCGGTGCGGGCGCGGGTCCACTCGGCCTCGGCGCGCGCCAGCCAGGCGAGGCCCTCGGGACCCTGCCGTGAGCCGTCCTCGCCCTTCGCCGCCGTGACGCGGGCCAGCTCCACCAGCTCGTCCGCGGTGTCCGTCCAGCGGCGGACGCCCGCCAGGTCGCCGGCCGGGCGCAGCTGTTCGGCCCGGTCGGCCACCGCGGCCAGGGCGAGCGCGGCCAGGTGCACCGCGACGTCCGGCCGCTCGGCGCCCGCCTCACCGGCGAGGGTCGTGATCGTCGTACGGACCCGGGCGACGGCCGCCTCCGGGTCTCCGCGCAGCGCCGCGGCGTCGGTCAGCACGATGCCCGCGACGAGGGTGGCCATCCAGTCGAACGGTCCCTCCAGGAGGGCGCGGGCACGGTCGGCGGCCCGCTGGTCGCCCCGCGCCAGTGCCACGTACAGGGCGGGGCCGGTCGCGAACCCGGCCGCCGCGGGCAGCCGCTCGGCGTCGTCGGCGGCGGCGCGGGCGCAGTCGTCCCAGCGGCCCTGGGTGTAGAAGACCAGGGACTGGAGATAGCGCAGCTCCAGCGCGTACGGCGAGGACAGCAGGCCGGAGCGGCCCGCGCGCCCGAGTCCGTCGGAGAGCCAGGTCAGGCACTCGTCCAGGTCACCGGACTCGTAGCAGCCGACCGCGAGGTTGAACAAGGCCCGCATCTCGACGGAGACGTTGCCGGCGAGACGGGCCAGCCCGCGTGCCCGCGCCAGCCGGAGGCGGCCTTCCGGGGTGCGGCGGTTGTGGCCTTCGAGCCCGACCAGGGAGATCGTCAGGTCCGCCTGCGCGTCGGTGATCCCGAGGTCCTCGGCGACCCGCAGGGCCTGCCGGGCGACCCGCTGGGCGTCCTCGTCGTGGCCCATGTAGCGGGCCGCCATGGCGTGGGTGGCCGCGGCCCACACCCACGTGCGCGACGGGGGGTCGGCCGGGATCATGGCGAGGGCCTCGCTGCTGTACGTGAACGCCGCCTTCAGCCGGTCGACGCGGATGAGGTTGCCCGCGAGGGTGTAGCGGACGCGGACGGCCAGTTCGGAGTCGGCGTCCGAGCCCGCCCGGGCGAGCGCGGCCCGGGTCAGCGTGACCGCCCGGTGGCTCTCGCCCGCGTGGGCGGCGGCCGCGGAGGCGCGCAGCGTGAGGGTGACGGTGTCGAGGACGTCCTCGGGGCGGGCCGTGGGTGCCACGGCGGGCCACAGGTCGAGGGCGGATTCCAGGTGGCGCAGCTCCTCGGCGGGCGCGCCGACGCGGGCCGCGTGGTCGGCGGCCTCCAGGGACGCCCGTAGCGCGTCGGCCAGGTCGTGGCTCTCCCGCGAGTGGTGGGCGCGCTCCGCGGCGCTCTTCGCCGGGTCGCCGCGTCCGGCGAGGAGCCCGGCGAACGCGCGGTGCAGCCTGACCCGTTCGCCCGGCAGCAGGTCGGCGTAGACGGCCTCGCGGATGAGGGCGTGCCGGAAGGCGTACGTGTCGCCCTCGGCGGGGACGAGGAGCTGTCTGCCGACGGCCTCGCGGAGCGCCGACTCCAGTTCTTCCTCCGGCAGTTGGACGGCGTCGCGCAGCAGGTCGTGCTCGACGCGGCGGCCGGCCACGGCGGCGGTGCGCAGCACCTGCTGGGCGGTGGCGGGCAGTTGCTCGAAGCGGATGAGGAGGACGTCGGCGAGACCGCTGGGCATCACGCCGGCTTCGGGCTCGGCGGCACCGGGCACGGCGTCCGCGGTGGCGGCGAGCAGCTCCTCCGCGTAGAACGCGTTGCCCTCGGCGCGCTCGACGATGCGGCGGACCGTCGTGTCCGGCACCGGCTCGGCGCCGAGGGCGCGCACCAGGCTGGCCACCTCCGCGTCGCGCATCGGCCGCAGCTCCAGGCGGTCGACCGCGGGCAGCCGGATCAGCTCGGCGAGCAGGGGGCGCAGCGGGTGGCGGCGGTGCAGGTCGTCGGCGCGGTACGAGGCGAAGACGGCGAGGCGGTGGGTGGGGGCGCCGCCCGCCGCCGTGCCCGGGCCGCGGGTCTGCGGGAGCTGGAGCAGGCCGCGGCTGAGCAGGAAGCGCAGCAGGTCGCGGGAGGACTGGTCCGCCCAGTGCAGGTCCTCCAGGATCAGCAGGAGGGGAGTGATCGCGCCGACGTCGCGCAGGAGTCCTGCCACGCCTTCGAACAGGCGCAGCCGGCCGCCCGCGTCGGAGGCGCCGTCGGCTCCGCTGCCGAGCAGCCGGTCGACGGCGGGGTGGGCCGCGAGGGCGGGGGCGAACCGCTCGTCCGCCGCGAGCGCGCCGAGGATCTCGGTGAACGGCAGATACGGCAGGCCCACGTCGCCGAGGTCGACGCAGTGGCCGGTGAGGACCGTCATGCCGGTGGTGGCGGCGTGCGCGGCGGCTTCGGTGAGGACGCGGGTCTTGCCGACGCCGGCGTCTCCCGCGACCAGGACGGCGCGGGGGTCTCCCGCGCGGGCGCGGGTCAGCACGCCGGTGAGGCGGGCCAGTTCTTCTGACCGGCCGATGAACGGCGTACCGAATGTCTGTGCCACGGTTCCATCCTGGCATGCGGAACGGGCGCGGCACCCTGCGTTGAGGCTGCCCTCCAGGGGTTCCGCCGTCCCCGGATGCCCGTGTCGGCCTGCGGCCTCGTCCTCATGTGCCGGACCGGCTGAGACTCTCCTGGGCGGGGTCTGAGGTCTGCCCGGCCGGGGCGGTGTGCGCCTGCACCCGGCGCAGCGTGGCCGTGGCGAGGGCCGCCGCGCCCAGGAGGAGGAGCGCTCCGGCGACGGCCGCGGTGTTCATGCCGGTGGTGAAGGCATCCCGGGCGGCCGTCGTCAGGGTGGCGCCGGCGCCGTCCGGCAGGTGCCGGGCGGCGGACAGCGCGCCGCCGAGGGTCTCCCGGGCCGCGGCCGGGGCGGAGGCCGGCATCTCGTGGCGGTAGACGGCGGTCCCGATGGAACCGAGGACCGCCATCCCCAGCGCGCCGCCGAACTCCGCGCCGGTCTCCAGCAGGGAGGACGCCGTGCCCGCGTTGCCGACGGGGACCGTGCCGAGGGCCAGGTCCATCATCTGGGACATCACGGTGACGATTCCGGAGGCGAGGACGCCCGCGCCGGCCAGCACCAGCCACAGGGAGTCCGTACCGGCGAGGACGAGCAGTCCGTAGCCGCAGGCGGCGACGACGAAGCCACCGGCGACGACGTGGCCGCGGTGCACGCCCTTGTGCACCAACTGCGCGGCGACCGGGGCGGCGACGCCGACCAGGACGGTGGGCAGCAGGGCCCAGAGCGCGGCTTCCATGGAGCTCTTGCCGAGCACCGACTGCAGGTACTGGGTGGTGAAGTACGCCGAGCCCATCATGGCGAACGAGGAGACGAGGTTGAGGACGACGGCGGGGGCGAAGCCGCGTCCGCGGAACAACTCGGGGGAGATCAGCGGGGATTCGGCGGTGCGCTGGCGGCGGACGAAAAGCGCGGTGAAGAGCAGGCCGACGGCGACGGAGATCACGTACTCCGACCGCCAGCCTTCGGACGGGATCTCCTTGACGCCGTAGATCAGGGGCAGTACGGCCGCCATGGACAGCGGCACGCTGAGCAGGTCGAAGCGGCCGGGCTCGGGGTTCCTGGACTCGGGCAGCAGGACCGGGCCGAGCACCAGCAGCAGCACCATCGCGGGCAGGTTGACGAGGAAGACGGAGCCCCACCAGAAGTACTCGACGAGGACACCGCTCATCACCGAGCCGAGGGCGATGCCGCCGGTCATGACGCCGGACCACAGGCCGATCGCCTTCGCCCGCTGGCCGGGGTCCGTGAACATCGTGCGGATGATCGCCATCGTCGACGGCATCAGGGTCGCGCCGCCGATGCCGAGGAGGGCGCGGGCCGCGATCAGGGTCTCGGCGCTGTCGGCGTACGCGGCGACGACGGAGGCGGTCCCGAAGGCGGCGGCACCGAACAGCAGCAGCTTGCGGCGTCCGATGCGGTCGCCCAGGGAGCCCATCGTCATGAGCAGGCCGGCGAGCACGAACGCGTAGATGTCGAAGATCCACAGCTGCTGGGTGCCGCTCGGCTCCAAGTCCGCGCTGATCGCGGGGATGGCGAAGTAGAGGACGGAGACGTCCATGGAGACGAGGAGCAGCGGAAGCATCAGGACGCCGAGGGCGGTCCATTCGCGGCGGCCGGCACGGGGGCCGGATGCGGGGGCGGGGCTCGTCGAGTGCGTCATGGCAGGGACTGTACGGCTGTCTTATACGGCTGTCTAGTACGCTCGTTTAAGACGGTTGTCTGGATCGGCGGTACGCTGCTCGTATGGGACACCGTGAGGATCTGCTCGAGGGCGCCAAGCGCTGCCTGCTGGAGAAGGGGTTCGTGCGCACCACCGCGCGCGACATCGTCAAGGAGTCGGCGACGAACCTGGCGTCCATCGGCTACCACTACGGCTCGAAGGACGCGCTGCTCGCGGAGGCCTACGTCGACCTGATCTCGAACCTGGGTGAGGGGTTCGACGGCTTCGGCGGGGACGGCGCGGTGGGGGAGCCCGGCTCCCTGGAGCGTTTCCAGGAGGTCTGGGCGAACGTCACCCGGTCCTTCACCGAGGCCCGCCCGATCTGGATGCTCACCTTCGAGGTGATCACCAACGACGACCGGCTGCCCGGGGTCCGCGAGCAGCTGGTGAAGGCCCAGGACGAGGGGCGCCGGGGCCTGATCCCCCTGCTCATGGGCGGCCGGGAGGCCGACGTCGACGACGAGACGCTGCGTACGGTCGGCGGTTTCTACCAGACCCTGCTCAACGGCCTGTGCGTGCAGTGGCTCTTCGACCCGGCGTCGGCAACGGAGGCCTCGCACCTCACACAGGGGCTGCGGCGGGTGATCGAGGCGTCGGCGAAGACCGGCGGCTGAGACCGGCCGGAGCCCGCGGCCCGCGCCGGGCCCTACAGCCGCGCCCCCTTCAGCGCCATGTGCAGCAGCAGCCGGTCCTCGCCGTCGTCCAGGTCGAGGCCCGTGAGCTGTTCGACCCGGGACAGGCGGTAGTACAGGGTCTGGCGGTGGACGCCGAGCTCCGCCGCGGTACGGCCCGCCTGGCCCGCGCAGTCGAGGAACACCTCGGCGGTGCGGGCCAGTTCGCGATGGGCGGGGGCCAGCAGGGTGCGTACGACGGGGTCGTGGGCGGCGTCCGGCGGGAGCGCCGTCAGGAGCCGGAAGGGGCCGATGGACGCCCACTCGGCGACCGGTCCGAGACGCGGCTCGGCCAGGACGGCACGGGCCGCGGCCGAGGCCTCCTGCCAGGCGGCCCCCAGTTCGGCGAGGCCCGCGCGCGCCCCGGCGACGCCGGCCGCCGCGGCACCCGGAAGGCCTCCGGTCGTCGCGCCGCCCGACGGGTTCCCGGACGCCGCCCCGCCCGAGGGGTTCCCGGCGCCTGTGTTTCCCGAGGTGCTCCCGACGGACCCGCGGCCCGAGGCGCTCCCGGCGGCCCCGCGGCCCGAGGCGCTTCCGGCGGCCCCGCGGCCCGAGGTGCTCCCGGCGGCCGCGCCCGCCGCCTCCCGTACGAACCGCGACGCCGCCGTGAGTGCGGGGGTCAGCACCTCGGGCGAGCGCAGCCGCACCAGCAGGGCCAGGCTCTGCCCCGTCGCCCCCCACGGCACCGTGCACAGGGCGGTCGCCCCCGGCACCGCACGGACGGACGGGGCGTCGTCCGGGTCGGCGGAGGGCCAGGGGGCCACGCACACGACCGTGTGCAGGCCGTCCCCGCGGGAGCCGAGCGCGGTGCGCAGCTCGGCGACCGCCATGTCCCGCTGCCAGCCGCGCTCGGCCGTGAGGACCGCCCGCAGCTCGCGCGTGAGGTCGGCGCCCGCCTGTGCCTCGTCGGCGAGCAGGGCGCCGAGCCGGGCGGCCACCTCCATGGCGGCGGCCAGCTGCCCGGCGGCCGGTCCCGGGTCGTCGTCCAGGAGCCACACGTACCCCAGCACGACACCCCGATGGCGTACCGGCAGGCAGACGCGTCCGCGGTGGACGCCCGCCTCCGGCGTCGGCGGGATGCGGACCGGGCCGGTGGCCCGGGCGATGCCGAAGCCCTCGAACCAGGCGCGGACCGCCGGGGTGGATCGGCGCGTGAGGATCGAGCGGGTGCGCACCGGGTCGAGGGCGGCCTCGTCGAAGTCGCCCTCGCTGTCGTAGGCGCCGAAGGCGATCAGCTCGAAGTCGCGGTTCTCCAGCGTCGCGGGGGCGCCGAGGAGGGCCGAGATCTCGTCGACCAGCTCCTGGTACTCACCGCGTCCGGCCGGTCTGCCCACCTTGAAATCGCCCGTCACGCGGGCATTCTCTCTCATTTCTCCACCGGCCTCATACAGATGTCTGAGATCCAGGGCACGGATGCGTGACAGCTGTCGATGGCCGACGATCGGGAGGATCCTTAGGTTTCACGGTGGTTCTCCGTGCCGTACCCGGGCGTCCCTTCCCGGGTCCGCGGCCGTCCGTACTTTCCGTGGAGGTGCCCCGTGCTGGGTCCCGTGATTCTCGCCGCGTCGCGCAGCGACCGGATGCGCCGTTTCGTGTCGGCGGCCCCCGGCACCAAGCAGGTGGTCGCCCGCTTCATCGCCGGTGAGACGGTCGGCCAGGTCGTGCCGATCGTGCAGGAGGCCGTCGCCCGGGGTCTTGAGGTCACCCTCGACGTCGTCGGCGAGGACATCACCACCCGCGAGCAGGCCGCCGCCGCCCGGGACGCCTACCTGGAGCTCATCGAGCACCTCGCGCGGCTGGACCTCGGCACCCGGGCCGAGATGTCCGTCAAGCTGTCGATGTTCGGCCAGGCGCTGGAGGGCGGGCACGAGCTGGCGCTCGCCAACGTCCGGCCCGTCGTCGAGGCCGCCGCCGCCATCGGCACCACGGTCACCCTGGACGCCGAGGACCACACCACCCTCGACTCGATGTTCGCGATCCACGAGGAGCTGCGGAAGGACTTCCCGCAGACCGGCTGCGTCATCCAGGCCTACCTCTTCCGCACCGAGGCCGACGCCCGCCGTCTCGCCGCGAACGGCAGCCGCGTGCGTCTGGTGAAGGGCGCCTACAAGGAGCCCGCCGAGGTCGCGTACCAGGACAGGACCGAGATCGACAAGGCGTACGTCCGGGTCCTGCGCGTCCTGATGGAGGGCGACGGATACCCGATGATCGGGTCCCACGACCCCCGGCTGATCTCCATCGCCCAGGAACTCGCGCGGCGTGCCGGGCGCAAGCTCGACGAGTACGAGTTCCAGATGCTGTACGGCATCCGCGGCGAGGAGCACCTGCGGCTCGCCGCCGAGGGCCACCGCATGCGGGTGTACACCGCGTACGGCACCGACTGGTACGGCTACTTCATGCGCCGCCTCGCGGAGAAGCCGGCCAACCTCCTCTTCTTCGCCCGCTCCATCCTCACCAAGGGCTGAGTTCGAACCACCTGCTCACTAAGGAGTTACGGAACCCATGGACGCTGTGACCCAGGTCCCCACCCCCGTCAACGAGCCGGTGCTGGGCTACGCCCCCGGCTCCCCGGAGCGCGCCCGCCTGGAGGCCAGGCTCAAGGAGCTGGCCGAGAACCCCATCGAGCTCCCGATGACCATCGGCGGCGAGAAGCGGCTCGGCGGCGGCGAGCGCTTCGAGGTCGTGCAGCCGCACAACCACAAGGCCGTCATCGGCACCGGCGCGCACGCCACCCGGCAGGACGCGCAGGACGCGATCGACGCCGCCCTCGCCGCCGCCCCGGCCTGGCGCGCGATGTCCTTCGACGACCGTGCCGCGATCATCCTGCGCGCCGCCGAGCTGCTGTCCGGCCCGTGGCGCGAGACCCTCGCCGCCTCCACGATGCTCGGCCAGTCGAAGACCGCCCAGCAGGCGGAGATCGACTGTCCGTGCGAGCTCGTCGACTTCTGGCGCTTCAACGTCAAGTACGCCCGGGACCTGCTCGCGGAGCAGCCCCCGGCCAACTCGCCGGGCGTCTGGAACCGCCTCGACCACCGCCCGCTCGAGGGCTTCGTCTACGCGATCACGCCGTTCAACTTCTCCGCGATCGCGGGCAACCTGCCGACCGCGCCCGCGCTGATGGGCAACGTCGTCGTGTGGAAGCCGTCCCCGACGCAGACCCACGCCGCCGTGCTGCTGATGCAGCTCCTGGAGGAGGCGGGCCTGCCCAAGGGCGTCATCAACCTCGTCACCGGTGACGGCGTCGAGGTCTCCGAGGTCGCCCTGGAGCACCGCGACCTCGCGGGCATCCACTTCACCGGCTCCACCAAGACCTTCCAGTACCTGTGGAAGACGGTCGGCAACAACATCGAGAAGTACCGCTCCTACCCGCGTCTGGTCGGCGAGACCGGCGGCAAGGACTTCCTGGTCGCGCACCCGAGCGCCGACCGCGCCGTCCTCAAGACCGCCCTGACCCGCGGTGCCTTCGAGTACCAGGGCCAGAAGTGCTCCGCGACCTCCCGCGCGTACCTCCCCGCCTCCATCTGGAACTCCGGTTTCAAGGAGGAATTCGCGGCCGAGGTCGACTACCTGACCATGGGTGACGTCACCGACCTCGCCAACTTCGTGGGCGCCGTCATCGACGAGCGGTCCTTCGCCAAGAACAAGGCCGCCATCGACCGCGCCAAGGCGGACCCGGCCTGCACGATCGTCGCGGGCGGCTCGTACGACGACTCGGTCGGCTACTTCGTGCGCCCGACCGTCGTCGAGTGCACCGACCCGGAGAACGAGGTCTTCCGGACCGAGTACTTCGGCCCGTTCCTCGCCGTGTACGTCTACGAGGACGACCGGTACGACGAGATGCTGGCCCAGATGGAGTCGGTCTCGGACTACGCGCTCACCGGCGCGGTCATCTCCAACGACCGCGCGGCGGCCGCGTACACGATGGACAAGCTCCGCTACGCGGCGGGCAACTTCTACATCAACGACAAGTCGACCGGCGCCGTCGTCGGCCAGCAGCCCTTCGGCGGCGGCCGCGCGTCCGGCACCAACGACAAGGCCGGCGCCCCGCAGAACCTGATGCGCTGGACCCTGACCCGCGCCATCAAGGAGACGCTGGTCCCGCCGACCGACTACACGTACCCGCACATGGGCTGACCTCGGCCCGCTGAGGTTCCGGGCCGGGAAGCCGCCGATCGGGGCGGCTTCCCGGCCCGTGCGCGTCTTTCGGCCCGTGCGCGTCCCGCGGCGGCCGGTGCGGCGGGGCCGCCGGGAATACTGGGGCGATGGCCACCCGACTGCGTACCGCTCACACGGCGGAGCTCGCCCCCGCCGGACTCCGTGCCGTCCGCGCCCTCCTGGACGACGCCTTCGAGGGGAACTTCGACGACGAGGACTGGGACCACGGCCTCGGCGGCATCCACGCCCTCGTCCACGACGAACGGGGCCTCGCCGCCCACGGGTCCGTGATACAGCGGCGCGTCCTGCATCAGGGGCGCTCCCTGCGCGTCGGCTACGTCGAGGCGGTCGGCGTGCGCCCCGACGTCCGCCGGACGGGCCTGGGCGGGCAGGTGATGGCGGCTCTCGAACGGGTCATCGACGGCGCGTACGCTCTCGGCGCGCTCTCCGCCAGCGACGACGGCGCCGCCCTCTACACGGCCCGGGGCTGGCAGGTCTGGCCCGGGCGGATCTGCGCGCTCGGACCCGCGGGTGTCGTGCGCCTGGCCGAGGAGGAGGGCACCACCTTCCTGCGTCCCGCCGCCGCGGGCCCCCTGGACGCCGCGCACGAGCTGGTCTTCGACTGGCGGGACGGCGACGTGCTGTGACCGCGGCGACGTGCTGTGACGGCGGGCGCGCCTCGGCCGGATCGCGTCGCCGCAGGTCACAGCCGCGGGCCGGTCCCCCCGTCTCAGATAGTAGGAAGTCCGAGTAATCGTGCAGACAGAAGCGCGGTCCTCGCCTAGCTTGGTAGGAGCCGAACGTCTCGCTCGATCAAGCGAATGGCGGTCGTGAGCCGCGCCCCGTGCAGGCAACCCCTGCGGCACCGCTCCCCGCCCCTCCGGCGTCTCGTATCCCTCACCCCCCTTCCGGTTGTCATTTCCGGAGGCAAGGAGCCGACCATCATGGCCGAGACGACCGTCCGCCGAGTCCGTCACGTTTCCCGTACCAGCGACTCCGACCGCAAGAACGCCGCCGCGGCGCTCCAGCGCGCCCTCGACCGCCGGGACAACGGCGGCGCGACGGGCCACTGACGCCCACTGATCCGCCCACCTGCCGGGAGCCGCGCCCGCACGGGATGCGGCGCGGCGCTCAGGCGCCGCGCCGCACCTCGAAGTGGTCGATCCGCTCGCCGCTCTGCGCCAGGGCCGAGACGGTGAGCCGGGGAGCGGGGCCGGTCTCGGCCTCCACCGAGAGGAACGAGTAGCCGGTGTACCGCACCCGCGACCACTCGACGCTGTCCGGCTTGCGCCGCTTCGCCTCGGTCCAGTGGAAGGTCTCGACGGACTCGCGGTCCCTCACCCTTCCCTCGTAGCTGTCCTTCACCCCCGCCGGGAAGCGGTAGAGGCTCTTGCCCGCCCCTCCCGCCGTGACGTAGACGATGCCGTCGCGGGTGGGGTCGGTCGTGGCGCCCACGGGAACCCGCCGGCCAACCGCCCCGTCCTTGATGGCGTCGGTCCGCTCGTAGACGTGGTTGTGCCCGTTGATCACCAGGTCCACCTGGTGTCTGGCGAACAGCGGCACCCAGGCGTCCCGCACTCCTCCGTCGGAGGCGTGCGTCGACGTGGAGTAGGCGCAGTGGTGGAAGAAGACCACGACGAAGTCGACCTGGCCGCGCAGCTCCCCGAGCCGCCGGTCGAGCCAGGCGGTCTGCCTGCCGTCCGAGTAGCCCAGGTTGGCGGGGATCTCGTACGACACGTCGTTGGCGTCCAGCGCGACGATGCCGACGTTGCCGTAGACGAACGAGTAGACGCCCGGCGCCCGCTCCGCGTCGAAGCCGTTGCCGGGAAGCGACCAGCGCGCGGACTGGCCGCCGTAGCCGTTCGGCGAGTACCAGGCCTCCATGTCGTGGTTGCCGGTCGTCACCATCCACGGCACCGACCGGGCCACCGTCTCGGTCTGCTTCAGGAAGAGGTCCCAGGCGGCCGGGTCGTAGATGTCCGACTCCTCGCCGTGGCCGATCCCGTCCGCGTAGCAGATGTCGCCCGCGTGCAGGTGGAACGCCGGACCGCGGCCGAGGAGCACCTTGTCGTTGGCGAGGGCGTCGGGCGTGACGCCCTGGTCGCCGAAGGCCGTGAACACGAACTTCTCCGGGTGCGCGGGCGCCGTGCGGAAGCGGGCGACCGTCCCGTGGTGCTCTGTGCCGGCGGGGTCGAATCCCTCGTGGCCGACGCCGTAGTAGTACGTCGTCCCCGGGCGCAGCCGGTCGAGCGCCGCGTGCAGGTAGAACTGGTCCAGCGCGAGCCGCTGCCCGGCGACGCCCGGGGTGTGCAGGTCGCGCACTTCGGCCTCGATCCGCCGGCTCAGCGACCAGGGCGTCAACCCCACCCGGACGTACGGCTTCCTGACCGCGAACGGCACCTGCCAGGAAATCCGCATCTGCGTCTTCGGGTCCGCGCCGAAGGCGAGGTGGCGCCCGAACGGCGCCACGGCGGAGCCCGGAACCCGGCCGGTGGCCGGACGCGACGACGCGCCGGCCGTCCGCGGGCGGCTCCCGCTGTCCGGCGTGCATCCGGCGAGCAGCCCGCCGCCCGCGAACGCGCCCGCGGTCACCAGCGCGCGGCGCCGCGTGAGCCGCGCGCGCAGGTACTCGTGCTGCTCGGCCATGCTCATGCGGCGGGCGAGCTGCTCCGGGATGCCGACGTCAGGGGTGTCCATGCCGGTGAACTTCCCAGCACGGACCGACGACCGGCAGACGCACGGGTGAACGCAGTCTGACGAATGTCCCCGCGGCTCTTCCGCGCCCGGCTCCGCCACCACCCGCCGCGTCCGCATGGTGGACATCGCGTGTCATCCCATGGGACAAGGAGTACGGTGCCGTCATGTCTCGCAGCCTCAATCTCGCAGTGATTCCCGGTGACGGCATCGGCCAGGAGGTCGTGGCCCAGGGACTGAAGGTGCTCTCCGCCGTCCTTCCGCAGGATGTGAAGCTGGAGACCAAGGAGTTCGACTTCGGCGCCCGGCGCTACCACGCCACCGGTGAGACCCTCACCGACGCCGACCTCGAAGCCCTGCAGAAGCACGACGCGATCCTGCTCGGCGCGATCGGCGACCCCTCGGTCCCGTCCGGCGTCCTGGAGCGGGGCTTCCTGCTCAAGCTCCGCTTCGCCTTCGACCACCACGTGAACCTGCGCCCCTCGAAGCTCCTCCCGGGTGTCGCCACCCCGCTGGCGGGGCAGCCCGAGATCGACTTCGTCGTCGTCCGCGAAGGCACCGAGGGCCCCTACACGGGCAACGGCGGCACCATCCGCAAGGGCACCCCGCACGAGGTCGCCACCGAGGTCTCCGTCAACACGGCCTTCGGTGTCGAGCGCGTCGTCCGGGACGCCTTCGCCCGCGCCCAGGCCCGCCCGCGCAAGAAGCTCGCCCTCATCCACAAGAACAACGTGCTGACCTTCGCCGGTCACCTGTGGACGGACGTCTTCAACCGGGTGGCCGAGGAGTTCCCCGAGGTCACCACCGAGTACATGCACGTGGACGCGGCGACGATCTACCTGGTCACGCAGCCCGAGCGCTTCGACGTGATCGTCACCGACAACCTCTTCGGCGACATCATCACCGACCTCGCCGCGGCCGTCTCCGGCGGCATCGGCGTCGCCGCCTCCGGCAACATCAACCCGAGCGGCGCGTTCCCCTCGATGTTCGAGCCCGTGCACGGCTCGGCGCCCGACATCGCGGGCCAGGGCAAGGCCGACCCCAGCGCCACGGTCCTGTCCGTCGCCCTGCTGCTGCGCCACCTCGGCTACGAGACCGAGGCCGCGCGGATCGAGGACGCGGTCGCCGGCGACCTCGCGGAGCGCGTCGGCGGACCCGAGCGCACGACCGAGGAAATCGGCGACGCCCTCGCCGTACGAGTAGCCGGCTGACCCCGCGCGCACTCACTTCTGGAAGAGCCGCCGGGTCGCATCCGCACCCGGTGGCTTTTCTTATGCCCTCGCCGGGTGCCACCATCGAACCCTGGGCCGCATTCACACCTTTTTCGTCCACGGCTCCGCACACGCGATAATCGAACGCGGAGCCGCGGAATGAGGGAATGCTCGGACGTCCTAGCACTGGCCACTGGCAGTACAGGCGTGAGCGCGGCCCGTCACACACAACCGGTGAAGGACAACCACTCATGACGACGCCCACCATCGAGCTCAAGCCCTCGGCCGCCCCCCTCTCCGAGGCGGAGCGCGAGGCCATCCTGGCCAACCCCGGGTTCGGCCGGCACTTCACCGACCACATGGTGACGATCCGGTGGACCGAGGGCCGCGGCTGGCACGACGGCCAGCTCGTGCCGTACGGCCCGCTCTCCCTCGACCCGGCGAACATGACCCTGCACTACGCGCAGGAGATCTTCGAGGGCCTGAAGGCGTACCGCCAGCCCGACGGTTCCGTCGCCACCTTCCGTCCCGAGATGAACGCCCGGCGCTTCCAGTCCTCCGCCCGCCGGCTCGGCATGCCCGAGCTGCCGGTCGAGACGTTCATCGAGGCCTGTGACGTCCTCGTCCAGCACGACCGGGCCTGGGTCCCGGCGCACGGCGGCGAGCAGTCCCTCTACCTGCGGCCGTTCATGATCGCGACCGAGGTCGGCCTCGGCGTGAAGCCCGCCAACGAGTACCTCTTCCTCGTCATCGCCTCGCCCGCCGGCGCGTACTTCGCCGGGGGCGTCAGGCCCGTCTCGATCTGGCTCTCCGAGGACCGCGTCCGCGCCGTCCCCGGCGGCATGGGCGACGCCAAGACCGGCGGCAACTACGCCGCGTCGCTGCTCGCGCAGGCCGAGGCCGCCGCGAAGGGCTGCGACCAGGTCGCCTACCTCGACGCCGTGGAGCACAAGTGGGTCGAGGAACTCGGCGGCATGAACCTGTACTTCGTGTACGGCGACAGGATCGTCACCCCCGAGCTGACCGGTTCCCTGCTCGCCGGTGTCACCCGCGACTCGCTGCTCACCGTCGCCCGTGACCTCGGTTACCAGGCGGAGGAGGGGCGCGTCTCCATCGACCAGTGGCAGCGCGACACGGAGAACGGCACCCTCACCGAGGTCTTCGCCTGCGGCACCGCCGCCGTGATCACCCCGGTCGGCACGGTCAAGCGCACCGGCACCGAGTGGCAGCAGTCGGGCGGCGAGCCGGGCGAGGTCACCCTGCGGCTGCGCGAGGCCCTCCTCGACATCCAGCGCGGCATCGGCGAGGACAAGCACGGCTGGATGCACCCGCTGGGCTGAGCCCTCTCCCGCACCGCGAGAGCCCGCCCCGCCCGGGGCGGGCTCTCGCGTCCGACGGCGCGGCCTCGGCACCCGTCACGGCGAGAGCGGGGCCGCCTCGCGCTCCGCGTCCGAGGGGACGGGCACGGCGGACGCGCCCCGGGTCAGAGCGAGGTGGACGGCGCCGCCGACCCCCCCCGACAGCAGGAAGCTGCAGTCCACGCCGCCCGTCAGGGACAGCAGCGGACCCTCGTACGAGGGGAGCGAGACCGCCAGCACGCCGACGCAGGCGCCGAGCGCCCAGGCCGTGGTGGCCGGGATGTTCCAGCCGCCGCGGTACCAGTAGACGCCGCCCCGGGAACGGCGGTTGAAGACCTGGAGGGCGTCCGGGTCGTAGACGCCGCGGCAGCGGACGAAACCGATCAGGGTGATGACGGCCCAGGGCGTCCCGATCGCCGTGAGCAGCAGCACGAAGGACGTCATCGCGTCCTGGGTGCTGGACGCGTAGTGGCCGGCGAAGACGCACGCGGTGGCGACCACGGCGACCGTGCAGGTGGCCCGGGGGCGCGAGGCGCGCGGCAGGATCGCGTCGAGGTCCAGGCCCATCGAGTAGAGCATCAGTCCCGCGTTGCCGACCGATCCCGCCGAGGCGGCGAGCAGCAGCGGCACCAGGTACCAGCCGGGGGAGGCCGCCACCAGCGGTCCGGCGTAGTCGAGGGCGGCGCGGGCGGCGTACGCGGTGAAGGTGCCGAAGAGCTGCGGGACCAGGAGGCCGGCGAGCAGGCCGAGCCAGGTGGCGTGCAGGACCGTGCGCGGACTGTGGCGGGCGGGGGAGATGTAGCGGGTGTAGTCACCGAGCAGGGTGATGAAGGCGATGGGCCCGGACAGGCCCGCCGCGACCGCCGCCAGCAGCCACGTCGGCCAGAACGAGCCGAGCAGGTAGCCGCCGGTCTCCGGGAGCGCGGCGGTGGTGAAGTGCGGTGCGTACGCGATCACCCCGAGGACCAGCAGCGCGGTCATGCCGACGGCCAGGACGCGCGACATCGCGAGGAGCACGCGGTAGCCGTACACCGCGCCCGCCACCGTCGCCGCGGCCAGCAGCGTGTAGACCACGGCGTACGAGGCCTCCGTCGCCGGCAGCCCGGACAGCCGGTGCAGGACGCTCACCATCACGTCGCCGCCGATCCAGACGGTCAGCGCGGTGTAGCCGAGGGCCAGCAGCAGGCCCACGACCGAGCCGACCAGCCGGCCGCGGACGCCGAACTGGGCGCCCGAGGACGTCGAGAGGTTCGTCGCGGTGCGCAGGGACACCAGGGCGAGCGGGGCCGTGACCGCCGTGCCGACGACGGTGCCCGCCACGACCGAGCTGACCGACGCCCACCAGCCGAGGCCGAAGGACGGCGGCAGCCAGCCGAAGACGATCACGCCGAGGCACAGGTTGGACCCGAGCAGGATCGAGACGAGGTCGCGGGGTCCGCTGGTGCGTTCCTCGTCGGGGATGGTGTCGACTCCGTGCCGTTCCATCGGCATGGCTGGTCTCCTTCGGTCGGCCGCATGTGCACACCCATGAATTTGAGCGGCGTTCAATGTGACGCGTTCCAGGCCAACCCGTCAATGCTTCCGCTTGCTGAGATGCACGGCTAGGCTGTGGTTAGAGTGATGCTCTAAATGGTGGAAGGCAAGGAGGTGTCGCGTCGTGAGACTGACCCCCACCGAACGTGACCGGCTGCTGCTCTTCGGGGCCGCCGAACTGGCACGGGCCCGCCGGGCCCGGGGCCTCAGGCTCAACGTCCCGGAGGCGACCGCCCTCATCGCCGACACCGTCTGCGAGGCGGCCCGCGACGGACGCCGGCTCGCCGAGGCGATCGCGGCGGCGCGTGCGGTGCTCGGCCCCGACGACGTCCTGCCGGGCGTGGCCGACGTCGTCACCGAGGTGCATGTCGAGGCCGTCTTCGACGACGGCTCGCGGCTCGCGGTGGTGAGCGACCCCATCGGCGGGGGGCTGGGCGAGCACGCGCCGGGCGCGCTGCTGCCGGGCCCCGGGCACGCCGAGCCCGAGGCCGCCGTCCGGCTCACGGTCACGAACACCGCGACGGTCCCGGTCTCCGTCACCTCGCACTTCCACTTCTTCGAGGCCAACCCGCGGCTCGACTTCGACCGGTCCGCGGCGTACGGGATGCGGCTCGCGGTGCCCGCGGGCTCGTCGGTGCGGTTCGGACCCGGCGAGAGCTCCCGGGTCGGCCTGCTGCCGATCGGTGGCGAGCGCGTCGCGATCGGGTTCGCGGGCCTGGTGGACGGACCGCTGGACGCGCCGGGAGCCCGGCAGGAGGCCCTCCGCCGGGCCGCCGCCTGCGGCTACCTCGGCGCCGGACCGGCCGGCGCGCCCACGCCGGCCTTCGAGGGGAGCGGGGCGCCCGCGCCCGCCCCGCCCGCCGAATCCGCCCGCCCCGGCGCACCGCGCACGACCGAAGGAGACGGACGATGAGCAGCGGCATCGACCCCCACGCGTACGCCGCGACCCACGGGCCGAGGGCCGGGGACCGCGTCCGGCTCGGCGACTCGGGACTGACGGTCCGGATCGAGTCGGACGCCCAGAAGTACGGGGACGAGTTCCTGGCCGGCTTCGGGAAGACCGCCCGCGACGGACTGCACCTGAAGGCCGCCGCCGTCCGCGACACCTGCGACGTCGTGATCAGCAACGTCGTCGTGATCGACGCGGCCCAGGGCATCCGGAAGGTCTCCATCGGCATCCGCGAGGGCCGGATCTGCTCGATCGGGCGGGCGGGGAACCCGGACACCCTCGACGGCGTGGACGTCGTGGTCGGCACGGGCACGTCGATCGTGTCGGGCGAGGGGCTCATCGCGACCGCAGGCGCCGTCGACACGCACGTGCACCTGCTGTCGCCGCGCATCATGGAGGCCTCCCTCGCCTCCGGTGTCACCACGGTCATAGGCCAGGAGTTCGGGCCCGTGTGGGGCGTGGGTGTCAACTCGCCCTGGGCACTGCGGCACGCCTTCGGCGCCTTCGACGCCTGGCCGGTCAACATCGGCTTCCTCGGCCGGGGTTCGTCCTCGGACGCGGCACCCCTCGTCGAGGCGCTGGCCGAGGGCGGCGCCTCCGGCTTCAAGGTCCACGAGGACATGGGCGCCCACACCCGGGCACTGGACACGGCGCTGCGGGTCGCCGAGGAGCACGACGTCCAGGTGGCCCTGCACAGCGACGGGCTGAACGAGTGCCTGTCCGTCGAGGACACCCTGCGGGTCCTGGACGGACGCACCATCCACGCCTTCCACATCGAGGGCTGCGGCGGCGGTCACGTGCCGAACGTCCTGAAGATGGCGGGCGTCCCGAACGTCATCGGTTCCTCCACCAACCCCACCCTGCCCTTCGGCCGGGACGCGGTCGCCGAGCACTACGGGATGATCGTCTCCGTCCACGACCTGAAGACCGACCTGCCCGGCGACGCCGCGATGGCCCGCGACCGGATCAGGGCCGGCACCATGGGCGCCGAGGACGTGCTGCACGACCTGGGCGCGATCGGCATCACCTCGTCGGACGCGCAGGGCATGGGCCGGGCCGGCGAGACGGTACGCCGCACCTTCGCCATGGCCGGGAAGATGAAGGCCGAGCTGGGCCCCCTCGACGGCGGCGCGGACACCGGCGACGACAACGCGCGCGTCCTGCGCTACGTGGCCAAGCTGACGATCAACCCGGCCGTCGCGCACGGGCTCGCCCACGAGGTCGGCTCCATCGAGGTCGGCAAGCTCGCCGACATCGTCCTGTGGCGCCCCGAGTACTTCGGCGCCAAACCGCAGCTCGTGCTCAAGTCCGGCTTCCCCGCGTACGGCGTCGTCGGCGACCCGAACGCAGCGACCGACACCTGCGAACCCCTCGTCCTCGGGCCGCAGTTCGGGGCGTACGGCGCGACGCCCGCCGACATCTCCGTCGCCTTCGTCGCGCAGGCCGCCGTGGACCTGGGCAAGGACCTGATGCCCACCCGCCGGCGCCGGGTCGCCGTGCGCGGCACCCGCGGCATCGGCCCCGCCGACCTGCACCTCAACTCCCGTACCGGAGCCGTCGACGTCGACCAGCGCACCGGTCTGGTCACCCTCGACGGCGACCCGCTGCGCTCCGAGCCGGCCGACTCCGTCTCCCTCAACCGCCTGTACTTCCTCTAAGGACCCCCCCATGTCTGCTGCCGCCGACGGTTTCCGCATGCCCGCCGAGTGGGCCCCGCACGAACGCACCTGGATGGCGTGGCCGGGCCCCAACCCCACCTTCGACGACCCGGACGACCTGGCCGGGGCCCGCCGCGCGTGGGCCGACGTGGCCCGCGCCGTCCGCCGCTTCGAGCCGGTGACGGTGGTGTGCGGGCCGGGCCTGTCGGCCGGGGCGCGCGAACTCCTGGGCCCCGGGGTCGAGGTGGTCGAGCGGGAGCTCGACGACGCGTGGATGCGCGACATCGGCCCCACCTTCCTCACCGACGGGAAGGGCGGACTGGCCGCGGTGGACTGGACGTTCAACGGCTGGGGCGCCCAGGACTGGGCCCGCTGGGAGCACGACAGCAAGGCCGCCGCGTACGTCTCCGATCTGGCCGGGGCCCGTACGTACGCCTCGAAGCTGGTCAACGAGGGCGGCGCGATCCACGTCGACGGTGAGGGAACCGTCCTGCTGACCGAGACCGTGCAGCTCGGCCCCGAGCGCAACCCGCACTGGACGCGCGAGGAGGTCGAGGCGGAGATCCACGCCCAGCTCGGCACCCGCAAGGCGATCTGGCTGCCCCGCGGGCTGACCGGCGACTATCCCCCCCACGGCTTCGGCACGCTCGGGCACGTCGACATCGTGGCCGCCTTCGCACGGCCCGGTGTCGTCGTGACGCACTCCCAGCCCGACCCGGCGCACCCCGACCACGAGGTCGGCAAGGAGATCGCCGGGCTGCTCAGGGGGCAGACCGACGCGCGGGGCCGCCGGCTGGAGGTCGTCGAGATCCCCGCCCCGACGGTGCTGGAGGCCGACGGGCACTGGGCCGACTACTCGTACATCAACCACTACCTCTGCAACGGCGGTGTGGTGCTGTGCGGCTTCGACGACCCCCGGGACGAGATCGCCGCCGGGATCTTCCGGCGGCTGTTCCCGGAGCGGACGGTGACGCTGGTGGACGCCCGTACGATCTTCTCCGGGGGCGGTGGCATCCACTGCATCACCCAGCAGCAGCCGAGGGTCTGAACCGGGAGTCGCACGTGGCCGGGAGCCGCACACCGCGCAGGAGGAACGCGCCTGCCCGCGAGGACGTGCTGGCGACCGCCATGGACATGATCGCCAAGCGCGGTCTGGAGCAGCTCACCATGGCGGCGCTCGGCCGCGAGGTCGGGATGAGCAGCGGCCATCTCCTCTACTACTTCCGCTCCAAGGACGAGCTGCTGCTGCGGACCCTGGAATGGAGCGAGGGGCGCCTCGGCACCGAGCGCGGCCGGCTGCTCGCCGCGCGCGGCACGGCCCGGGAACGTCTCGACGCGTACGTCGACCTGTACGTGCCCGACGGACACCGCGACCCGCACTGGACGCTGTGGCTGGAGGTCTGGAACCGCTCGCAGAACGCCGACGAGGAGGCCCGCGACCGGCAGGCCGCCATCGAGGGCGCCTGGCACCGCGACCTGGTCGCGCTGCTCGCCGAGGGCGTCTCGCGGGGCGAGTTCCGCCGGGTCGACCCGGACCGCTTCGCCGCGCGGCTGCGGTCCCTGCTCGACGGCTTCTCCATCCATGTGGCGATCGGTCTGCGCGGCACGGACCGCGGGCAGGTCCTGGACCACGTCCGGGAGTTCCTCGACGAGTCGCTCGGCGAGGCCGCGCCCGAGCGGGAGTCCTGAGGGCGGGCGGCGGTCCTGAGCGCGGGCGGTGGCCGGAAGCGGTCGCCTGGACGGAACGTCCGGCCCGCATCCTGAGACACCCGTGAGCGCGGGGGCCCCGCTGTGCCAGACTGCCTCCGTGCTCTCGTTCGCCATGATTATTGGCAGCAGGCGCGCCGGTCCGCAGTGACCGCCACGTACCACCACGTACGGGCGGGCACCGTCGTCTCGACCCGCGCGCAGACCTCTCGCACCCGCGAGAGGTTTTTCGTTTTCCCGGCGCCCACCACCAGCCGGGAAGAGAGCGCGAGGGATCATTGGGGGACGGTGGAGCCGGTCATTCCGGTAGACCGAGATCCGATACAGGAGCCAGAGACCATGACCGAAACCAGCGAGCTCGACGATTCGTTCCACGTCTTCGACACGACGCTGCGCGACGGCGCGCAGCGTGAGGGCATCAACCTCACGGTCGCGGACAAGCTGGCCATCGCACGGCACCTGGACGACTTCGGCGTCGGCTTCATCGAGGGCGGCTGGCCCGGCGCCAACCCGCGGGACACCGAGTTCTTCGCCCGCGCCCGGCAGGAGATCGATTTCCGGCATGCCCGGCTCGTGGCCTTCGGCGCCACCCGCAGGGCCCACGCGAAGGCGTCCGAGGACCCCCAGGTGCAGGCGCTCCTGGACTCCGGCGCGCCGGTGATCACGCTCGTCGCCAAGTCCCACGACCGGCATGTCGAGCTGGCCCTGCGCACGACGCTGGAGGAGAACCTGGAGATGGTCCGCGACACCGTCTCCCACCTGGTCGCGCAGGGCCGCCGGGTCTTCGTCGACTGCGAGCACTTCTTCGACGGCTACCGCGCCAATCCCGGGTACGCGAAGGCGGTCGTCCGCACCGCCGCCGAGGCGGGCGCCGACGTGGTCGTGCTGTGCGACACCAACGGCGGCATGCTCCCGGCGCAGGTCCAGGCCGTCGTCTCCACGGTGCTGGCCGACACCGGCGCCCGGCTCGGCATCCACGCCCAGGACGACACGGGGTGCGCGGTGGCCAACACCCTGGCCGCCGTCGACGCGGGCGCCACCCACGTCCAGTGCACCGCCAACGGCTACGGCGAGCGGGTCGGCAACTCCAACCTCTTCCCGGTCGTCGCCGCCCTGGAGCTCAAGTACGGCAAGAAGGTCCTGCCCGAGGGCAGGCTGCGCGAGATGACCCGGATCTCACACGCCATCGCCGAGGTCGTCAACCTCACCCCCTCCACGCACCAGCCCTACGTCGGCGTCTCGGCCTTCGCCCACAAGGCGGGCCTGCACGCCTCCGCGATCAAGGTGGACCCGGACCTCTACCAGCACATCGACCCCGAACAGGTCGGCAACACCATGCGGATGCTCGTCTCCGACATGGCGGGCCGCGCCTCCATCGAGCTCAAGGGCAAGGAACTCGGCGTCGACCTCGGCGATGACCGCGAACTGGTCGCCCGGGTCGTCGAGCGGGTCAAGGAACGCGAACTGAAGGGCTACACCTACGAGGCCGCCGACGCCTCCTTCGAGCTGTTGCTGCGCGAGGAGGCCGAGGGCAGGCCCCGTGAGTACTTCCAGGTCGAGTCCTGGCGGGCGATCGTCGAGGACCGCCCCGACGGCACCCACGCCAACGAGGCGACCGTCAAGCTCTTCGCCAAGGGCGAGCGGATCGTGGCCACCGCCGAGGGCAACGGCCCGGTCCACGCCCTGGACCGGGCCCTGCGCGTCGCCCTGGAGAAGATCTACCCCCAGCTCGCCAAGCTGGAGCTGGTCGACTACAAGGTGCGCATCCTGGAGGGCAAGCACGGCACGTCCTCCACGACCCGCGTCCTCATCTCCACGTCCGACGGCACCGGGGAGTGGTCCACGGTCGGCGTCGCCGAGAACGTGATCGCCGCGTCCTGGCAGGCCCTGGAGGACGCGTACACCTACGGCCTCCTCCGCGCGGGAGTGGAACCGGCGGCGTAGGCCGGGTGCCGGACGGGCCGAGGTGGCCGGCCCGTCCGGCCGGGGTGCTCAGCGGCGCCAGCTACTGCAGACGCCACTTCTGGTTCGTCGCGCCCGTGCAGCTCCAGATCTGGATTCTCGTCCCGTTCGCCGCGGAATTGTCCGTCACGTCGAGGCACTTGTCCGCCGCCGTGTTCACCACGTCGCCGGTGGAGGCGTTGTACGACCAGCGCTGGGCCGCCGTGCCGTTGCAGTCGTACAGCTGCACCTTCGTGCCGTCGGCGGTGGACGCCGAGGTGACGTCCAGGCACTTGCCGAGCGCCTGGACCGCGCCGTCGGCCCGCACCGTCCAGCGCTGGGCGGCGGAGCCGTTGCAGTCGTGGAGCTGGACGGCGGTGCCGTTCGCGGACGAACCGCCCGCCACGTCCAGGCACTTGCCCGCGAGCCCCACGAACGCCCCGGCCGCGTCCCCGCCCCCGGCCTGCGTGCCGGACCAGGTGAACGTCGCCGAGGTCTTGCCGGGCAGCGAGTACGTGGCGTGCTGCGCGCCCCAGCCGAGCGTCACCGTCTTCGCGGACGACGCGTCGTTGTACGCGATCAGCGCCTTCGAGCCGTCGGGGTTGCGCCAGGCCACGTTCGGCACGGACGAACTCGCCGTCGACGCGATCCGCTGGGCGCCCGGCCGGACGAACTTGGTGAGGTGGCCCATCGTGTAGTACTCGACGGTGTAGTCGACCTGCCCGCTCCGCCCGTCGCCGTTGTGGACGGTGATCAGCCCGGAGCAGGTGCCGCAGCCGCCGTTGTGCGGACCCCGGTTCTGGTCCACCGCCAGCGACCACTTGGTCACCGACTTCGCCCAGTTCCGCGTGTAGTTCACGATGTCCAGCATGTCCTCGCGCTGCTGGTTGGCGATCCAGGTGCCGCCCGAGTGCTCGGTACCGAAGGCGTCCAGGGACGGGTACTGGCTGTGCACGCTCGTCTGCTTGGCGACGTCACCGCCGTAACCGTGCCAGGCGACCCCGCCGAAGTTCGGGTGGGCGCGCACCGCCGCGTCGTCGACGGTCTGGGCGGCGTAGGCGTCGTACACGTCCCAGTTCCAGTCGTGCGCGAGCACCTTCGTCGACAGCCCCGCCGTCTGGAGTTTGGGCAGCAGCTCGCTCTTGGTGAAGTAGGCGAGCCCGGAGGCGTTCCAGCTCATCGACGGGTAACCGGCGCAGCAGGTCGGCTCGTTCTGCGCGGTGACGTAGGAGACGGGGATCCCCTGGTCGCGGTACGCCTGGAGGTACTTCACGAAGTACGAGGCGTAGGCGCCGTAGTTCTCCGCCTTGAGCCAGCCGCCGTTGAGCTGCCCGCTGTCCTTCATCCAGGCCGGCGCGGTCCACGGCGAGGCCATCACGGTCAGCGCCGGATTGAGCTGGCGCGCCTGCTTCGTCAGCGGCACCACATCGGCCAGGTCGTGTGCGATCGAGAACTCGGAGAGGTCGGCGTCGGTCTGCCCGGAGGGCATGTCGTCGTAGGTGTAGCCGTAGCGGGCGAGGTCCGAGCTTCCCATCGGGTTGCGCAAGAAGGACAGCCCGATGCCGTCCGCGGGGGAGAACAGCTTCCGCATGGTCGCGTCCCGGGTCGACTGTGTCAGCGCCCCGCTGCTGTTCATCAGCCAGGCCGCCGTGTCCGTGAAGGAGGCGCCCCCGCCGGTGAACGTCTGATAGCGGGTGTTCTCGTCCACGGTGATGTTCTCGCCGCTCCCGCCGCTGCCGGACTGGAAGGCGAACGGTGTTTGCGCCTGCAAGCCGCGGACGACATGGCGGCCACCGTCGTCGTCCGTGGTGGTGAGGTAGGCCGTGATCTGTTCGCCGGCCGCGTGCGCGGGCGCGGCGGCGACGGCGGTCAGGCCCGCCGTGGTGAGCAGTGCGGCGACGAACAGCCGGGCCGCCCGGCCGCCTCTCCTCGTGGAATGTGCGCGTTTCATGGTGCGCCGCCCTTCTGGGGTGGGGGAGTGGGGCGTGCGACCGGTGAGTAAATGACGGCTTCCGGCACCCGTCAAGAGGTTGCGTGTTCACAAGCCGAACCGACAACCACCCTGATTACGCCGGGAATTGACTGTGTACCGGTTCTGGCGTGAAGTCTTGACGGCTCGGCGGGACCCCAGTTAACTCACGCCGTGATCTAAGCCGTAAGAGGAACCTGATCGTCTCCGAGGAACGCGAGAGCCGAGAGGAAGCCCATGGGAAGGCTCGACCGGATGTCCGTGCGAAGAACCGCCCTGCTCGCCTGCGCCGCTCTGCTCACCGGTCTGCTCCCGCTCACCGCGGCGGGCGCGGCCGCGGGCGCCGACGAACCGGCCCCCGTGCCCGTCGACACCTTCGAGGGCGAGGTCCCGTTCGCGAATCCGCCCGCCGAGGGCATCTTCCCCTGGGGCGGCGACGCCGACGACCCGCCCCGGCTGGCCCTGACCGCCCGCGACGACGCCCCCCAGGGCGACAAGGTCCTCACCGGCGGCTACGACATCAGTGGATACGGCGGCTTCACCCACGACTTCGCCTTCGACCGCCCCGCCCACGACTGGTCCGCGCACCGGGGCATCCGCTTCTGGTGGGAGGGCGGGAACACCGCCAGGAAGATCAGCTTCGAGATCAAGGACGGCGGCGCCAACGGCGAGGCCTCCGAGCTGTGGACGACGTCCTTCACGGACGACTTCACCGGCTGGAAGCAGATCGAGATCCCCTTCACCGACTTCACCTATCGCACGGACTACCAGCCCGTCGGCGGCATCGACCAGGTCCTCGGCCTGACCGGCATGTGGGGGTACGCGCTCACACTGCCGACCGGTGTCAAGGGCGACTTCGCCCTGGACGGCGTCGAGCTGTACGGCAAGGGCGCCCAGTCCCTGCGGGCGAGCGTGGTCACCGACGCCGCCGTCCATCCGGTGAAGGAGGGCGGCACGGCCGCCGTGAAGATCTCCGTCGCCACCACCGGCTCCGTCCCCGTCGACGAGCCGGTCACCGTCGCCTACGAGACGGCCGGCGGCACCGCCGAGGCCGGCCGGGACTACACCCGGGTCCAGGGCGAACTCACCTTCCCCGCGGGCACCGCCTCCGGCACCTCGCGCACGGTGCGCATCCCCACGCTCAGGGACCGGTCCGCCGAGAGCGCCGAGAGCATTCCGCTCAGGCTCACGGTCACCGGAGCCAAGGCCCCCGCGGAGAACCCGCAGGTCGTCGTGGACGCCCACGGCCTGCCGTACCTGGACGCGAAGCTCCCGGTGAGGAAGCGGGTCGCCGACCTCGTGTCGCGGCTGTCCCTGGCGGAGAAGGCCGGTCAGATGACCCAGGCGGAGCGCGGCGCGCTCACCGCGCCGGGCGACATCGCCGCGTACGACCTCGGCTCACTGCTCTCCGGCGGCGGCTCGACCCCGACCCCGAACGTGCCCGAGGCGTGGTCGCGGATGATCGACTCCTTCCAGCTCCGGGCGCAGGCGACGCGGTTCCAGATCCCGCTGATCTACGGGGTGGACGCGGTGCACGGCCACAACAACCTCATCGGCTCGACCGTCATGCCGCACAACATCGGCATCGGTGCCACCCGTGATCCCCATCTCGCCCGGAGGACCGGCGAGGTGACCGCGGCCGAGGTGCGGGCCACCGGCATCCCGTGGGACTTCGCCCCCTGCCTGTGCGTGACGCGCGACGAGCGCTGGGGACGGTCCTACGAGTCCTTCGGGGAGGACCCGGCGCTCGTCCAGTCCATGGAGACGGTCATCCAGGGCCTCCAGGGGGCCCGCGACGGGAAGGACCTGAAGGACGACGACCGGGTGCTGGCGACCGCCAAGCACTTCGCCGGCGACGGCGGCACCGCGTACGGCTCGTCCACCACCGGCTCGTACACCATCGACCAGGGCGTCACGAAGGTCACCCGCCAGGAGCTGGAGGCGGTGCACCTCGCGCCGTTCCGGACCGCCGTGGACCGCGGCGTGGGCACGGTCATGCCGTCCTACTCCTCGCTCGACATCATCGGCGACGACGCGGGTCCG
Source organism: Streptomyces sp. NPDC043867 (assembly GCF_056435845.1). Lineage (NCBI taxonomy): Bacteria > Bacillati > Actinomycetota > Actinomycetes > Kitasatosporales > Streptomycetaceae > Streptomyces > Streptomyces sp. NPDC043867. The sequence goes on along the minus strand of NZ_JBWKDS010000007.1, from coordinate 160,333 downwards.
GTGAAGATGCACGCCGACGCGGAAATGATCAACGGGGTCCTGAAGGACCGCATGGGCTTCGACGGGTTCGTCATCAGCGACTGGGCGGCCATCGACCAGATCCCCGGCGACTACGCCTCCGACGTCCGCACCTCCGTCAACGCGGGTCTCGACATGATCATGGTCCCGTACGAGTACAAGAACTTCCGTACGACCCTGGTCGACGAGGTGAGGGCGGGCCGGATCAGTGAGCGGCGGGTCGACGACGCCGTCGCCCGCATCCTGACGCAGAAGTTCAGGCTCGGCCTCTTCGAGAAGCCGTACGCGGACACCAGCGGAGCGACGCGGATCGGTTCGGCCGCACACCGCGCCGTGGCCCGCCAGGCGGCGGCCGAGTCCCAGGTGCTGCTGAAGAACGCGGGCGGAGTGCTGCCCCTGAAGAAGTCCCAGAAGGTCTACGTCGCCGGTTCCAACGCCGACGACATCGGCAACCAGACCGGTGGCTGGACCATCACCTGGCAGGGCGCCTCCGGGAAGATCACGGACGGCACCACCGTCCTCCAGGGCCTGAGGAAGGCCGCTCCCGGGGCGACCGTCGACTACTCCGAGGACGCCTCGGCCCCGACCGGCGGGTACGACGTGGGTGTGGTCGTCGTCGGCGAGACCCCGTACGCCGAAGGGGTCGGTGACGTCGGCAACGGCAACGACCTGGAGCTGACCGCCGCCGACAAGGCGGCCGTCGACAAGGTGTGCGGCGCCATGAAGTGCGCGGTGCTGATCGTCTCCGGCCGCCCCCAGCTGATCGGCGACCGCCTCGGAGACATCGACGCCCTGGTGGCGTCCTGGCTGCCGGGCACGGAGGGCGACGGCGTGGCCGACGTCCTGTACGGGAAGCGGGCCTTCACCGGTCAGCTCCCCGTCACCTGGCCGAAGTCCGAGACCCAGCTGCCGATCAACGTCGGCGACTCCGCGTACGACCCGCAGTTCCCGTACGGCTGGGGTCTGACGACACTGACCAGGGTCCCGCAGGGTGGTGCGGCAGCCCTGAAGGTCCTGGCCCTCAAGGCCGCGGCGGCGGAGCGGACCGGCGCCGACGCGGTCGGACGCGCCGCCGTGACCAGAGCGCGGCTGCTGGTCCAGCAGGAGATCGGCACGGACATCACGGCCACGACGGCGAAGCCCTTCGCCGAAGCCGACCACCTCCTGCTGACCGGCCGCTACAAGGAAGCCGTCGCCAGGCTGACGGCGGCGTACAAGTCCGCCTGACCTCGACCGAAACGCCGGAGGGGCCGCCGTGCGGCCCCTCCGGCAGGTGCGCGGCGGAATCCACGGCGGAGCCCGCGAACGTGTGCGGGCCCGGGCACCGATGCCCGCTTTCGGGACCCGTCAGGTAGCTTCGAAGATATGAAGGCCGCACTGATCCGGGGCTTCCCCGGTCTGCTGATCGCGCTCGTCCTCGCCGCGCTGGCCGTCCTTGCGGCCGGAGCGCCCCCGGCCCGCGCGGCCACCGACGTCTCGACGATCGCGGCGGCACTGCGCGAGAGCCCGGTGTACGTGGACCCGGCCGCCTCCGGCCAGCTGTCCGAGGCGGACGCCGACGCCCTCGCCGCGAAGATCGAGAAGGCCGACAAGCCCGTCTTCGTGGCCGTGCTGCCCGCGGACTTCCCGACACAGGACCTCTTCCAGAACCTGCGCACCGCCACCGGCGTCACGGGTCTCTACGCGATCCGTCTTGGCGACCGGTTCGACGCGCGGGCCGACTCCTCGGTGCTGTCCCGCACGGCCGTGCGGAACCTCGTCACCAGCGTCCGGGACGAGGGCACCGCCACCCAGCTGAACGACTTCACGGACCGTGCCGTGGCCGCCATCGGCGGTTCGGCGCCCGGGAGCTGGGACTCGGGCGGCGGGGGCGGTGTCCCGGCCGGCGGGCTGATCACGGTCGGCGCGGTGGCCGTCGTCGGCGCAGGGGGCGCCTACACGCTGGTCCGGCGCAACCGGCGCCGCAAGGAGGAGGAGCAGCGGGCCGCGCTCGACCGGCTCCGGGTGGTCGTCGACGAGGACATCACCGCCTTCGGCGAGGAGCTGGACCGGCTCGACTTCCACCCGGCCGAGCCGGGCGCGGACGACGCGATGCGCGCGGACTACGAGCACGCCCTCGACGCCTACGAGCGGGCGAAGTCGGCGATGGCCGCGGCGCGGCGGCCGGAGGACGTGCGGCCGGTCACCGAGTCCCTCCAGGACGGCCGCTTCTCGCTCGCGGTGCTCGCCGCGCGCCGCGAGGGACGCCCGCTCCCGGAGCGCCGGGCACCCTGCTTCTTCGATCCGCGCCACGGGCCGTCGGTCGCCGACGCGCCCTGGACCCCGTCGGGCGGCGCGCCCCGCGAGGTGCCGGTCTGCGCGGCGGACCGGGCCCGCCTGGCCGACGGCGTCGATCCGGCGGTCCGCGAGGTCGAGACCGCGTACGGCCGCCGTCCGTACTGGGACGCAGGACCGGCCTACGGCCCCTGGGCCGGCGGCTACTTCGGCGGCGGCATCCTCCCGGGCCTGCTGATCGGCACGATGCTGGGCGGCGCGATGGCCACCCCGTCGTACGCGTCCGACTACGGCTCCGGCTACGGCGACTTCGGCGCCGGCGGTTACGACGGCGGCGACGTCTCGGGCTCCAACTTCGACCCCGGTGACTTCGGCGGCGGTTTCGGGGACGGCGGGGGCGGCGGCGACTTCGGCGGCGGTGGGGGAGGGGACTTCGGCGGCGGCGGCTTCTGAGGCCCCGGAACGGGTCCGCGGCCGGCCGGGCGGACCGGCGGCTGGGCCGCCCCGCCGGGCCGGCCACGGGTCGTCGCCCGTCCGGAGGGAGGCGGAGGTTCCCGGCGGTGACGACGGCCAGGCGGGAAGGAGCGCCCGCCCTCCGTGTACGGGGGAGTAACGGGGGCGGGCGCGTTCTGAGGTGAGCCTCGGGGCTCAGCCGGTCTTCCTGATCGCGGAGATGTCGAAGTTGAGCTTGATCCTGTCCGAGACCAGCACGCCGCCCGTCTCCAGGGCCGCGTTCCAGGTCAGGCCGAACTCGGAGCGCAGGATCTCCGACGTGCCCTCGAAGCCCACGCGCTCGTTGCCGAACGGGTCCTTCGCGGCGCCGTTGAACTCGAGGTCGATGCCGACCGGCCGGGTGGTGCCGAGGATCGACAGGTCACCGGTGATCCGGTAGTCGCCGCCGCCCAGGGACTCCACCGCGGTGGACCGGAAGGTCATCGCCGGGAACTCGTCGGTCTTGAAGAAGTCGGCGCTCCTCAGGTGTCCGTCGCGGTCGGCGGAGCCGGTGTTGACGCTGTCCATCCGGACGTCGAGGGACGCGGTGGACCGCGCCGGGTCGGACCCGTCCAGGTGCAGCGTTCCCTCGAAGTCCGTGAAGCTGCCCTTGACGTTCGTGACCATCGCGTGCCGGGCGACGAAGCCGATCGTCGAATGCCCGGGGTCGATCGTGTAGTCGCCGGTCAGCGCGGCCAGGTCGGCGGCGGGGGGCGCCGTGATCGTGGCGGTCCCGGCGGCCGGGGTCTCGGTGTTCCTGCGGCCGAAGATTCCCATGACGTGCTCCTTGCAGAACGGGTCGCGGTTTCGTCCGGAAGCCGCAACTACGGAGTCTGTTGAACTTTCAACCAGACCAACACGGGAGACCGTAGACCTATTCCGTTGGCTTTTCAACTTCATCCGCAGTGTGTTCATGGCGTTACGGCGCGTTTTGCCTCCGGCCGCCTAGCGACTTCCGCAGCTGTGACGGTCCGCCCTCTGGTGGACACGCGTAGACCTCGGGCACCATCTCCTTGCTCCACCTGCACAGCCGCCCCACAGCACCGGTCACCCGCAGGAAGGACACCCCATGAAGATCCGCTCCGCCCTGACCGCACTCGCTCTCGTCGTCGCCCCCGGCGTCGCCGTCGTCGGCACCGCCTCCGACGCCTTCGCCGTGACCAAGATCAGTCACGCCACCGCCACCTCGATGTTCCGCCAGGTCGGCATCACCTGGTCCTCGTCGGGCGGCTGCTCCGACCGGAACAACCCCACCTGCACGTCCTTCGAGCAGCTCAACCTCGCCACCGCGCAGGGCGCCCAGACCCTCAAGGGGGCCAGCGGCTGCGCGCTCAACATCACGGGCGGCACCGAGACGGGCCACGCGAGCGGCACGTACTCGCACTGGAACGGCTACAAGCTCGACTTCGCGAAGGCCACCTGCGTCACCAACTACGTGAAGAACAACTTCACCTACATCGGCCTGCGCGGCGACGGCGCCCCGCAGTACAGGTCCGGTTCCGGCAACGTCTACGCCGACGAGGGCAACCACTGGGACGTCCTGTACTACAACTGCGGCGGCTGTTAGCCCCAAAGCCCGGTTCCCGCCCAGGCGCGCACCCCGGTAACGCACCGCCTGGTTCCACTGCGGGGGGTGAGGTGGTAGACGGCATGAGCATGACTCCGACGCGACGCTCGTTCCTGCTCGCGGCCGCGCTCATGGCCACCGTCACCGCCACACCCCCCGCAGCCGCGGCCGACGACCCCTACGACACCCTCCGCCTGCGCTGGCTGTCCCTCGCCCTCGGCACCGGCTACGACCCGCGCGCCGAGCCCTACGCCTCCCGCCTCCGCGAGACCGGCGACCTCGCCCGCGCCCTGCGTGCGACCATGGCCCCGGCCCCGGCCTCGCTGTGGCCGGGCCACCCCTTCGACCCGCCCACCGGTATCACCCAGAGCTTCGGCAGGCTGTGGACGATGACCCAGGCCTACGTCCAGGAAGGCACCGGATCGACCGGTGACGACGCGCTCCTCGCGGACGTCCTGCGCGGCCTCGACCACGTCATGGCCACCGTCTACAACCCCTCGACCACCCGGTACGGCAACTGGTGGGAGTGGCAGATCGGCAGCCCCCGGCTCCTCATGGACATCGTCGCCGCCCTCCACGACCGGCTCAGCGGCGCCCAGCGGGCCGCCGCCTGCGCGGCCGTCGACCACTTCGTCCCGGACGCGATGCTCCGCGACTACGCGGGAACCTCGACCGGCGCCAACCGCGTCGACCTGTGCCGCTGTGTCGCCCTCCGGGGCATCCTCGGCCGGTCCCCCGAGAAGATCGCGCTCGCCCGGGACGCCCTCTCACCCGTCTTCCCGCACGTGACCCGCGGGGACGGGCTGTACGCCGACGGGTCGTTCGTCCAGCACACCTGGGTGGCCTACTCGGGGACCTACGGGCAGGTCATGCTCGACGGACTGGGCCGGCTCTTCGCGCTGCTCGCCGGATCCGCCTGGGAGGTGACCGACCCGGCCAGGCGGATCGTGCTGGACAGCGTCGAGCACGCGTACGCGCCGCTCATCCATGACGGGCTGGTGATGGACAGCGTCAACGGGCGGGCCATCAGCCGCGGCTACCTGAGGAGCGACGACCGCCACGTGATGCGGAGCGACCACTTCCACGGCCAGGGCCTGATCGCCGCGATCGCCCTGCTCGCGGTCGGCGCGGGCGAGGAGCAGCGGGAGCGCTGGCACGGACGGATCAAGGGCTGGATCGAACGGGACACCGTGTCGCCGGTCCTCACGGCTCCCCAGTTCGGCGTGGCCGACCTGGCGCGGCTGCACGCCGTCGCCGACTCCCCGGTGGCCGCCGCCCCCGAACCCGCGGGCCACCGGCTCTTCGCCGCCATGGACCGCGCCGTGCACCGCGGCCCCGGCTTCACCGCGAACCTCTCCATGGCCTCGGACCGCATCGCACACTACGAGTGCGGCAACGGCGAGAACCCGCGCGGCTGGCACACCGGCGCCGGAATGCTGCTGTGGTGGGCGGGCGACTCGGGCCAGTACACGGACTGGTACTGGCCGACCGTGGACTGGTACCGCCTCCCCGGCACCACCGTCTCCACCATCCCCCTCGCCGACCGGGAGGGCGGCGAGTGGGGCGCGGCACGGCCCGCCGCCACCTGGGTCGGCGGCACGACGGACGGGGAGTGCGCCGCCGTGGGACAGCACCTGAGAGGGCTCGGCTCCACGCTGGAGGCCCGCAAGTCGTGGTTCTGCGTGCCGGACGCGCTGATCTGTCTGGGCGCCGGCATCACCGCCGCCGACGGAGTCCCGGTCGAGACGGTGGTGGACAACCGGAACCTGGGGGAGAACGGGACGCAGAGGTTCACCGTCCGCGGCGGCTGGGCGCACCTGGAGGGCCACGGCGGATGGGTCTTCCCCGGCCCCGGCGGCACGGCGGCGCTGCGCACCCTGCGCGAGGACCGCACGGGCGCCTGGTCCGACATCAACACCACGAGTACGACCGAACGGCGCACCCGGCGCTGGCAGACCCTCTGGCTCGACCACGGCGCCGACCCCGTCGACGCGGCGTACGCGTACCTGCTGATGCCCGGCGCCTCCCGCCGCGCCGTCGCGGCCCGCGCCGCCGACCGGCGGTGGCTGTCCGTCCTCGCCAACGACGCCCGCTGCCAGGCCGTGCACGTGGGCTCCCTGGGGCTGACAGCCGCGAACTTCTGGGCGGCCGGTACGGCGGGCCCGCTGACCTCCTCGGCGGGCGCGAGCGTGCTGGTCCGCCGCCGGGGGCGCACCGCCACCCTCTGCGTGAGCGAGCCGCCGCGCACCGGCCGGGCCCTGGAGATCGTCTGGAACCGGCCGGTCCGCAGGGCCGTCACGGCGGATCCCGCGGTCGAGATCCTCGCGACAGGCCGCCGTCTGAGGCTGCGCGTCACTCCGGGGGAGGTATGTGCCACCCACGAATGTGAGGTGACTCTCAGCTGACGTCTTTGTGCGACCTCTACAAGCCGCAGGCCCTCTGAGCAGTCGGATTGCCTGCATCGGCCCGGGGTTCTGTTCAGTGGTACCAGGAAAACAGCCCGGAGACTGTACGGAGTCGACGGCTCGCATTCCTTGCCGGACTTCGTAAGGTCGCTACATGACCGTTTTGGACGAGGCTGGACCTGCCGGGAGCGAACCCGCTGACGCGCGCGGGCGCGTGGCCGAACTGCACGCGATCCGTGCGGAGGCGCTGCGGGGCCCCAGCGAGAAGGCGACGGAGGCGCAGCACGCCAAAGGCAAGCTGACCGCGCGGGAACGGATCGAGCTGCTGCTCGACCCCGGGTCGTTCCAGGAGGTCGAACAGCTGCGCAGGCACCGGGCGACCGGCTTCGGCCTGGAGAACCGGAAGCCGTACACGGACGGTGTCATCACCGGCTGGGGCACGGTGGAGGGCCGCACGGTCTTCGTCTACGCCCATGACTTCCGGATCTTCGGCGGCGCGCTGGGCGAGGCCCACGCCACCAAGATCCACAAGATCATGGACATGGCCATCGCGGCCGGGGCGCCCCTGGTGTCCCTGAACGACGGCGCGGGCGCCCGTATCCAGGAGGGCGTTTCCGCCCTGGCCGGCTACGGCGGCATCTTCCAGCGCAACACCAGGGCCTCCGGGGTCATCCCGCAGATCTCCGTCATGCTCGGCCCCTGCGCGGGCGGCGCGGCCTACAGCCCGGCGCTCACGGACTTCGTGTTCATGGTCCGCGAGACCTCGCAGATGTTCATCACCGGCCCGGACGTCGTCAAGGCGGTCACCGGCGAGGAGATCACGCAGAACGGCCTGGGCGGCGCGGACGTGCACGCCGAGACCTCCGGCGTGTGCCACTTCGCCTACGACGACGAGGAGACGTGCCTCGCCGAGGTGCGCTACCTGCTGTCGATGCTCCCGCAGAACAACCGGGAGAACCCGCCGACGACCGCCTCCGAGGACCCGGCCGAGCGCCGCTCCGACGTCCTCCTCGACCTGGTCCCGGCGGACGGCAACCGTCCGTACGACATGACCAAGGTCATCGAGGAACTCGTCGACGACGGCGACTACCTGGAGATCCACGAGCGCTGGGCCCGCAACATCATCTGCGCGCTGGCCCGGCTCGACGGCCGCGTCGTCGGCATCGTCGCCAACCAGCCGCAGAGCCTCGCCGGCGTCCTGGACATCGAGGCCTCGGAGAAGGCCGCGCGCTTCGTCCAGATGTGCGACGCCTTCAACATCCCGATCATCACGCTGCTGGACGTCCCCGGCTTCCTCCCGGGCGTCGACCAGGAGCACGGCGGGATCATCCGGCACGGCGCGAAGCTGCTGTACGCCTACTGCAACGCCACCGTGCCGCGGATCTCGCTGATCCTGCGCAAGGCCTACGGAGGCGCGTACATCGTCATGGACTCCCAGTCCATCGGTGCCGACCTCACCTACGCCTGGCCGACGAACGAGATCGCCGTGATGGGCGCCGAAGGTGCCGCCAACGTCATCTTCCGGCGCCAGATCGCGGAGGCCGAGGACCCCGAGGCCATGCGGGCCCGCATGGTCAAGGAGTACAAGTCCGAGCTCATGCACCCGTACTACGCGGCCGAGCGCGGCCTGGTGGACGACGTCATCGACCCGGCCGAGACCCGCGAGGTGCTCATCCGCTCGCTGGCGATGCTCCACAACAAGCACGCCGACCTGCCCTCCCGCAAGCACGGCAACCCGCCGCAGTAACCCTGCGGACCCTCCGCGGTACCCCCGCGGAAACCTCTCTCACGGAGACTGAGACCTATGAGTACCCCTGACATCCGCGTCGAGAAGGGCCACGCCGAGCCCGAGGAAGTCGCCGCTCTGACGGCGATCCTCCTGGCCCGTGCCGCCGCCGCCCCCACCGCCGCTCCGCTCCACCGCGGCCGCGGAAGGGCCGGCTGGCGCCGTCTGGAGCGCGAGCCCGGCTTCCGCGCCCCGCACAGCTGGCGTTAGCCGCCGCTCCGAGCACACCGAAGGGGCCCGTTCCGCACGGAACGGGCCCCTTCGCCGCACCCGCTGCCGATCCGGCCACGACAAAGGGGCGCCCTCTCCGCCGGAGAGGGCGCCCCTTTGTCCGCGGTGCGGCCGCGCCTAGCGCAGGCGGGCCATCAGAGCGTGTTCCACGAGCGTGATGAGCGCCGACTTGGCGTCGGCGCGATGCCGGGCGTCCGTCGTGATGATCGGGGTGTCGGGGCCGATCTGGAGCGCTTCCCGGACCTCGTCGGGACCGTACGGCTGGTTGCCGTCGAAGCCGTTGAGGGCGATGACGAACGGCAGGCCGCTGTTCTCGAAGTAGTCCACAGCCGGGAAGCAGTCGGCGAGCCTCCGGGTGTCCACGAGAACCACGGCACCGATGGCGCCGCGGACCAGGTCGTCCCACATGAACCAGAACCGGTCCTGGCCGGGGGTGCCGAACAGGTACAGGATCAGGTCCTGGTCCAGGGTGATACGGCCGAAGTCCATGGCGACGGTCGTCGTCGTCTTGTCTCCGGTGTGGGTGAGGTCGTCGATGCCCGCGGAAGCGGACGTCATGACGGCCTCGGTGCGCAGCGGGTTGATCTCCGAGACGGCGCCGACGAACGTGGTCTTGCCCACGCCGAAGCCGCCCGCCACCACGATCTTCGCGGACGTGGTGGAGCGGGAAGGCCCTCCGCTAGAGCTTGCGAAGTCCACTGAGCACCCTTTCGAGCAAAGTCACGTCTGGCTGTCCGCCGGCGTTCTCGTCGCCGCCGGGCTGATGGATGGCGACCAGGCCCGCCTCCGCCAAGTCGGCGACGAGAATCCTGGCCACGCCGAGGGGGATCGTCAGCAGCGCCGAGACTTCGGCCACCGACTTGATTTCTCGGCAGAGATTGCAGATCCGCTGATGCTCGGGCAACTGGCCCTGCATCTGGTGCGGCTGAGCGGTGGTGTGCACCAGCGCCTCGATGGCGAGCTGGTAGCGGGGCCTGGTACGGCCGCCCGTCATCGCGTACGGACGTACCAGCGGGTTCGACGCCGCGGGCGCCGGTTCGGGGGCGCGCCGCTGCGGCTGCACGGGCTGGATGCGCGGTGCCGGCGGCTGGTCGTACGGCGAGGGACCGGGGCCCTGGGGGCCCTGGGGCGCGTACGGCTGACGCCGGTGGCTCGGCGCGGAGGGGAAGTTGTACCGGTTCGGGTTCTGGGAACCGTCACCCTGACCCTGCCCCTGGCCGGGGCCGTAGGACCAGTTGCCCGAAGACGAACCGCCTGGGGGTGTTGCCACTTTCTCCTCCTCCGACTGTGCCGGGCACCCATCAATGTGGAGCCGCGTCCCGAAACCTTATGGCCTCGGGACGGCAAAACGCACGGTCTGTCTGCTAGTTGAGAAGGCTCCCCTGGAGCTCCGCACGAAGATCAGGGGTCAGAACCGTACCCGCACGGTCCACCAAAAGCGCCATCTCGTACCCGATGAGACCGATGTCCGCTTCGGGATGTGCGAGGACCGCGAGCGACGAACCGTCGGAAATGGACATCAGGAAGAGGAATCCCCGCTCCATCTCCACAACTGTCTGGTTCACACTGCCGCCCTCGAAGATGCGGGAGGCTCCCGCGGTCAACGAGGTCAGTCCGGACGCGACGGCGGCCAGCTGGTCGGCGCGGTCACGCGGAAAGCCTTCGGACATCGCCAGAAGGAGTCCGTCGGCGGAGACCACCACCGTGTGCGACACCCCGGGGGTGTTGTCCACGAAGTTGGTGATCAACCAGTTCAGGTTCTGTGCCGCCTGGCTCATCGGGCTCACACTAACGCTCCTGGTTGTAGGTGCTGTCAGGCCCACTGCGGTGATCCCCAGTGGCCTGGCCGTTCGTGTCACTGCCTGCATTGCGTCCCCGCTCGACGCCCCGGCGCAGGTTGCTCAGCCTGCCCCGGACGTCCTCGGGGGCGCGGGAGACCTGAGGGCCGCCCTGCGGGGTCGATTCCGCGGTCCCCTCGACCAGGTTGGCCTTGGGTACCCGCCGGGGCAGACCGGAGGACGTGACTCCGCCCGCCTTGGGCTTGCGGAGCTGTTCGGCGCGCTGCCACCGGTCGTCGTTCGACGAGCGCCAGTCGTCCTTGTTCTGCGCGGCCGCGGACGGATCCTGGGTCTCGCGCTGCTGGCCCTCGTCTCCGTTCGCGGTGGATCCGCGGCGGGGAAGCCCGGCGTCGGTCAGCGCGTGGACGGCGGAGGGACCCGGTCCCGGACGCTCGAAGCCTACGCGGTCCCGCTCTGCGTCAGCGGCCTGCGGCGATTCCGTTTCCGGAGCGTACTCAGACCGATACCCGCCCTGGTAGGCATCCTGCTGCGGCCAGTCGTCCTGGTGGGACTGCTCCTGGAAGGCGGAGAAGGTCGGCGACGCGGCCCCGCGGGCAGGGGGCCGCTCCTCCTGCGCGGGCTCCTGGTACGCGGGTTCCGGATAGCCGCCGTTCGACGGGAAGTACGTCTCGTCGTACGCGGACTGCTGCGGTCCCTCGTACGCCGTCTGCTGCTCGTACGTCGTCTGCTGGTCCTCGTACGTGCCCTGCCCGTTGTCGTACCCGGGTTGGTTGTCGTACGAAGGCTGCCCGGTGTCGTACGGGTGCTGCTGGGCGTCGAAGCCGTCCTGGTACCGGGGACCCTCGATGGCCTCCTGGCCCTGTGCCTGGGCCTCCAGGGCCGCGCGGCGCTCCTCGCGCATCAGCGAGCGGCCGACGGGGTCCAGCTCGCGGATGTCGTCCGGGACCTCGGTGTAGCGGCTGTCGTCGAAGCCGAGCTCGGCGGCCGTCCGCATCGGCTGGCCCTGGAAGGCCTCACCCTGGAACGTCGGCTGCTGCTGCTCCGGGATGATCTGGGAGACGGTGAACTCGTCGCGCTGGAGCTGGTGGTCGCCACCGCCACCGTGGGTGATCGCGTCCGGGAGCATGACGAGCGAGGTGGTGCCGGCCTGCTCGCCCGAGGGGCGCAGCTGGACACGGATGCCGTGCCGGTCCGACAGCCGGCCGACCACGAACAGGCCCATGCGCTGGGAGATCGCCACGTCCACGGTCGGCGGGTTGGCCAGCTTGTGGTTGATGTCGGCGAAGTCCTCGGCGGTGAGGCCGATGCCCTTGTCGTGGATCTCGACCATGATGCGTCCGTCGGGCAGCCGGGTCGCGGTGACGCGGACCTTGGTCTGCGGCGAGGAGAACGTCGTGGCGTTCTCCAGCAGCTCGGCCAGCAGGTGCACGAGGTCGGTCACGGCGCGGCCGTGGATCTCGGCCTCCGGGACACCGGAGAGCTCGACGCGCTCGTACTGCTCCACCTCGGAGGAGGCGGCGCGCAGCACGTCGACGAGCGGAACCGGCTGGTCCCAGCGGCGGCCCGGCTCCTCGCCGGCGAGGACCAGGAGGTTCTCGCCGTTGCGGCGCATACGGGTCGCGAGGTGGTCCAGGCGGAAGAGGTTCTCCAGCTGGTCCGGGTCGGCCTCGTTGTTCTCCAGGTCGGTGATCAGGGTCAGCTGGCCCTCGATCAGGGACTGGTTGCGGCGCGACAGGTTGGTGAAGATCGCGTTGATGTTGCCCCGCAGGAGGGCCTGCTCGGCGGCGAGCCGGACGGCCTCACGGTGGACCTGGTCGAAGGCGCGGGCGACTTCGCCGATCTCGTCCGTGGTGGTGATCGGGATGGGCGTGACGCGGGTGTCGACGCGGCCGGGATCGGTGCGGGACAGCTGGTCGACCAGCATCGGCAGGCGCTGCTCGGCGACGGTGAAGGCGGCGTTGCGCAGCTGGCGCATGGCGCGGCTCATCTGGCGGGCCACCATGCCGGCCAGGACGAACGCGGCGAGCAGGGCGAGGACGACGGCCGCACCGGTGATGAAGGTGGACCGCTTGGCGTCGTCGGCGATACCGGCGGCCTCGGTCACGGCCTTGTCGGCGAGGTCGGACTCGATGGTGCGGTAGGCGTCGAACTTGGCGGTGTTGACCGCCCACCAGTTCTGCGTGGTGGTGCCCTTGGCGGCGAGCGCCGCACGCTCGCTGGGGTCCGTGGACTGCAGGGACGCGAGCGCGGAGACCATGGCGTTGGGCTCGGACGGCGGCGGTACGTAGGTCTCGCCCTTGGCCTGGGCGGCCGCGGCGGCCTCCTTGGCCTGGTTCTCACCGTCGGCCTGGAGCTTCTTCCTGGCCGTCTCGAGCTTGGCGGCGTCGGCCGCGGTGCCACCGCCGATGTACTCCTCGACGGCGATGCCCTCGAGGTAGGCGTACGAGGAGAGGGCGACGCGCTGGCTGGTCAGGCTGCCGGTGCCGGGGCCCGGCTTGACCAGCAGGTGCGTACCGATGGACCGCTGCAGGGAGAGGGCCGCCTTGGTGAGCGAGATCGCGTAGACGGTCCGGCCGTAGCTGGTGATGTTTCCGGTGCCGAGGCCGAGCTCGTTGGCGAACTCCATGAGCGGGTGCTGGATCGCGACGTAGCCCTCTTCGGTCTTCACGCCGGAGAGCTTGTTCGTGTACGCGGCCTTGCGCAGCGTGATCAGGCCTGGCTCGACCTTGCGGAACAGGGTGAGGCGGCGTTCGAGGCCGGCCTTGGCCGGCATGTTGCGGGCGGCCTCGTCGAAGGCGTCGGCGGCCTTGTCGGTGGCGGCACGGGCCCTGCGGACGGTCGCGTTCTTCTCCCCGGCGCCGCTCAGCAGCGGGGCCGCGGTGATGTCGCGTTCCTCGATGAGCTGGTTGGCGTAGGTCAGGGAGGCCCGCACGAGGCGTGCGGTCTTCTCCGCGTCCTCGGCCTCCTGCCAGGTGTCGATCGAACCCTTCACCTGGAAGCCGCCCATGACCAGGCCGACCAGCACGGGTATGAGCAGGATCGCGTTCAGCCGGGCCGGTACACGCCAGTTGCGCGGGGAGAAACGACCGCCGCTCGGGGCGGGCGCCGCCATCGGCTCCGGGTCGGACACTTGTGCGGGCGCCGCTCCGCGCGGCGGCGGGGTGAAGTTGCCCCGTGCCGACGGCTCGGGACCGTTCGTGCTTCGCCTCACTCGACCAACAACCTCTCGGCGTCGGCACCTACGTTGTGCCGCGGTGTCTCCAGCGCCCTTGTCTACTGGGCAGTTCAGGCATTCCAGCACGTCAGGCGGCGCTCTTCCAAACACTTGGAACCAGGGATTCCGAGTGATGTATGTCCTAGATAAAACGGTCATAAAGAGCGAGCCCCGCCAAAAGGCGGGGCACTCATCAGCACAGCGACACCAAGCGACCGCGACGCGTGGCGGTCTGACCGGATATCTCTGTCGAAACGTTATGAACACTGAGGCCGGCCGTGTCGAAGGACACAGCCGGCTACAGCCAATCTACGACAACTGCCGTATGGCGCTCCCGAATTCGGCGAGGTGTTCCCGGGTGCCTACCGGAGGCGGGCCATGAGCGCGTGCTCGACCAGGGTGATCAGCGCACTCTTCGCGTCGGCGCGGTGCCGGGCGTCCGTCGTGATGATCGGGGCGTCCGGACCGATCTGGAGCGCCTCGCGCACCTCTTCGGGCGAGTACGGCTGGTGCCCGTCGAAGCCGTTGAGAGCGATGACGAACGGCAGACCCGAGTTCTCGAAGTAGTCGACCGCGGGGAAGCAGTCGGCGAGCCTGCGGGTGTCCACCAGGACCACGGCACCGATGGCGCCGCGGACCAGGTCGTCCCACATGAACCAGAACCGGTCCTGGCCGGGGGTGCCGAACAGGTACAGGATCAGGTCCTGGTCCAGGGTGATACGGCCGAAGTCCATGGCCACCGTGGTGGTGGTCTTGTCCCCGGTGTGGGTGAGGTCGTCGATGCCCGCCGAGGCGGACGTCATGACGGCCTCGGTGCGCAGCGGGTTGATCTCCGAGACGGCGCCGACGAACGTGGTCTTGCCCACGCCGAAGCCGCCTGCCACCACGATCTTCGCGGAGGTGGTAGTCCGGCCTCCGTCAGAGCTTGCGAAGTCCACTGAGCACCCTTTCGAGCAGTGTCACGTCCGGTGCACCGCCGTTGTTCTCGTCGCCGCCCGGCTGGTGGATGGCGACGAGTCCGGCCTCGGCGAGGTCCGCGACAAGAATCCTGGCCACACCCAGAGGCATGGACAGCAGGGCCGATACTTCGGCCACCGACTTCACCTCTCGGCAGAGGTGGCATATTCGCTGGTGCTCGGGGAGCAGCCCCATCAGCTGCGCCGGGTCCGCCGTGGTGCTGATCAGCGCCTCGATGGCGAGCTGGTAGCGCGGCCGGGTCCGGCCGCCGGTCATCGCATAGGGACGTACCAGCGGCTGGTCGCCCTCGTCCCCGTACGGCTCTGCGTACGGATCATGAGAGGCGGTGGGCGGGGTCATGAATCCTCCGGGCGGGACAGCAAGTCGGTCAGTCGTGCCGTCGGGAAGGGCCGGTGGGGGGATTGTGTCGGCCGGACGGTGATTGCGTGAGTTCGCTGGAACCAGGGCCGTCAGTGGAGCAGACTTCCCTGTAGTTCGGCACGCAGGTCGGGCGTGAGCACGGCGCCCGCGCGGTCGACGAGCAGTGCCATCTCGTAGCCGACGAGGCCGATGTCGCACTCGGGGTGGGAGAGGACCGCCAGCGACGATCCGTCCGAGACGGACATCAGGAAGAGGAAGCCGCGCTCCATCTCCACGACGGTCTGGGCCACCGTGCCGCCCTCGAAGATCCGGGAGGCCCCGGCCGTGAGCGAGGTGAGCCCGGACGCGACCGCCGCGAGCTGGTCGGCGCGATCGCGCGGGAAGCCTTCGGACATGGCCAGAAGGAGTCCGTCGGCGGACACGACGACGGTGTGGGACACCCCTGGGGTGTTGTCCACGAAGTTGGTGATCAACCAGTTCAGATTCTGTGCCGCCTGGCTCATCGGGCTCAACTAGTGCTCCTGCTGGTGAGTGGGGCTGGGGAAGCTGCCGGTCTGGCCACTACCGGCCTGGCGACCCTGCTGGATGCCCCGTCGGAGATTGGTCAGCCGGCCGCGTACGTCATCGGGCGCACGCGATACCTGCGGACCGGGTTGGTGCTGTTGCTGCTGAGCCGTGCCCGCGACGAGGTTCGCACGCGGGACGCGGCGCGGCAGGCCTGAGGTGGTGACCCCGCCTGCCGACGGCTGACGGACGCGCTCTGCCTGCCGGACGAGATCGTCGTTCGGAGAGCTGCGCCACGAGGAGGAAGCCGACGGGCCGCCGGGCCGCGAGGGTGCGGCCGGTGCCTGCGACTGCTGCTGGAAAGCCTGCTGGGGACCCTGGGAGCCGTTGTGCCGGCCGCCCGGGGTCTGACCGCCCGGCACCGGACCGCCCTGAGGCTGCGCCTGGCCGCCCTGCGGCTGACCGGGCTGCGCCTGGCCGCCCTGGGCCTGACCGTGGAACCAGTTGGTCTCCAGCGTGTCGTACAGCGGCGTACGGCCGTCGCCCGGACCCGCCGGCGGCAGGGCCTCGGGCTCCTGCGGACGCGCGGGACGCTGCTGCGGCTGCTGACGCTGCGGGGCGGGCGGACGGGGCGCGCCGAAGTCGGCCGGCCCCCCGGCCCCGTTGACCTGCGGCTGCTGGAACTGGCCGGTGGCCGACGGGTCCTGAGCGCCGTAACCGGGCGCCGGGAACTGTCCCGTGGCCGACGCGGACGCCGGGTTCGTGGAGCCGTAGAGATCGGGGCGGGCGTACGACCCGGTGTTCTGCGCAGCCGCCGCGCCGGGGCGCGGGGCGTCGTAGTCGGGGCGGGCGAACTCCGAGGTGGCGCCGGGTCCCTGGCGGTCGTCGGTCCGGGGGGTCTCCGACGTCGAGCCCGGGCCCTGACGGTCGTCGACGCGCGGCAGCCGCGAGGTCGAGGACAGCGGGTCCGGCTCCTCGTGTCCGCGCGGGGCGTCGAGCGAGGCACGCGGCACCGGCGGCTGGGCGTTCTCGTCGCTCCAGCTCGGCCGCTGCTGGGCGTTGCCGCCGGGCAGCTCGGCACGCGCGCCGCCGCGCCCGGGCAGCTGCGGCCTGCGGCGGCCGCGGGACTCCTTGGGCTGCTGCGGGGGTGCGGCCGCGGGACCGGCCTGCTGCGCACCGGGCACCGCGTCGCCGAAGCCGCCCTGCTGCGTTCCGGTTCCGGCGTCCCCGAAGCCGCCCCGGCGGGTGCCGGTGCCCTCGTTGAAGTTCTGCGGTACGCCGGTCCCGGCGGCCTGGAGGCCCTGCGGGGCGCCCGGCGCGCTCTGGCCGTACCCGCCCGCGCCGGCACCGGCCGGAGCCGGCCTGCCCTGCGACGGGTTGCCCGGGTTGTGCTGCGCCGGCAGGGCGGGACCCTGCGGCCCGCGCGCTCCGGGGCGACCGCCCTGGTTGCTGCCGGGCAGTGCGGCGCGAGACCCCTGGCCGGCGCCCACCTGGCCGCGCTGCGGCGCGGCACCGAGGAGCCCGCCGCCGGCGGCGGGAGCGCCTCCGCCGAGAGCCGGTCCGCCCTGGCCGTTGCCGCGGCGGGCCGCGGCGACGCCTGCGGCGGCCTGCGCGGCCGCCGGACCACCGGTGACCGGAGCGCCCTGGCCCGGCTTGCCGGGAACCTTCTTGCCGCCCTGGGCGACGTCGACGGGCAGCATGACGAGAGCCGTCGTGCCGCCGGAGTCGGACGGGCGCAGCTGGATGCGGATGCCGTGACGCTGCGACAGGCGGCCGACCACGAACAGACCCATGCGGCGGGAGACCGACACGTCCACGGTGGGCGGCGAGGCGAGCCGCTCGTTGATCGCCGCGAGGTCCTCGGGCGAGAGGCCGATGCCGGTGTCGTGGATCTCGATCAGCACGCGGCCGTCCGGCAGGGCGTGACCGGTGACCTTGACCTTGGTCTGCGGGGAGGAGAACGAGGTCGCGTTCTCCAGCAGCTCGGCGAGCAGGTGCACGAGGTCGTTGACGACCCGGCCGGCGACCTCGGTCGTCGGGACCGAGGACAGTTCGATGCGCTCGTACTGCTCCACCTCGGACGCCGCGGCGCGGAGCACGTCGACCAGCGGGACCGGACGGGTCCACCGGCGGCCCGGCTCCTCACCGGCGAGCACGAGGAGGTTCTCGCCGTTACGGCGCATACGGGTGGCGAGGTGGTCGAGCTTGAACAGCGAGGACAGCTGGTCCGGGTCGGCCTCGCGGGACTCCAGCTCGGAGATGAGCGAGAGCTGACGCTGGATGAGGCCCTGCGAGCGGCGCGAGAGGTTGGTGAACATCGCGTTGACGTTGCCCCGGAGGAGCGCCTGCTCGGCGGCCAGCCGGACGGCCTCGCGGTGCACGTCGTCGAAGGCCGCGGCCACCTGGCCGATCTCGTCCCGGGAGTGCACACCGACCGACTCGACCGAGGTGTCGACGTCCTGCGGGTCGGACTCGGACAGCTGCTTGACCAGCTCGGGCAGCCGGTCCTGGGCGACCCGGGTCGCGGTGTCCTGCAGCCGGCGCAGCGAGCGGATCATGGACCGGGCCACGACGAAGGCACCGACCAGGGAGACACCGAGGACGAGCAGGATCAGCGCACCGGAGATGATCGCTTCGCGCTCGGACTCGCTGCGCAGCTCACGAGCCTTCTGCTCCATCTGGTTGAGCAGCGTCAGCTCGATCTTCGACATCAGCTCGATCTTGCTGGAGTCGGCGTCGATCCAGTCCCTGTACGAGCGCTTGTCCTGCGAGCGCATGCCGGCTTCGCTGCTCAGCACGCGGCCCGCGTACCGGTCCGCCGACTTGATCGTGGGGTTGTTCGCGTCGATGGTCTTCGTCAGGTCCTCGGCGCCGTCGCCGTAGATGTTCTCGAAGCTCTCCAGCTCGGACTTCTGGCTGGTCTGGGCCGAGAGGGCGTACAGCCGGTCGTTCGCGGACAGCGAGCCGAAGGTCTTGTCGCTCGCGGGCAGCGCCGCGGCGATGACGGCCCGCTGGACCGACGCGTACTCCTTGGCGGAGGAGAAGGCCGACAGGGCGCGGGTGCGCTGGATCATCTCCGGGTTGCTGGTCGCCTCGGCCATGTCCTGGGAGAGGTCGAGCAGCTGGGAGATGAGGCGGTGGTACGCCTCGACGGTCTGCGTGGAGTTCTTCGCGTCCTTGTAGGCGTTGTTGCGAATGGTGTTGAGGCCGCCCAGTTCGCTCGCGATGCCGACGATGCTGTCGCGGACGCCCGTGAGCTGGCCCTCGCCGCTCGCGTCGTCGATCTCCTGGGTGCCCTGCAGGAACGCCTTGCTCGCGTCGTCCGTCTTGCCGCGGACGCCCTTGACGGTGAAGTCGGCCGCGGTGCCGCCGTGGGCGAGCGGTCCGGCCGACTGGTCGCGCTCGTCCTGGAGCGCGACGGCGAGCTCGGTGGCCTGCTTGGTCATGTCCGTCAGCAGCCGCATGTTGTCGAGCTGCTGGATGTCGTCCATGGACTGGTTGATGCGCAGCGCGCCGAGCGAGGTCGCGGCGACCACGGGGAGGGCGAGCAGCGAGACCAGACGGGTGGAGATGCGCCAGTTGCGCAGTGCTATTCGGGAGCCGGGGCCGGTCGGGGCCGCCACCGTCGCGGCGGCGGGTGTGCCGGCACCCTTCGCGCCGGGGCGCGCGGAACGGTCACCGCTGCCACCGCCGACCTCTGCCGGTCCCGGGTTCTGGGCGTGCTGGGGCGAGGAACCGCGGTCGGTCCCGCCGTGCGGCTCCGGCTCCGCCGAAGCGCTGCCATCCCTCTTGAAACGTCCCTGCACTAGCGTCGCAACCTCTGGACCAGGCGTCCCTCCGCACAGGCGGTGGGACGGTGTCGGCGTCGTTCAAGGGCGCAGTGCGCCCCCTGGTGGTCGTGAGTGACCGGCGCTGGCTCCCCTTTCCCGCCGCCACTCGGCGCTGCGTTGCGCCCCTGCGCGCCGGTTCCATCCCGCGGCGGTCCGTGGAATTCCAGCACAGTGCCGGATCTCCAACAAGGCCCGAGTGTCAGGCTGTGACCACTGTGACACCTTGTGAGGGGCGCGTCACGAGACGTGCAAAGCGATCCCCTTCATAAGGGGCATATGTGTACGAGTCCATGGGGTGGACCCGGTGTCCCAGTCGCCATGATCGGGAGCGGAATGCGGGCTTCAGTGGAGCAATGTCCGTTTCGCCGGGTAGGGATGCCTGTCCACTTCGCGCCTTATGCCCACTACTCAGTGAGCAAACTCACACGGCAATCATGGCGTCTTCACGCCATCGCCGGGGAATCGCATGTTTAGCCTGACGCTTTACAGGGATGGCGAATCCGACAACCCGCGCCCGCGCGACGCCCCCCGGGGCGCGCGGGGCGCCCGCACCCACGAGGTCGAGAACACCAGTGAAGACCACGATGATGTTCCACAACATTGCCAACCCGCGACGCACGACGCTGGCGCACCTCACCGACGCCGAAGAACTGCAGACGCCGGAGCGGCAGGAGCACTCCGTGGAGCTTCCCGCGCAGACCGCCAACCCCCGCCGCACGATCCTGATGGAAGCCCCGGTCGCGGCGGCCGTCGCCGAGTAGGGCGCACCCCGGCCGCCGTCCGCGCCGGCGGCGGCCCGATCGCACCGCGCGACACGCGCGAGATGCCCGCCCCCTGCCGCGTTAGCCTGGAGCGTCAGACTCCAGCCGGCTCAGCAGAGGGGCGCCAGGAACCCGTGCGCATCGCCAGATTCTCCATCGACGGCAACGTCGCTTTCGGCGCGGTCGAGGGCGACAGGCCGGACGAGCTCGTCCTCGACATCATCAAGGGCATCCCGTTCGCGGACTTCGAGCTCTCCGGCACGAAGGTCCCGCTGAGCAAGGTCAGGCTGCTGCCTCCCGTGCTCCCGAACAAGGTCGTCGCCTTCGGCCGCAACTACGCGGACCACGCGCGGGAACTCGGCAACGAGGTGCCCGAGGCCCCGTTCGCCTTCTTCAAGCCGTCGACCTCCGTCACCGGCCCCGGCGACGAGATCGCCTACCCCTCCTTCTCGAACGAGCTGCACCACCAGGCGGAGCTCGCGGTGGTCATCGGCCGCATGTGCCGCGAGGTCCCGCGCGAGCGCGTCAAGGACGTCATCCTCGGCTTCACCTGCGCCAACGACGTCACCGCGCGCGACGTGCAGAAGCGCGAGAAGCAGTGGGCGCGGGCCAAGGGCTTCGACTCCTCCTGCCCGCTCGGCCCCTGGGTGGAGACGGACCTCGAGCTGTCGGCCATCGCCGAGGGCATCACCATCCAGTGCACGGTCAACGGGCAGCAGCGCCAGCTCGGCCGGACCAGCGAGATGATCCACTCCGTCGAGGACCTGATCGTCAACATCACCGAGGCCATGACGCTGCTCCCCGGCGACGTGATCCTCACGGGCACCCCCGCGGGGGTCGGCCCCCTCAACGTCGGCGACGAGGTCGCCGTCACCATCGAAGGCATCGGCACTCTCACCAACAAGGTGATCAAGCGTGGCTAACGCGAACTCCCCCAGTCCCTCGACCCCGGCCGGACAGGGGGTGCCCCCACGCGTACGTTTCTGTCCGTCCCCGACCGGCAACCCCCACGTGGGCCTGGTCCGCACCGCCCTGTTCAACTGGGCGTTCGCCCGGCACCACGAAGGCACGCTCGTCTTCCGCATCGAGGACACCGACGCGGCCCGCGACTCCGAGGAGTCCTACCGGCAGCTGCTCGACTCGATGCGCTGGCTGGGCTTCGACTGGGACGAGGGCCCCGAGGTCGGCGGCCCGCACGCGCCGTACCGCCAGTCGCAGCGCATGGACCTCTACAAGGACGTCGCGCGGAAGCTGCTGGACGCCGGTCACGCGTACCACTGCTACTGCTCCACGGAGGAACTGGACACCCGCCGCGACGCCGCCCGCGCCGCCGGCAGGCCGTCCGGCTACGACGGCCACTGCCGCGAGCTGACCGCCGAGCAGAAGGCCGCCTACGAGACCGAGGGCCGTACGCCCATCGTCCGCTTCCGCATGCCCGACGAGCCGGTCACCTTCACGGACCTGGTCCGCGGCGAGATCACCTACCTCCCGGAGAACGTGCCGGACTACGGCATCGTCCGCGCGAACGGCGCCCCGCTCTACACACTGGTCAACCCCGTCGACGACGCGCTGATGGAGATCACCCACGTCCTGCGCGGCGAGGACCTGCTCTCCTCCACCCCGCGGCAGATCGCCCTCTACAAGGCGCTGCGGGAGCTGGGCATCGCCAAGGAGACCCCGGCCTTCGGCCACCTGCCGTACGTCATGGGCGAGGGCAACAAGAAGCTCTCCAAGCGCGACCCGCAGTCCTCGCTGAACCTCTACCGCGAGCGCGGCTTCCTCCCGGAGGGCCTGCTCAACTACCTCTCCCTGCTGGGCTGGTCGCTCTCCGCGGACCGCGACATCTTCTCCGTCGACGAGATGGTCGCCGCCTTCGACATCGCGGACGTGAACCCCAACCCGGCCCGCTTCGACCTCAAGAAGGCCGAGGCGATCAACGCCGACCACATCCGCCTGCTCGACGTGAAGGACTTCACCGAGCGCTGCGCGCCCTGGCTGAAGGCCCCCTTCGCCCCCTGGGCGCCGGAGGACTTCGACGAGGCGAAGTGGCTGGCCGTCGCGCCGCACGCGCAGACCCGCCTCAAGGTCCTCTCCGAGATCACGGACAACGTCGACTTCCTGTTCCTGGCGGAGCCGGTCTTCGACGAGGCGCACTGGACCAAGGCCATGAAGGAGGGGTCGGACGCGCTTCTGCGCACGGCGCGCGCCAGGCTGGAGGCGGCCGACTGGTCGAGCCCCGAGTCCCTCAAGGAGGCCGTCCTGGCCGCCGGTGAGGAGCACGGCCTCAAGCTCGGCAAGGCCCAGGCCCCCGTCCGGGTCGCCGTCACCGGCCGCACGATCGGCCTGCCGCTCTTCGAGTCCCTGGAGATCCTGGGCAAGGAGAAGACCCTGGCCCGCGTCGACGCCGCCCTGGCCCGGCTAGCGGCGTAACCGCACGGCACACCGAGGGGGCGGCGTCCGCACCGGACGCCGCCCCCTCGGCGCACCCCGTTCCCGTCCGACCACCGGACAGGCGCCCCCGCCCGGAGCTACCGTCGGACCATGGGCATCAAGGCCGTGATCTGGGACATCGACGACACGATCTTCGACTACACCAGCGCCGACCGGTCCGGCATGCGCGGGCACCTGGCCGCCGAGGGCCTGCTCGACGCGTACGGGACCGTCGAGCAGGCCCTCGCCCACTGGCGGGAGCACACCGACCGGCAGTGGGCGCGGTTCGCGGCGGGGGAGGCCACCTTCGAGGAGCAGCGCCGGGACCGGGTACGGGCCTTCCTCGCGCGGGAACTGACCGACGCGGAGGCCGACGCCTGGTTCCAGCGCTACCTCGGGCACTACGAGGCCGTCTGGGCCCTCTTCCCGGACGTGCTGCCCGTCCTGGACGCGCTCGCCACCAGTCACCGCCACGCGGTCCTGTCCAACTCCAGCCTCCACGTGCAGGATCGCAAGCTGCGCGTCCTCGGGGTGCGGGACCGCTTCGAGGCCGTGCTGTGCGCCGCCGAGCTGGGCGTCTCCAAGCCCGCTCCGGAGGCCTTCCACGCGGCCTGCGACGCCCTCGGGCTGCCCCCGCACCAGGTCGCGTACGTCGGCGACCACCCGGAGATCGACGGCCGGGGCGCCCTCGACGCGGGACTGCTCTCCGTGTGGATCGACCGTGACGGTGCCCACACCGTCACGGCCGTGCCGGCCGCGGGCCCGCGCCGGATCGCCTCGCTGGCCGAACTCCCCGCGCTCCTCGGCGCCGATACCCGTTTTGGAGCGCCGTCCACCTTCGGGTAATGTTCTTCCTGCGCCGCCGGAGAGCGGGCCGAAAGGCCGGAACCCCGAGGCGCACGCTAAAACAGAATCCCCACGGGGATGGTGTTTCAGTGGCCTATGGTGTAATTGGCAGCACGACGGTTTCTGGTTCCGTTAGTCTAGGTTCGAGTCCTGGTAGGCCAGCTCGCAGAGCTTATCTGCATCGCAGAGTCCAGTCTCTGCAAGGCCCCCGTTGTGTAGCGGCCTAGCACGCCGCCCTCTCAAGGCGGTAGCGCCGGTTCGAATCCGGTCGGGGGTACAGATCCTTCCCAGGGGGACAGTCCGGGTCGCACCCGCTGACTCTCATGCAGGATCGCTAGGGCCCCCGTTGTGTAGCGGCCTAGCACGCCGCCCTCTCAAGGCGGTAGCGCCGGTTCGAATCCGGTCGGGGGTACGCGGTGGTCTAGACCACCATTGGGCTATGGTGTAATTGGCAACACGACGGTTTCTGGTTCCGTTGTTCTAGGTTCGAGTCCTGGTAGCCCAGCTGGATCCCTGTGATCCTCGCCCCCGTTGTGTAGCGGCCTAGCACGCCGCCCTCTCAAGGCGGTAGCGCCGGTTCGAATCCGGTCGGGGGTACGCGGTTCGAAGGGCCTCCACTCCGGTGGGGGCCCTTCGGCGTACCCCGCCCTCTCGCCACCCGTACGGCCACAGGCGCCGTCGTCCCCGTGTGAGCCGTACCACCTCACTCGATGCCGTACCGCCGCGCCGACTCCTCCTCCTGTGCCAGCCGGTGCAGCGCCTTCAGGACCGGCTCGAAGAGGATCGCCGCCGCGACCGCCGTCTCCACCTTCTCCGCCTCGGACGGATGCGTCTCCACGAAGTCCAGGTCGCGCACGGCCGCCCGGTGCATCAACTCCGCGTAGGGCGCCATGAGTTCGGCGTTCCAGGGATAGCCGAGCCGGATGAGCGTGGCCACCGCCGTCACCAGCGAGCGGTGCACGGGGGAGAGCGTGCTCAACTCCCGCGCCGTGTCCCAGCCCAGCATCTCCAGCAGCCGGTCCACCTCGCGGCGCGCGGTCACCACGGCGGGGTCCGCCTCGTCGGGCTCGGGCTCCTGCGGCAGCGCCCACAGGGCCGCGCCCAGCCGGATCGTGCGGCCGAGGGAGTCGTCGTCGACATGACCGAGGATCTCCCTGGCCGTGGCCACCGGCACCCGGCCGACCTGGATCAGGGCACGCACCAGCCGCAGCCGGCGCAGGTGGCTCTCGTCGTACTCGGCGGTCGTCGCGCCGACCCGGCGGCCCGGCGCCAACAGCCCTTCGCGCAGGTAGTACTTGATCGTCGCGAGGGACACACCGCTTCGCTCGCTCAGTTCCGTCAGCCGCATGTCTTGCGCCCCTCCCTGGATAACGGCACTATCCAAGCATCAGGCACTTGGATAGTGCCGTTATCCAACCCGGGGGGCCGACATGTTCGCCAAGCCGATCGAGGGCCGCATCACCGCAGCCGCCGAGGGGGACGTGGTCGTCCTGCTGATCGGCATGCGCGTCAACCACTTCTGGGCGGTGCACCACTGGCTGCCGGTCCTCCTCGCGATGCCCCGCATGCTGCGCGAACTGGCCGCCGACAGGAGCCGGGGACTGCTCGGCCACGTCCTGCTGACCGCCTCCCCGCGGACGTACTACGTGGTCCAGTACTGGGAGTCCAAGGAGAAGCTCTACGCGTACGCGGCGGCGCCCGACATGTTGCATCACCGGGCGTGGACGATCGTCAACCGCAAGGAGCGGGCGGGCAAGGTGCGTCAGCACGTCGGGCTGTGGCACGAGGCCTACGTCGTACCGGAGGGGTCGTACGAGTCGATCTACGTCGACATGCCGCCCTTCGGCCTCGCGGCGGCGCACGGTGTCCTGCCGCTGGAGAAGCGGGGGCGGCGCGCGGCCGACCGGTTCGCGCACCGGTCGGCCCGGCCGGGGGAGCCCGCGACGCCGGACGGGTCCGTGGCGGCGGAGGGTGCTGTGGCGGGGGAAACCGGTGCCGGGGAGCCCGGGCTGCGCTGAGCCCGGGGGCGGGAAGGCGTGGCAGGGGAGCGGCGGGCGCGCGTGGCGCGGGCCGACGAGGCGCGAGAGCGGAAGGCCCGGCTGGGCGCGGGGGACCCTGGGAGTTCGTGACCCGGGCGCAGGGGCGTCTGGGAAGGGGGAGGGCCTGCCGCGGCGTTGAGGCCGGCCCCGCCCCCGATCCGGGTCAGCCCGTGCGGCGCAGGGCCTCGGAGAGGCGTCCGGCGGCGTCGATGACCGCCTGGGCGTGCATGCGCCCCGGGTGACGGGTCAGCCGCTCGATCGGTCCGGAGACCGAGACGGCGGCGACCACGCGGTTCGACGGGCCGCGGACCGGCGCGGAGACGGACGCCACGCCCGGCTCGCGCTCACCGATCGACTGGGCCCAGCCCCGGCGCCGTACGCCCGAGAGGGCCGTCGCCGTGAAGCGGGCGCCCTGCAGACCGCGGTGCAGACGCTCGGGCTCCTCCCAGGCCATCAGGATCTGGGCCGAGGAGCCCGCCTTCATGGTGAGCGTCGAGCCCACCGGGACGGTGTCCCGCAGGCCCGAGAGCCGCTCGGCCGCGGCGACACAGATACGCATGTCGCCCTGCCGGCGGTAGAGCTGCGCGCTCTCACCCGTGATGTCGCGCAGATGCGTGAGCACCGGGCCCGCCGTCGCGAGCAGGCGGTCCTCGCCCGCGGCCGCGGCCAGCTCGGCGAGCCGCGGGCCGAGAATGAAACGGCCCTGCATGTCGCGCGCCACCATGCGGTGGTGTTCGAGTGCCACGGCGAGCCGATGTGCCGTGGGTCGTGCCAGCCCGGTCGCCGCGACCAGCCCTGCGAGGGTGGCCGGTCCGGACTCCAGGGCGCTCAGGACAAGGGCTGCCTTGTCCAGAACTCCTACGCCGCTACTGTTGTCCATGAAACGATACTCGCGTCTCACTCTGTGAAACGCAAGTTCAATTTTCCGTGGAAGGCGCCACCCTGGTAAGCACAGCGGCCCGCGGACCAACGGGCCCGGTGGCAGACGTCAGGTACGAGGGGTACGAGCGTCGCCGCCCCGGAGATCTCTAGTTGGGCCGGCGCCACACAGGCCGGCCGGAGGGAAAGCGATGGGTAGGACACTCGC
This sequence comes from Streptomyces sp. NPDC043867, assembly GCF_056435845.1. NCBI lineage: Bacteria > Bacillati > Actinomycetota > Actinomycetes > Kitasatosporales > Streptomycetaceae > Streptomyces > Streptomyces sp. NPDC043867. The sequence continues at coordinate 133,712 of NZ_JBWKDS010000007.1, read as the reverse complement.
GGAGAAGGTCTGGGACGACCACGTCGTCCGGCGCGCCGAGGGCGAGCCCGACCTCCTCTTCATCGATCTGCACCTGCTGCACGAGGTGACCAGCCCGCAGGCCTTCGACGGCCTGCGGCAGGCCGGCCGTCCCGTGCGCCGCCTCGACCTCACCATCGCCACCGAGGATCACAACACCCCGACCCTCGACATCGACAAGCCCATCGCGGACCCGGTCTCCCGGGCCCAGCTGGAGACGCTGCGCAAGAACTGCGCCGAGTTCGGTGTCCGGCTGCACTCCCTGGGCGACGTGGAACAGGGCGTCGTCCACGTGGTGGGACCGCAGCTGGGCCTGACCCAGCCGGGCACCACCGTGGTCTGCGGCGACTCCCACACCTCCACGCACGGCGCCTTCGGCGCGCTGGCGTTCGGCATCGGCACCTCGCAGGTCGAGCACGTGCTGGCCACCCAGACGCTGCCGCTGGCCCGCCCGAAGACCATGGCCATCACGGTCGAGGGCGAACTGCCCGAGGACGTCACCGCCAAGGACCTGATCCTGGCGATCATCGCCAGGATCGGCACCGGCGGCGGCCAGGGCTACATCCTGGAATACCGCGGACCGGCCATCGAGAAGCTCTCGATGGAAGCCCGGATGACCATCTGCAACATGTCGATCGAGGCCGGCGCCCGCGCGGGCATGATCGCCCCCGACGAGACCACCTTCGAGTACATCAAGGGCCGCGACCACGCCCCCGAGGGCGAGGACTGGGACGCCGCCGTCGCGTACTGGAAGACCCTGAAGTCGGACGCGGACGCGCAATTCGACGCCGAGGTCGTCATCGACGCCACCTCGCTGGCGCCGTTCGTCACCTGGGGCACCAACCCGGGCCAGGGCGCACCCCTTTCGGCGGACGTCCCCGACCCGGCTTCGTACGAGGACGCTTCGGAGCGCCTGGCCGCCGAAAAGGCCCTGGAGTACATGGGGTTGACCGCTGGCCGGCCGCTGCGCGAGATCAAGGTGGACACCGTCTTCGTGGGCTCGTGCACCAACGGCCGCATCGAGGACCTGCGCGCGGCCGCCTCGATCGTCGAGGGCCGCAAAGTCGCCGACGGCGTACGGATGCTGGTCGTCCCGGGCTCCGCGCGGGTCGGTCTGCAGGCCGTCTCCGAGGGTCTGGACGTGGTCTTCAAGCAGGCCGGCGCCGAATGGCGGCACGCGGGCTGCTCGATGTGTCTGGGCATGAACCCCGACCAGCTGGCCCCCGGCGAGCGCTCCGCGTCCACCTCCAACCGCAACTTCGAGGGCAGGCAGGGCAAGGGCGGCCGGACGCATCTGGTCTCGCCGCAGGTCGCCGCCGCCACCGCCGTGCTGGGCCATCTGGCCTCCCCGGCCGACCTGTCCGACGCGCCTGCCGCCCGTACGCCCGCTGGAGTCTGAGAAGCCATGGAAGCATTCACCACGCACACCGGCCGGGCCGTCCCGCTGCGCCGCAGCAACGTCGACACCGACCAGATCATCCCGGCCCACTGGCTCAAGAAGGTGACCAGGGACGGCTTCGAGGACGGGCTGTTCGAGGCCTGGCGCAAAGACCCGTCGTTCATCCTCAACCAGCCCGAGCGCGACGGCGCCACGGTCCTGGTCGCCGGCCCCGACTTCGGCACGGGCTCCTCGCGCGAGCACGCCGTCTGGGCGCTGCAGAACTACGGCTTCAAGGCCGTGATCTCGTCCCGCTTCGCCGACATCTTCCGCGGCAACTCGCTGAAGAACGGCCTGCTCACCGTGGTTCTGGAGCAGCGCATCGTGGACGCGCTCCAGGAACTCACCGAGAACGACCCGCAGACCGAGATCACGGTGGACCTGGAGGCCCGCGAGGTGCGCGCCGAAGGCATCACCGCCGCCTTCGAGCTAGACGAGAACGCCCGCTGGCGGCTGCTGAACGGCCTGGACGACATCTCCATCACCCTGCAGAACGAGGGCGACATCTCCGCGTACGAGGCGAAGCGCCCTTCGTACAAGCCGAAGACGCTCCGGGTCTGACACATGGACCGGACGAGCGGCTGAAACAAGGCTGGTTTCAGCCACCCGCAACACCCCTCTGTACCCCCAATCGTGGACGGTTGGGGGTACAGCCGTGTCTGCCTCCCGGGCCCTTCGGCCGCACCCGGCCGACCTGCCAACTCCCCACGTTAAGGCGGTGGTTGGCGGGGTACGTGAACCGGAAAGCCGTGCTGCGCCGGGGTGTTCGGAAGGCCGCCACGGGCCGCAGTTGCCCCCTGCGCAGGCGACAACTCGCCCCAGATGGCACAATCTGTGCATGGAACGCGACGGCCAACTCGAGCTCTATACGGCGGTCGCGGCCCAACTCAAGGAAGCGCACACACAAGTGCGCACACTGCAAGTCCCGGAGGGCGTACGGATGGCGCTGACCCGGAAGCTGCTGGTCATTACGGCCGTGGCCAAGCACGATCTCGCCGATGCGGCAAGGCGTCTGGAGCGGTTCATGGCTGACCTCGACGAGGGTCGAATCCCGGAAGAGGAACGCTGAGAACTCCGCGACAGCCCGAGTTCGTTGCGGCACAAGGGTGATTAGCCCGTTTCGTGTTTGATTTGCGGTATATATCTGCCTAACGTGCGAAAACGCTTGAACACTTTCGTTCTGGCAATGTCTCCGAAGGGGAAGACGTGAACAAGGCGCAGCTCGTAGAAGCGATTGCGGACAAGGTCGGCGGGCGTCAGCAGGCCGCCGACGCGGTCGACGCCGTACTGGACGCGGTCGTCCGTGCGGTCGTCGCCGGGGAAAGGGTCTCGGTCACCGGCTTCGGTTCCTTCGAGAAGGTCGACCGCCCGGCCCGCTACGCCCGCAACCCGCAGACGGGGGAGCGCGTTCGGGTCAAGAAGACCTCGGTGCCGCGCTTCCGCGCCGGTCAGGGCTTCAAGGACCTGGTGAGCGGCTCGAAGAAGCTGCCGCGCGGTGGCGAGGTCTCCGTGAAGAAGGCGCCGAAGGGCAGCCTTTCCGGTGGTGCTTCCGCGACGGTCAAGAAGGCCGCGGCCAAGAAGACCACCGCCAAGAAGGCGACGGGCGCCGCGAAGAAGACGACCGCCAAGAAGACGACGGCGACGCCGGCGAAGAAGACCACCGCCACGGCGAAGAAGACCACGGCGAAGAAGACCACCGCCAAGAAGGCCGCCACGGGCACCAAGAAGACCGCGGCCAGCAAGACCACCGCCAAGAAGGCGACGGGCGCCGCGAAGAAGGCCCCGGCCAAGAAGGCGACGGCCACCAAGGCCCCCGCCAAGAAGTCGACGGCTCGCAAGACCACCGCCAAGAAGGCCACCGCCCGCAGGTAGCAGGGGCGCAGGGCCACTCACGCGCCGGGCCGGGCTCCCCTCGGGAGCCCGGCCCGCGGCGTGTCCGGGGGCGGCAGGAGCGCGGTCAGAACGTGTGCAGGGTGACGAGTGTGATCCGGCGGGACGCGCCCTCGCCCTCGACCTCGATGCGCACCCGCTGGCCCGGGCGCAGCAGCCGCAGGGCGCCCGCGTCGAACGCCGGTGCGTCGAAGGGCACCGGGGTGCCGTCGTCCAGCAGCACCTGGCCGCTGCGGGTCTCGGGGTCGTACGTGTACGTGGTCGCCTGCATGGGGGAAGCCTAGGGCCTGGGCAGCCTGCGCACGTCCCGAGGTCCGGGACGTGCGGCCGGGGATCCGCGGACTGGTCCCGAGGGGGGCGGGTCAGGGCGCCGGCGGGCCCGGAGGCCCGGCGGGCCGGCCCGGGATCAGCAGCCGGGCGGCCGCCGCTGCCGTGCGGGCGCCCACCCCCAGCGCAAGCGCCGCCCGCAGGTCGTCGCCGGTGTCCACGTCCTGGCGTACCGACTCCACCGCGTCGGGCGCCAGCTCCACGGCACCCGACGCCCGGTGACGCGCGCGGGAGGCGGTGCCGAAGGACGGCAGCAATTCCCGGCCCGGGGTGGCGGCCAGCAGCGTGGTGCCGATTGCCGCGGCATCGGCGAGAAAAGCGCGGGGGAATTCCGCGGCGGCATCGAGTACCCGTTCCAATTCGGCGGGACGCAGTGCGGGAAGATCGGCGTTCAGCGCGGCCACCGCGCTTTCGGGACTCCGGGAACGGACGATCGCTGCCGCGTGCGCGAGAGCCGCGTTCAGCCCGCCCGCGGGTTCGTCGGGGACAATCCGGGCTCCCAGGGACGCCAGCTCGCGTCCGGCCACGGAATCACCCGTGACGACCGCCACATCCCGGACCGCGGCACAGGCCAGCGCCGCCGCGACGGTGTCCTGGGCGAAAGCGAGGGCGAGACCCGGGCGCAGCACGTCCCCGGCGGTGTCCGAGAGCCTGCTCTTGGCTCGCGCCAGGGATTTGAGCGGTATCACCAAGGTCCACTGCACGAGCGTTCCGTCCCCTCTTGTCGCGCCCATTGTGACCCGCGCCCCGGAGCGGGCCCGCGGCCGGGGCGTACGGTGTTCTCGACAGACCGGCGGCCCCGGGTGACACTTGTGCGGGCCCCCAGGCCCAAGAGGAAGGTGTCCGCGTGCCCCGCCGCAGAATCGGCTTCTGGTACCGCTTCGCAGCGGTCCTGTGCAAACCGCCGCTGGTGGTTCTGCTCAAGCGGGACTGGCGCGGAATGGAGAACATTCCGGCTGAGGGCGGCTTTATCACCGCGGTGAACCACAATTCGCATGTGGATCCCTTCGCCTACGCGCACTTTCAGTACAACACCGGGCGGGTTCCTCGATTCCTGGCGAAGGCCGCGCTTTTCCGCAAGGGCTTCGTGGGTGCCGCGATGCGCGGCACCGGACAGATCCCCGTCTATCGCGAGAGCACCGACGCGCTCAGCGCGTTCCGGGCCGCGATCGAGGCCGTGGAACGCGGCGAATGCGTCGCCTTCTACCCCGAGGGCACCCTCACCCGCGACCCCGACGGCTGGCCGATGACGGGCAAGACGGGCGCCGCCCGGGTCGCGCTGGAGACCAGGTGCCCGGTGATCCCGGTCGCCCAGTGGGGCGCCAACGAACTCCTGGCGCCGTACGCCAGGAAGCCCAGCGTCCTTCCGCGCAAGACCCACCGGGTGCTGGCGGGCCCGCCGGTGGACCTCTCGCGTTTCTACGGCAGGGACATGACCCCCGACCTCCTCAAGGAGGCCACCGAGGTCATCATGGCCGCCGTCACCACGCAGCTGGAGGAGATCCGCGGCGAGAAGGCGCCCGAGAAGCCCTTCGACCCGCGCGAGGTACGCATCGAACAGCGCCGCAGGGCCGCGGCGAACGCCAGAGCACAGCAGGAAGAGGAGCAGGGCGCGTGAGCAAGCCGGTCAAGGCGGCCGTCTTCGGGACCGGATCGTGGGGCACGGCCTTCGGCATGGTGCTCGCCGACGCGGGGTGCGAGGTCACCCTGTGGGGGCGCCGCGCCGAACTCGCCGAAGCGGTCAACTCCACCCGTACGAACCCGGACTACCTGCCGGGCGTCGAACTCCCGGCGAACCTGCGGGCCACCGCGGACCCCGCCGAGGCCGCGCGCGACGCCGACTTCACCGTGCTCGCCGTGCCCTCGCAGACCCTGCGCGGCAACCTCGCCGAGTGGGTGCCGCTGCTCGCCCCCGACACCGTCCTCGTCTCCCTCATGAAGGGCGTCGAACTGGGCTCCGCGATGCGGATGAGCGAGGTCATCGAGGACGTGGCCAAGGTCGGCGAGGACCGGATCGCCGTGGTCACCGGGCCCAACCTGGCACGCGAGATCGCCGCACGCATGCCGGCCGCCTCCGTGGTCGCCTGCCGCAGTGAAGCCGTCGCCCGGCGACTGCAGACCGCCTGCCACACGCCGTACTTCCGCCCGTACACCATCACCGACGTCGTCGGCAGCGAACTCGGCGGCGCCGTGAAGAACGTGATCGGTCTCGCCGTCGGCATCGCAGACGGCATGGGACTCGGCGACAACGCCAAGGGTTCGCTGATCACCCGGGGTCTGGCGGAGACCACGCGGCTCGGCCTCGCGATGGGCGCGGACCCGTTCACCTTCTCCGGACTCGCGGGCCTGGGCGACCTGGTGGCCACCTGCTCCTCGCCGCTGTCGCGCAACCACACCTTCGGCACCAACCTGGGCAAGGGCATGACCCTCCAGGAGACCATCGCGGTCACCCGGCAGACCGCCGAGGGCGTCAAGTCCTGCCAGTCCGTGCTGGATCTGGCACGTCGGCACGGCGTCGACATGCCCATCACGGAGACGGTCGTCGACATCGTCCACGAGGGCAAGCCGCCGGTGGTCGCGCTCAAGGAACTGATGTCGCGCAGCGCCAAGCCGGAACGCCGCTGACGCTGCCGGGACCGCCCGCGGGGCGACGCTCCGCTGTCACCGGCACGACGCTGAGCGACGGCACCCGGACGGCCGCGGGCAACGCCGTCGTGGAGCGCTGACTGACCGCCTACCACCGGGTACCCTCAACCCGATATGAGCACCGAGAACCTCCCCCAGAGCCCCGAGCAGCCGCCTCGCAAGCCGCGCGTGGCCGTCGTCTTCGGCGGTCGCAGCTCCGAACACGGGATCTCCGTGGTCACGGCCGGCGCCGTCCTGCGCGCCATCGACCGGACGAAGTACGACGTCCTGCCGATCGGCATCACCCAGGACGGCCGTTGGGCGCTCACCGCGGACGAGCCGGACCGCATGGCGATCGTCGACCGGCGGCAGCCCAGCGTCGACCAGCTGGCCGAGGGGAGCGAGGGCGGCGTGGTGCTCTCCGTCGACCCCGCCAACCGCGAGGTCGTCTACAGCGAGCCGGGTGCCGTCCCCAAGGCGCTCGGTGAGGTCGACGTCGTCTTCCCCGTGCTGCACGGTCCGTACGGCGAGGACGGCACCCTCCAGGGCCTCCTGGAGCTCTCGGGCGTCCCGTACGTCGGTGCCGGTGTGCTCGCCTCGGCCGTCGGCCAGGACAAGGAGTACATGAAGCGGGTGTTCACCTCCTTCGGGCTGAAGGTGGGCCCGTACGTGGTGATCCGGCCGCGGGAGTGGGAGAACGACCGCGCGGGCGCCCGCGCGAAGATCGTGGACTTCGTCGGCGAGCACGGCTGGCCGCTGTTCGTGAAGCCCGCGCGCGCGGGTTCCTCGATCGGCATCACCAAGGTCGACGACCTCGGCGGTCTCGACGAGGCGATCGAGGAGGCCCGGCGCCACGACCCGAAGATCATCGTGGAGGCGCTGCTGCGCGGCCGCGAGATCGAGTGCGGCGTCCTGGAGTTCGAGGACGGGCCGCGGGCCAGCCTGCCCGCCGAGATCCCGCCGGCCCAGTCGCACGCGTACTACGACTTCGAGGCCAAGTACATCGACTCGACGCCCGGCATCGTGCCCGCCCCGCTGACGCCCGAGCAGACCGCCGACGTCCAGCGGCTCGCGGTCGACGCCTTCGAGGCGGTGTCCTGCGAGGGCCTGGTCCGCGCGGACTTCTTCCTCACCGAGGACGGGGAGTTCGTGATCAACGAGGTCAACACCATGCCCGGTTTCACGCCGATCTCGATGTACCCGAAGATGTGGGAGGCGAGCGGCATCGGCTACCCGGAGCTCGTGGACCTGCTGGTCCGGGCGGCGCTGCGGCGGTCGACCGGACTGCGCTGACCCTCCCTCGGCACGATCAGTCGGCGATCCCTTCGGGGATCGCCTTCTTGACGGACTTCGCGAGGTCCACGATCGCACCCGCGCCCTTCTTCGACTGCTGCGCACTCAGCCGCACCTCGACATAGGCCCTGCGCAGGCTCGACGTGAAGACGTACGACCCGTCGTCGTGCTCCTGCACCAGCCAGCCCACGCCGTTCACCACCGTGGTGGACGCCTTCGGATCGAGCATCTCGGCGGGCCGCTCCACACCGCAGCGCAGTATGATCGCCGGGCCTCCCCAGCCCGCGGTCAACGCGGACCGGGGCCCGGGATCCTCACGCTCCAGACCGTCCACCTTCCGCGGCAGCACCCTGTCCAGGTTCCGGCACAGCTCGGTGACCTTCGCGTCCGGGCTGGGAACCACCGCGGCGGCGCTGTCGTCTGCTGAGGAGCAGCCGGTGACGGCGATCAACAGGGCGAGCACGGACAGCCCGGAGGCGTTGGGCCGGTGGCGGAAGATGTTCACCGGCCAAGGGTAGACGGGGGCTACAGGTGCACGACCGGGCAGGTCAGGGTGCGGGTGATGCCGTCCACTTGCTGGACCTTGGCGACCACCATGCGGCCGAGTTCGTCGACGGTGTCGGCCTGGGCGCGCACGATCACGTCGTACGGTCCTGTCACGTCCTCGGCCTGGATCACCCCCGAGATCTTGTTGATCGATTCGGCGACGGTCGACGCCTTGCCGACCTCCGTCTGGATCAGGATGTACGCCTGTACCACGGAACCTCCAGGGCGGCCACGAGGATCATGTGGGGGAAAGGAACGCCACGGTACCGTGTCGCCGCTCGCCAGGGGGAGACCCGCGGGGCCTGGGGCTTGCGTGCCGGGGTGCACGGACTGCACAAGTTGACGGTCGACATGACCGTACCGAGTACAGAGACGGCTCGCGACCGGGCACCGGTCGTGGCAGAGGGAGCAGTACGACGATGAAGGGCACCGTGGGCGAGTTGGGGGAGTTCGGGCTCATCAAAGAGCTCACGTCGCGTCTTACCACCACCCCGGCGGTCCGGGTCGGTCCCGGCGACGACGCGGCGGTCGTCGCCGCGCCCGACCGCAGGGTCGTGGCGAGCACCGACATCCTCCTGGAGGGCCGGCACTTCCGCCGCGACTGGTCCACGGCGTACGACGTGGGACGCAAGGCGGCCGCGCAGAACCTCGCGGACATCGCCGCGATGGGCGCCGTGCCGACGGCACTGCTGCTCGGTCTGGTCGTCCCGGCCGAACTGCCCGCCACCTGGCCGTCCGAGCTGATGGACGGGCTGCGCGACGAGTGCCAGGTCGCCGGTGCGGCGGTGGTCGGAGGCGATGTCGTACGGGGCGACACGATCACCGTGGCGATCACCGCGCTCGGCGATCTGCGCAACCACGAGCCGGTGACCCGGGCCGGCGCGCAGCCCGGCGACGTGGTCGCCGTGACGGGCTGGCTGGGCTGGTCGGCGGCCGGCTTCGCCGTCCTCTCCCGCGGTTTTCGTTCGCCGCGCGCGTTCGTGGAGGCGCACCGGCGCCCGGAACCGCCGTATCACGCGGGTCCCGCGGCCGCCGGGCTCGGCGCGACGTCCATGACGGACGTCAGCGACGGGCTGATCGCCGACCTCGGGCACATCGCCGAGGCCAGCAAGGTGCGCATCGACGTCCGCTCCGGGGACATCGACATCCCCTCGCAGATGAACGACATCGGGCAGGCCGTCGGTGTCGACCCGATCCAGTGGGTGCTCACCGGGGGCGAGGACCACGCCATCGTGGCGACCTTCCCGCCTGACGTGAAGCTGCCCGCCCGCTGGAAGGTGATCGGCGAGGTGCTCAACCCCTCCGCGCTGCCGCAGGTGACGGTCGACGGGGCGCCCTGGACGAACAAGGGCGGCTGGGACCACTTCGGGGACATCGAGTCGTGACGGCGCGGTGCTCACCGCGGGAGCGGTGAGCACCAACCCGGCGGCGGCGGGACGGCCCACCCGCGCGTGGGTACAGCAAAAAGCCGGTCCACTGGGAAGTGGACCGGCTCAGAGCAGCGAACCAGCAGTAGCCGCGCGCGACGGGGAATCCCCCTGCTCGAGCGGAGCCAGAGCGTGGGGAAGATGCGTCAGCGCGAGACCTTGCCGGCCTTGATGCACGAGGTGCAAGCGTTCACGCGCTTCGGCGTCCCGCCCACCACGGTACGGACGCGCTGGATGTTCGGGTTCCAGCGACGGGGCGTACGGCGGTGCGAGTGCGAGATGTTGTTGCCGAAGCCCGGCCCCTTGCCGCAGACGTCGCAGTTGGCAGCCACGGGTCACTCCAAAGACTTCAGATGCTCTTACGGTGGATCCCGGCATGCCGGGATCAAGATCTAGGATCTGAGTGGCGCTGCCAGGGGGAAGGCCCGATCGGATCGGGCAACCGGAGCAGCATACAACGACTGCGTCCGTACAACGAAACTACCATGGCCGCGCGGGACCCCTTCCCGGCCCCGGCAGGGCCGTCCACCGGCAAGGACCCGTCCTGGGTCTACGCTGCCTCCCACGTCCGGCAGCTCAAGGAGGCGCAGGTGCCGCAGGTGCCGCAGACATTGGACGCATCCGCGGTGCGGACCTGGTGCGCTCTCGCCCTGGACGCGCTGGGCCGGGCCCGCGAGGAGATCGACGCCATCAACGTCTATCCCGTGGCCGACGGGGACACCGGGACGAATCTCTATCTGACGGTGGAGTCGGCGGCCACGGCGGTCGAGGCGGTCTTCGCGGGGCACGGCGCCATGTCCGCGGTGGCCGTGGCGCGGTCCGCCGGCGCCGCGCCCGCGGACGGCGAACCGGGTCCGGCCGCGCTGCCCAGCCTGGCCGAGGCGGTACGGGCGATGGCGCACGGGGCCCTGATCGGGGCCCGGGGCAACTCCGGGACGATCCTCGCCCAGCTGCTGCGCGGGATGGCCCAGGTCCTCGCCGCCGACCGTGACACCTCTCACACCGACGGACGGGGACTGCGGCTCGCGCTGCGGCACGCCGCCGACTCCGCCCGCCAGGCCGTCGCCCACCCCGTCGAGGGCACGGTGCTCACCGTCGCCTCGGCCGCCGCCGACGCGGCCGACGGCACCGAGGGTGACTGCGGGACGGTCGCGAGAGCGGCGTACAAGGGTGCGCTGGCGGCGCTGGCCGCGACCCCGGGGCAACTGGCCGTCCTGGAGCGCGCCGGTGTGGTCGACGCGGGCGGCCGGGGCCTGGTGGCCGTACTGGCCGCGCTGGTCGAGACGTTCACGGGACGCGCGCCCGGCGGGGCGGCGATACCCGTCCTGGCCCCGCCCGCGGCCCGGCAGGCTCCTGCTGCTGGTCCCCACGCGTGCGTGGAGAGCGACAGCGGTGCCGGACGGGCCGTTCCCGAGGCGTGTGCGGACGCGGCACCCGCCGCCGGCGGCCCCGCCTTCGAGGTGATCTACCTGCTGGAGGCGGAGGACGCGGCCGTGGCACGGCTGCGGAACCGCCTCGACGGGCTCGGCGACTCCCTCGTCGTGGTCGGCGGCGACGGCCTGTGGAACGTCCATGTGCACGTCGACGACGCCGGCGCCGCCGTCGAGGCGGGCATCGAGGCGGGGCGGCCGTACCGCATCCGGATCACCCACTTCGCACTGGGCGACGTCCACACCGCGGGCACGGGCGCGGGGCGTCCGCCCCGGGAGCGCGCTCAGCGGGCGGTCGTCGCGGTCGTGCCGGGCGAGGGCCTGGCGGGGCTGTACGCGGAGGCCGGGGCGACCGCCGTGCTCGCCCGGCCGGGGGAGCCGCCCGCGAGCGGCGAGCTGGTCGACGCGGTGCGTCGTGCCCACGCGCGCGAGGTGGTGCTGCTCCCGAACGACGCGGAGCTGCGCCACACCGCCGCCGCGGCCGCCGAGCAGGCGCGTGCGGAAGGCGTCCGGGTCGCGCTGATCCCGACCAGGTCCGCGGTGCAGGGCATCGCCGCGCTCGCCGTCCACGAGCCGGACCGCCGGTTCGACGAGGACGTCGTCGCGATGACCTCGGCGGCGGGCGCGACCCGCTACGCCGAAGTCGTCGTCGCGGAGTGCCAGTCCTGGACCATGGCGGGCATCTGCCAGGCGGGCGACATCCTCGGTCTCATCGACGGTGACGTCGCCGTCATCGGCTCCGAGCTCACGGCCACCGCCGAGGCCGTCCTGAACCGCATGCTGTCCGCCGGCGGCGAGATGGTCACCCTCGTCCTGGGCGACGACGCCCCCGACCCGGTCGCCGCCCGCCTCGAAGCGTGCGTACGACGGTCGTACCTGGCGGTCGACACGGTGGTGTACCGGGGTGGACGGCAGGGCGCGCTGCTGCTCATCGGCGTGGAGTAGCGGGCCTCCTCATCCGGACGTCCCCGTCAGGTCCAGCATTTGCTCCGCCTCGGCCCGCCGGGCCCGCGGCACCTCGCCGTCGAGCCCCCCGTACGCGGACAGCACCGCACGCGCGCGTGCCGACGCCGCGGCGGGCCGCCCCAGATCGGCCTCCAGCCACCCGGCGGACAGCTCGGCCCCCGTCCGGGCATCGAGTCCGCCGTCGCCGAGGGAGTCGAACACCGCGGCCGCCCGCGTGACCTGGCCCAGTGCCTCCTCCGACGCGGCCCGCGCCGAGGCCGCCCCGGCATCGTCCGGGACGGACCGGGCGACCAGGTCGGCGAACTGCCGGTGGGTGTTCCCGAGTTCGAAGAGCAGGCTCCGACGCGCCTCCTCGTCCGTCGCGGGGCCGGACGGGCCGGATCCTGTGACCCCGGAGTCGGCGGCGGGGCCGGGGGAGCCGGCCGGACCGGGGGCGGACGCGGCGGTGACGTCCTGGAGTGCCCGCTCGCACTCCCGCACCGCCTCCGACATCAGCGCCCGTGCCGCGTCGAGCCCCGCGTCACCGCGCGCGGCGATCCAGGAGCGGGCGCGCAGGGAGCGGACCAGGCCGTGGACGTTGCCCAGGGACCGCCAGAGGTCACCGGCGCGCGAGTACGCCCGATCCGCTTCGGCGGGCAGCCCCGCGTGCCCGAGATCCTCGGCGGCCAGGTGGGCGAGCATCGCGTGGTCGCGCTGCTCGGGCCAGTGCCGGGCGAGGTCGGCGGCCCGCAGCCGGCGTTCGGCCGCCTCCCGGTGCTCGCCCAGCTCGCCGAGGCAGTCGCCGAGCCACCACAGGGTCTGCACGATCGCGCCGTCCCCGTGCGTCTCCGCCGTCAGATCGGGCAGCGCCGACTCCAGCACCTCCGCGGCCTCCGCCCAGCGCGCCTGCCGGAGCAGGAACCCGCCGAGCTGATGCCGCGCCCAGGCGCCGAGCGCCGGACCTTCGCCCCCTTCGTCGGCCCAGTGCGCCGCCTCCAGGGCGTGCTCCGCGGCAGGCCCGAACCGCCCGTCGGCGGCGAGGATCTCGGCCAGCTGCAGGTGCAGTCGGGCGTGCCCGGCCGCCTCCAGGTGGGGGCCGCCGTCCGCCAGGGCGGCGCGTACCGCCCGCTCGGCCGCGTCAGTGTCCCCGAGCTGCCGGGCGATCCCGGCCAGCCGGGCCCGGTACTCCACCGCGAACCACGGCAGCCCGGCCGCCGTGAACTCCTCCGAGGCGCGCGCGTACAGCCCGGCCGCGGCCTCGGCGTCCCCGCCGTGCGCGGCCAGCTCCGCGAGCATGGCCCGCGCCTCCGCGGCCCGCGCGGCGAGCCGGAGCTCCCCGGTGTGCGGCCCGACGAGCGCCAGCAGCTCCCGTACGGCCGCCTCGGCGTCGGCGGCGGCGGTGCCCGCGCCCGCGTCGCGCGGCTCCTCGCCGGAACCGGTCCGGGGCCCGGCCTCGGTCTCGTGCACCCGCTGCATCAGGATCCGGGCGCGTGCCACCAGCACGGACGCCGTCTGCCGTACTCCGGTCCCGTCCGCCGCGAAGAGGGCGAGCACCTCCTCGTACGGCCCCCGCACGGCGGCCAGTGCCTCCTCGGTGCGGCCCGTCCCGGCGTGCGCGTACGCCCCACGCGCGCGTGCCGCCAGTGCCTCGCCCGGGTCGCCGGCCTTCGCGTACCACTCGGCCGCCCGCTCGAAGAGGGCGGTGCCCTCCGGGCCGCGGCCCATCGCCTCGTGGTCGGCGATCTCCGCACGGTCGCGGGGATCCAGCTCCCGGTCCCCGGCCGCGCGTCCCACCGCGGCCCACGCCTCGACCGCCCCGGGAGCCATCGCCGCGGACAGCCGCCGCGCCTGTGCGAGCAGCGCCGGCAGATCGGGCACGGCGGCCGGCTCCGCGGACGCCGCGACGGCGGGCGCCGGTCGCGGCGCCGGGGCGGTGCGGACACTGCGCACGCCCAGGGGCAGCCGGTCCACCGGAGGACGCCGGGCCATGCGCGCACGGATCAGGTCGCCGACGTACGAGGTGCCGTTGCGCTCGTCGAAGCGCGCGGCCAGCGACCGGGCCTCCTCGCGCGCGTGGACGGCGAGTCCGGCCGCGGTCCAGGCACGTCCGGCCGGCCCCGGGACCGGCTGCCCGCCGAGCCCCAGCTCGGTCAGCCGGTCCATCAGCAGGGCCACCACGGCCATGAAGTCGAGCCTGCTGCGCGGCTCCCCGGAGTCCGTGAAGTACGCGGGCCGCTCCGCCAGCAGCTCCAGGGCGCGCGCCTCGTTGCCGCTCAGCGCGCAGAACTCGACGTGGTCCGCGTAGGCGCCGCGCATGCTCTCCATCGCGCGCACCAGCCGCAGCCCGCGCAGATGGTGGGCGCGTGCCTCGTCCAGGCGGCCCAGCCGCAGCAGCGGCAGCAGTGAGGACGCCAGCACGGCGTGCGGCTCGTGGGCGCAGGTGAACTCGCCCTCCAGGACGGGCCGCCAGACCTCCAGCGCGTCCGCGTCCCCGCCCTGCCTGACCTGCCACCACCCCTGGTCGTGCAGCTCGCAGGCGTGACAGTCGGCCATGCTGTCCCGGTCGGCGGCCAGCCACGCGGTGTACGCGCGCTCGGCCCGCGCCAGGTCGCCGACGTGGTGCGCCACGCTGAACTCGGCGCTGCGCACCGCCCGTTCGGAGTGCCCGGCAAGGCGGTAGCGGTGCTCCATCTCGCCCAGCCACTTCTCGATGGCGGCGAGCGGGATGTGCGGCTGGCCGAGCATGCCGGCGGACATCCACTTGAAGACCCAGTGCAGGGAGTGGATCTCGTACTCGTCGAAGTCCTCGGGGTGTTCGTCCCACATGCGCAGCAGGCGCGCGAAGGGGACGAACATCTTGTCCTTCTCGGAGCTGTAGTTGTAGACCTTCAGCTGGTGTCCGAGCGCCTCGATCACCGCGAGCGGGATGTTCAGCTTCTCGGCCTCGGCGAGCAGTTGCTCGGCGCGCGCGTTGCGTGCGGGGCCCTCGGGCTGCGCGTAATTCTCCGCCATCGCCTCGCGGAGCGTGTCGAAGTCCGTGACCTGGCTCATCGGTGGCCGTCCTCCCCGGACTCGGCGTGCGTGGCCCATTCGAGGAGGCCGAGGAACGCGCGGTTGAGCAGCGCGGAGTCCGCCGGCCGCAGCGGGCGCTGCGCCATCAGCAGGGCCTGTCCGTAGAGGGACTCGGTGGCGGTGCCGATCAGTTCGGGGTCGTGCAGCGAACTGATCCTGCGGATCAGCGGGTTGAGGTGGTTGAGGACCAGCCGGGCGCGCGGGGCGCTGCCGCGGAGCGAGCCGAGGATGCCCGCCCAGAGGTCGTCGGCCTGCTCCTCGGCGTCCGCGCGGGCCTGCTCGTGACGGGCCGCCCGGTCGTCCAGGTGCAGCGCGGGCACCGACAGGGGGTGGAAGGACCGCAGCGTGACGTCGCAGCCCAGCGGGTCGAGCTTCGCCCGGGCGGCGGCCAGGAAGCCCGCGAGGGCCAGCTCCTCGGCCGGGTCGACGGTGTCCAGGTGCGCCGTCACGGTGTCCGCGTCCAGCTCGGAGACGACCGTCCCCAAACGCACCGACGGGAGGGCGGCGACGAGCTCGCTGTCGTACGTGTAGCCGCCGTTGACGACGCCCACGCCCTGCGCGGACGCGATGGGCGCGACCTGCCGGTACTCCTCCACCGTCCGCGTGAAGTGCACCACCGGGTGCCGCTGCGCGAACTCCTCCAGGGACAGCCGTCCGTCGGTCGTCTCGAAGGGCAGCCACGGCAGCATCGTGCGCAGCATCTCGCCGTCGTGCCTGGCCAGGGACTTCACGCCCAGGTGGTGCACCGACAGGAAGGCCGCGAGCCGTTCGGGGTCGCCCGCGGCGAGCCCGGTCAGCCAGGAGCGGATCCGCTCGCCCAGCGCGTCCCGCACACCCGCCAGGGTCTCGTCCTCGTACAGCGACTCCCGCGAAGCGGTGGGCCGCAGGCTGTCGGTGTCCAGGACGCAGCGCACGAAGAACGCCCAGTCCGGCAGCAGTTGTTCGGCACGCTCGGTGAGCAGCATGCCCTTGAGGTGGACGCGGTGGCCCGCGCGCTGGGCGGGACTGACCGCGGACGGCAGCACGTACGCCACCCCGCGGACCCCGGCGAGCGGCACGTCCAGGTCGATCGAGTCCAGCGGCGTGAACCCGAACAGGTCGTGGCAGTGCCGCGCCAGGGCCACCCGCCGGGCGGCGGGACCCGGATACGCGCGGTCCCAGGGCGCCGGGAGGTCCGTGACCGCCTCGTCGCCCACCCGGACGTCGTAGGGCAGCAGCGACCCGAAGTCCCGGGCCAGCGACCGCACCCGCTCCTCGGTCAGCCACTCGCCCGCGCCGGCCCGGGCCACCAGGTGCACGGTCGTGCCCGGTTCGGGGCGGGCCGCGTCGGGCAGCGTCCTGACGTTGTACGAACCGTCGTCCGTCGCCGTCCACTCCACGGGTGGCGCCTCGGGCGTTCGCGCGCTGCGGCTGACGACGCGGATGCGCTCGGCGACGACGAAGCAGGCCAGCAGGCCGATGCCGAACTGCCCCAGGAAGTCGGAGCGCGCCGACTCCAGGCCCTCGCCGCGCTTGGAGCTGCGGCCGATGGTCGCCAGGAGGCTGTGCACGTCGGACTCGGTGAGCCCCACGCCGGAGTCCTCCACACGCAGGGCGCCCCCGTCGCCCTCGACGAACAGCCGGACCGTGGCCGGCGCGTCCGGCTGCTCGGCCCGCCGCGCGGTGACGGCGTCCACGGCGTTCTGCAGCAGCTCGCGCAGATAGACCCTGGGGCTGGAGTAGAGGTGGTGCGAGAGCAGGTCCACGAGGCCGCGCAGGTCCACCTGGAACGTGTGCGGTGACCGGGGTGCCTGGGATGACGGAGAAGTCTGTGAGTCCATCGTCGCAGCGCCGGTGGGGGGACGGGCGACGGCGCGGGGTCGGGCGGTCCCGGGGCACGGTGACCGCGAACGAAACGGGCGCGTCATCCTAGGCCCCGAACGACCCGCCTGACCAGCGGATTTCCCGGACGTATACGGCATTGTCAGTGTCGTGGTGTGCAATGGATCTCGTGCCCGCGCTCGAAGAACCACTGAAGAAGGTGCTCGGTCCCGCCACCGCGAAGGTGATGGCCGAGCATCTCGCCCTGCACACCGTCGGGGACCTGCTCCACCACTATCCCCGCAGGTACGAGGAGCGCGGGCAGCTCACCCACCTCGCCGACCTGCCCCTGGACGAGCACGCGACGGTGGTCGCCCAGGTCGCCGACGCCCGGCTGCTCACCTTCTCCTCGCCCAAGGCCCCGCGCGGCAAGGGCCAGCGCCTGGAAGTGACCATCACGGACGGCAGCGGCCGCCTCCAGCTGGTCTTCTTCGGCAACGGCGTGCACAAGCCCCACAAGGACCTCCTGCCCGGCACGCGCGCGATGTTCTCGGGCAAGGTCTCCGTCTTCAACCGCCGCCTCCAGCTCGCCCACCCGGCGTACGAGCTGCTGCGCGGCGACGGCGACGAGGCGGTCGACACCTGGGCCGGATCCCTCATCCCCCTCTATCCGGCGACCGCGAAGCTGGAGTCCTGGAAGATCGCCAAGGCGGTGCAGACGGTCCTGCCGAGCGCCCAGGAGGCCGTCGACCCGCTGCCGGAATCCCTGCGCGAGGGCCGCGGCCTTGTGCCCCTCCCCGAGGCACTCCTGAAGATCCACTGTCCGCACACCAAGGCGGACGTCGAGGACGCCCGCTCCCGCCTCAAGTGGGACGAGGCCTTCGTCCTCCAGGTCGCCCTGGCCCGCCGGCGGTACGCGGACGCCCAGCTCCCCGCCGTGGCCCGCAGGCCGAGCCCCGACGGTCTCCTCACCGCGTTCGACGCCAAGCTGCCCTTCACCCTCACCGAAGGCCAGCAGAAGGTCTCCGCGGAGATCTTCGACGACCTGGCGACCGAGCACCCCATGCACCGGCTCCTCCAGGGAGAGGTCGGCTCGGGAAAGACGATGGTCGCCCTCCGCGCGATGCTCGCCGTCGTCGACGCGGGCGGCCAGGCGGCCATGCTCGCGCCCACCGAGGTGCTCGCCCAGCAGCACCACCGGTCGGTCACGGAGATGATGGGCGAGCTCGCCGAGGGCGGGATGCTCGGCGGCGCCGAGAACTCCACCAAGGTCGTGCTGCTCACCGGCTCCATGGGCACGGCGGCCCGGCGGCAGGCCCTGCTGGACCTGGTCACCGGCGAGGCCGGGATCGTGATCGGCACGCACGCCCTGATCGAGGACAAGGTGCAGTTCCACGACCTGGGCCTGGTCGTGGTGGACGAGCAGCACCGCTTCGGTGTCGAGCAGCGCGACGCCCTGCGCGGCAAGGGCAAGCAGCCCCCGCACCTGCTGGTCATGACCGCCACGCCCATTCCCCGCACCGTCGCGATGACCGTCTTCGGCGACCTGGAGACCTCGGTCCTCGACCAGCTCCCCGCCGGGCGCTCGCCCATCGCCAGCCATGTCGTCCCGGCCGCCGACAAACCGCACTTCCTGGCCCGCGCCTGGGAGCGGGTGCGCGAGGAGGTCTCGGGCGGCCACCAGGCGTACGTCGTCTGCCCCCGCATCGGCGACGAGGAGGAGGGCGCCAAGGCGAAGAAGAAAACCCCGGAGGACGACGCCGAGAAGCGCCCGCCGCTGGCCGTCCTCGACATCGCCGAACAGCTCGCCAAGGGGCCCCTCCAGGGACTTGAGGTCGAAGTCCTGCACGGCCGGATGCCCCCCGACGACAAGGACGCCGTGATGCGGCGCTTCGCCGCCGGCGAGACGGACGTCCTGGTCGCGACGACGGTCATCGAAGTCGGGGTGAACGTGCCGAACGCCACCGCGATGGTGATCATGGACGCCGACCGCTTCGGCGTCTCGCAGCTGCACCAGCTGCGCGGCCGCGTCGGCCGTGGCTCCGCCCCCGGCCTGTGCCTGCTGGTCAGCGAGATGCCGGAGGCCAGCCCGGCCCGGCAGCGGCTGACCGCGGTGGCGTCCACGCTCGACGGCTTCGAGCTCTCCCGCATCGACCTGGAGCAGCGCCGCGAGGGCGACGTCCTCGGCCAGGCCCAGTCGGGCGTCCGCTCCTCGCTGCGCATGCTCACGGTCATCGACGACGAGGAGATCATCGCCGAGGCCCGCGAGGAGGCGGCCGCGGTCGTCGCCGCCGACCCGGAGCTGGAGCACCTTCCGGGCCTGCGCACCGCTCTGGACGCCCTGCTGGACGAGGAGCGCGAGCAGTACCTCGACAAGGGGTGACAAGAGGGGGACGGGAGTGAGCGGGGTGAGAGGGCGCCGCCCCGGCCGGGGCTGACAGACTGGAGAGGTCACCCGCCCGCACGGGCCCCCACGCACGAAGGACAGAAGAGATGACCCGCGTGATCGCCGGCCGGGCCGGCGGACGCCGTCTGGCCGTCCCGCCGGGCACCGGCACCCGCCCCACCTCCGACCGGGCGCGTGAGGGCCTCTTCTCCACCTGGCAGTCCCTCCTGGGCGGCCCCCTCGACGGCGAGCGCGTCCTCGACCTGTACGCCGGCTCGGGCGCCGTGGGTCTCGAGGCGCTCAGCCGCGGCGCCGGACACGCCCTCCTCGTCGAGGCGGACGCCCGCGCGGCCCGGGTGATCCGGGAGAACGTCGCGTCGCTGGCCCTGCCCGGCGCCGAGGTGAGACCGGGCAAAGCGGAGCAGATCATCCGGGCCGGGACCCCCACCGACCCGTACGACCTGGTCTTTCTCGATCCGCCCTACGTGGTGTCGGACGACGATCTTCGCGAGATCCTGCTCACACTCCGCTCGGAGGGCTGGCTAGCGGACGATGCGCTCGTCACCGTGGAGCGCAGCACCAGAGGCGGCGAATTCGCGTGGCCGGACGGCTTTGCAGCGCTCCGGGCCCGTCGCTACGGCGAGGGAACGTTTTGGTACGGTCGCGCCGCCTCTACGTGCGAAGACGCACGATGACCGGACCGGAGAGCGAGGGACCTCAGTTGCGCCGCGCCGTCTGTCCCGGGTCGTTCGACCCGATCACCAACGGACACCTCGACATCATCGCCCGCGCCTCCAAGCTGTACGACGTGGTGCACGTCGCGGTGATGATCAATCAGTCCAAGAAGGGCCTGTTCGAGATCGAGGAGCGGATCGACCTGATCCGCCAGGTCACCGCCGAGTTCGGGAACGTGGAGGTCGAGTCCTTCCACGGCCTCCTCGTCGACTTCTGCAAGCAGCGCGACATCCCGGCCATCGTCAAGGGCCTGCGCGCCGTCAGCGACTTCGACTACGAACTCCAGATGGCCCAGATGAACAACGGCCTGTCGGGGGTCGAGACCCTGTTCGTCCCCACGAACCCCACCTACAGCTTCCTGTCCTCCTCCCTGGTCAAGGAAGTGGCGGCCTGGGGCGGCGACGTCTCGCACCTGGTGCCGCCACTGGTCCTGGAAGCCCTCACCGAGCGACTCGCGCAGGGCTGAGACACCCCCGGTGAACTGACGGCCCGTCACCCGGTGTCGGAGGTGGCGGGAGTGGTCGTACAGTCGACCCGTCCGTCTCCATCACAGCTGTAGAGAGTGGCGAGCACACGGTGGACGTGCAGAAGAAGCTCGATGAGATCGTCGCGTCGGTCTCCGGCGCCCGTTCCATGCCCATGTCGGCCTCGTGCGTGGTCAACCGCGCCGAGCTGCTCTCGATGCTCGAAGAGGTGCGCCAGGCGCTGCCCGGCTCCCTGGCCCAGGCCCAGGAGCTGATCGGCGGCCGCGAGCAGCTGGTCGAGCAGGCCCGCCAGGAAGCGGAGCGGATCATCGAGAGCGCGCACGCCGAGCGCGGTTCCCTGGTCTCCGGCACCGAGGTCGCCCGCCGCTCGCAGAATGAGGCCGACCGGATCCTGGCCGAGGCCCGCCGGGAGGCCGAGGAGATCCGCGCCGAGGCCGACGACTACGTCGACTCCAAGCTCGCCAACTTCGAGGTCGTCCTCACCAAGACCCTCGGTTCCGTCGGCCGCGGCAAGGAGAGGCTGCTCGGCACCGGACCCGGCGTCGACGAGCGGGGGTACGAGGACGAGGACGCCCCCGAGCGCAGCCAGGACCCGGAGACGCTGCGCCGCAACGCCGACGACTACGTCGGCGTGAAGCTCGGTGCCTTCGAGGCCGTCCTCGCCAAGACCCTGGAGGCCGTCGGCCGCGGCCGGCAGAAGCTGCACGGCCGGATCGCCAGCGACGACCTGAGTTCCCTCGCGGACGACGGGACGACGGTCCAGCACACCAGCGACGCGGACTACCTCGCGGGGCTCGCGGACCTCTCGGCGGCCCCCGGGCAGCCGCAGCCCCAGCGGGACCCCGAGGTGCCGGCCCAGCCGTCCTACCAGGAGCAGCAGGAGGCCTACGCCTACCAGCAGCAGGCGGATGCCTATGGCTACCCGCAGCAGTACCAGCAGCAGGACGCGTACGGCTACCAGCAGGCCGACCCGTACGCCTACCAGCAGCAGGGCTACGACCAGCAGCCCGCCTACGGCCAGGACCAGCAGCCCGGGTACGACCAGGGCCGGGAGCCCTCGTACGGACAGGACCAGGAGCCTTCGTACGGCCAGGACCAGGACCGGCAGCAGGGCTACCAGGAGCAGCCCCGGGGCCAGGCTCTCGACGAGACCAGCCTCTTCGACACCGGCATGATCAGTGCGGAGCAGCTGCGGGCCTACGAGCAGGGCCGCGGCGGTCACTGAGGGCCGCCGTCGCACCGGATTGGGCCGAGAGCGAATGGTCCAGTATCCTGGCTCTTCGGTCGCGCGTACGTCCGCGATCACCGCTGCCCGGAAGGTCAGGGCGGCGCTCCCCCGCATCGAAGATCGAAAGCAGGAATGGCTCTGAACGCCCGCCTCGACCACCGCAACCCTCTCGTGTTCGACACACACGAGCTGGGGCGGCGTCCGGGCGCGCTGCAGCGCCTGACCCGTTCGATCGACGCTCCTGCGGATCTGGGGATCCAGGGAGTCATCGGAGTGCCGGAAGGCGCCCCGTTGGAGCTCGACCTCCGTCTGGAGTCGGTCATGGAAGGGGTGCTTGTCACAGGCACCGCCCGTGCATCGGCCAAGGGGGAGTGCGTAAGGTGTCTGGAGCCGCTCGGGCTGGAGCTCGAAGCGGATTTCCAGGAGATGTTCTCGTACCCTGACGCCGACGACCGGGGCCGTGTCAAAGCGGAGCCGGCCGACGACGCCGAGGAAGACGAGGACACTCTCTTCATCGAGGACGGCCTGTTCGACCTCGAGCCCGTGCTGCGTGATGCGGTGGTGCTCGCACTGCCGATGCAGCCGGTGTGCCAGGACGACTGCCCCGGCCTGTGTTCCGAATGCGGAGCGCGGCTGGCGGACGACCCCGGCCACCACCATGACGCCGTCGACATCCGTTGGGCGGCACTGCAGGGACTCGCCGGTTCACTCGAAGATGGCGAGAAGGACGAGATGAGCGGCGCCGAAGCGGGCGTCGACGAGAAGCAGGAGAAGTAGCCGTGGCTGTTCCGAAGCGGAAGATGTCGCGCAGCAACACGCGCCACCGCCGGTCGCAGTGGAAGGCTGCGGTCCCCACCCTGGTTGCGTGCGAGCGCTGCCACGAGCCCAAGCTGCAGCACATCGCGTGCCCGGCTTGCGGCACCTACAACAAGCGCCAGGTCCTCGAGGTCTGAGCGGCTGGTGAGAGGTCTGATGTCTGACGCCAAGGCGGATCCAACCGCCAAGAAAAAGGCGGACAACACAGCCTCGTCCCACACGCTTCTGGAAGGGCGGCTCGGCTACCGGCTGGAGTCCGCCCTTCTGGTGCGTGCACTGACGCACCGTTCCTACGCGTACGAGAACGGCGGCCTGCCCACCAACGAGCGCCTGGAGTTCCTCGGGGACTCCGTACTCGGCCTCGTGGTCACGGACACGCTGTACCGCACCCACCCCGACCTGCCCGAAGGCCAGCTGGCCAAGTTGCGGGCCGCGGTGGTCAACTCGCGTGCGCTGGCGGAGGTGGGCCGTGGGCTCGACCTCGGCTCCTTCATCCGGCTCGGCCGGGGCGAGGAAGGCACGGGCGGCCGGGACAAGGCATCCATCCTCGCCGACACCCTCGAAGCGGTGATCGGCGCGGTCTATCTCGACCAGGGTCTCGAGGCGGCGGGCGAACTCGTCCACCGGCTCTTCGATCCCCTGATCGAAAAGTCGTCGAATCTGGGCGCCGGCCTGGACTGGAAGACCAGTCTCCAGGAACTCACCGCGACCGAGGGCCTCGGTGTTCCCGAGTACCTGGTCTCGGAGACGGGCCCGGACCACGAGAAGACCTTTACTGCTGCCGCCCGCGTCGGAGGCGTCTCGTACGGCACCGGCACCGGCCGCAGCAAGAAGGAGGCGGAGCAGCAGGCCGCGGAGTCCGCGTGGCGCTCGATCCGCTCCGCCTCGGACGAACGCGCCAAGGCGGCGGCCGAGGCTCAGGCCCAGGTCGCGCAGGCCGAGGCCGAAGCACAGGCCAAGGCCGCCCGGGCCGAGGCCGAAGCGCAGGTGGCGGAAGCCGCCGAGCGTGCCGAGGGGAACGCCGACGCCTCCTCGGCGTCCGCCTGACAAGACAGCCGAGCGCCCGCCCCTGACAAGGGGCGGGCGCTGTGGTGTACGGGGAGCCGACATGCCCGAATTGCCCGAGGTCGAGGTCGTACGGCGAGGTCTGGAGCGGTGGGTCGCCCACCGGACGGTCGCCGAGGCCCAGGTGCTGCACCCGCGCGCCGTGCGGCGCCACACGGCGGGCGGCGAGGACTTCGCGCACCGGCTCCAGGGGCAGCGGATCGGCGTCCCCAGCCGTCGCGGCAAGTACCTCTGGCTGCCGCTGGAGACGACGGGCACCGCGATCCTCGCGCACCTCGGCATGAGCGGCCAGCTGCTCGTGCAGCCGCACGCGGCCCCCGACGAGAAGCATCTGCGCATCCGGGTCCGCTTCGCCGACGACCTCGGGACCGAGCTGCGCTTCGTCGACCAGCGCACCTTCGGCGGGCTCTCGTTGCACGGGACCTCCCCCGACGGGCTGCCCGACGTCATCGCCCACATCGCGCGCGACCCCCTCGACCCGCTCTTCGACGACGCGGCCTTCCACGAGGCGCTGCGCCGACGCCGTACGACCGTCAAGCGGGCCCTGCTCGACCAGTCGCTGATCAGCGGGGTCGGCAACATCTACGCGGACGAGGCCCTCTGGCGCGCCCGCATCCACTACGAGCGTCCGACGGCCGGCTTCACGCGCCCGCGCACCGCCGAACTCCTCGGCCACGTACGGGACGTGATGAACGCGGCCCTGTCCGTCGGAGGCACCAGCTTCGACAGCCTGTACGTCAACGTCAACGGGGAGTCGGGATACTTCGACCGCTCGCTCGACGCGTACGGGCGCGAGGGTCTGCCCTGCCGGCGCTGTGGCACGCCGATGCGGCGACGCGCCTGGATGAACCGGTCCAGCTACTTCTGCCCCAAGTGCCAGCGGGCGCCACGCGTCACGTCCTGAACGCCGGGCGTCGTGGGGGCCGCCCCGGGCGGCGGCACGGCGGTGGAGACTTCCGTCCGCCGGTGCGGTGAGACTTCAGACCGCCGCGGCGTCCCGCGTCTCGTCGTAGCGCCCGCGTGCCTCCAGTACGTCGTCCATCCGCCCCTCGACGAAGCGGATGAGGGTCAGCAGGCGCTCGGCGACCTCGCGGCCCAGCGGTGTCAGTTCGTAGTCCACGCGCGGCGGGTTCGTCGGCTGTGCCTCGCGGTGCACCAGGCCGTCGCGCTCCAGGGCGTGCAGCGTCTGGGACAGCATCTTCTCGCTCACGCCGTCCACGCGACGGCGCAGCTCGTTGAAGCGGAACGAGCCCTCGTGCAGCGCCCCGAGCGTCAGTGCGCCCCAGCGGCCGGTGACGTGTTCCAGCGTGCCGCGGGAGGGGCAGTCGCGGGCGAACACGTCGTACGCGAGGCCCGACAGGTCGTCGCTCCCCGCGCCCGGGAAGGACCGCGCTGTGGATTCCATGCCATCAGCATACTGCTCCGCAGCGCTTACCAGAGGGTTGCGCTAACCAGAAGTTAGTGCTTTCCTTTCGTCAGTGCCAGCGGGGCAGCACGGACGCGTGTCGGCTGTTCCCGCCTCTTCCCTCCCTTCTCCTCAGGAGTGCCTACCGTGACGACCCCCGTTGTCTCCATCGCCTACCACTCCGGTTACGGCCACACCGCCGTCCTCGCCGAAGCCGTCCGTGCCGGTGCCGCCGACACCGGGGCGGTGGTCCATTTGATCAGGGTCGACGAGATCACCGAGGAGCAGTGGGCGCTGCTCGACGCCTCGGACGCGATCGTCTTCGGGTCGCCCACCTACATGGGCACCGCGTCCGGCGCCTTCCACGCCTTCGCCGAGGAGTCCTCGAAGCGCTGGTTCGGGCAGGACTGGAAGGACAAGCTGGCGGCCGGCTTCACCAACTCCGCGTCCAAGAGCGGCGACAAGCTGCACACGCTGCAGTTCTTCCAGACGCTCGCCGCGCAGCACGGCATGAACTGGGTCAGCCTCGGTCTGCTGCCGGGCTGGAACAGCACCACGGCCTCCGAGAACGACCTCAACCGCCTCGGCTTCTTCGCCGGCGCCGCCGCCCAGTCCAACAACGACCAGGGTCCGGAGGGCGTCCACAAGGCGGACGTGGCGACGGCCGAGCACCTCGGGCGCCGGGTCGCACAGACGGCGCGCATCTTCGCCCTGGGGCGCGCGGCCGCGTAGAACCGACCAGCGTGCGGTATCGGGAGCCGCTCGGCGGTGGCCGTACCGGCGGTGCGCCGCCGGAGGGCGGCCAGCGCTCGCGGGTGGCCGCGCCGTACGGCGCGGCGCGGGCCGGGGTCCGCCGTGCGGGTCCGCCCATGCGTCGAGGCGGTCGCCGTGGCGTCACTCCACGGCGGCCGCCTCGACGCGTGTCAGGGGCTCAGTAGCCGAAGTCCTGCGTCCACCACGGGCCGCCGGAACCGAAGTGCGCGCCGACGCCGAGCGTCTTGAAGTCGCAGTTCAGTATGTTGGCGCGGTGGCCGGGGCTGTTCATCCAGGCCTCCATGACCGCCTCGGCGGTGGCCTGGCCGCGGGCTATGTTCTCGCCGCCCAGATCGGTTATGCCCGCCTTCGCCGCCCGGTCCCAGGGTGAGGCGCCGCTCGGGTCGGTGTGGTCGAAGAACCCGCGGGCGGCCATGTCCTCGCTGAACGCCGCCGCCAGGTCCGACAGCGCGCTGTTCGCCGCCACCGGACTGCAGCCGACCTTGGCCCGCTCCTCGTTGACGAGCTTCAGCACCGCGGCCTCCGCGGCGGTCTCGCCGGACACCGTCGCCGGCGCGGGCTTCCGCGGAGCCTTCGTGGCCGGCGGCCGGCCGGGCTTCTTGGTCGCCTGCGACTTGCCGGGCTTCTCGGAAGGCTTCTTCGACGGCGTCGCCGACGGCTTCTCGGACGTCCTTGACGTCCTGGACGGTGCTGCGGAGGGCGAGGCCGAGCGCTCGGCGTCGCGGCTCGTGCCGCTGTCGTCGCGGTCCTCCGCGGCGGCCGTCGAACCGCCCTGCTCGGTCTCCAGGCCGGACGGGGAACCGGCGGCCTGGACCTTGTCCGAGGCGTTGCCGCCGCCGACCGAGTAGTTGTCACTGCCCGGCAGCACGCCGGCGGCCACCGCGACGGTGCCGAGGGCGACGGCCGCGGAGACACCGAGCAGGCCGGTGCGCACGGGCGCGGCCTTCTTCTTGCGGTGCGAGCGGGCGGCGGCGTTCTGCGGGAGGTCGGCCACTGCGGCGTAGCCGTACAGGTTCTCCGGGCCGTAGCTCTCCGTGTGTACCCGGTGTGCATCCGTGACACCGGTGGCGCGGCCTGTGGCGGCGCGGCCGGCGGCGGAGCGTCGGTGGCGTCCCATCTCCTGGCCTTTCTCATCCTTGCGGTCAGCAACACTCACTCGAACGAGTGAGTTTCACATGAGACTCATTGGGTCGGGACGGTACCCCATGGCGCAAGGGGAGGAAGTGCTACGAGAGACATTGTCCGGTTAGCGTGCACCCATGAACGAGGAAGTACGGCTCGTCGCGTGGGTCCGCGGCAGGGTCCAGGGTGTGGGTTTCCGCTGGTTCACCCGGGCCAGGGCCCTGGAGATCGGCGGACTGAGTGGTTTTGCTCTCAATCTGGAGGACGGACGGGTCCAGGTGGTCGCCGAGGGCTCCCGCGGGGGCTGCGAGAGCCTCCTCGACTGGCTCCGCGGGGACGACACACCCGGGCGCGTGGACGGAGTCACTGAGATGTGGGACACGCCACGCTGCATCTACGACGGGTTCGCCATCCGCTGACGGCGACGGCTGTGCCCTCCGTCCCGAGGGGGTGCGCGGGGAGCGGTGCCGGCCCCGGGAAGCGGAAAGTGCCTGGTGGTTGCCAAGAACGCGCTTGTCGTGGCAGGCTCCGAGATGGACGATGATCTCCACGCCCCGAGGGCCCCGCAGGAGTCGCAGCGCCGCCCCGACCGGGCCGCGCGCCCGGGTTGCCCCCAATGCGGGGTGTGATCGTGTTGACCGTCAAACTTTTTGGTGAGACTCTGAAAGCCCCGCGCACCTTAGCTGTTTGGCATGTAGGAACGGCAGCAAGAACTGAAGAGTGTCAAGCATCGCGGGTGCGATTCCCTCACGACCCACACCGCTTCGGTGTCACTCAGTGTGGAGGACCATCCATCATGGCAAAGGCGCTTCTCGGTTACGTCGGCGGCTCCGACCCGCGACTCATCGCCGAGATGCGACGGCTCCAGCAGCGCGTCCAGGACCTCGAATCCGAGCTCGTACGGATCCAGGCCGAGAACGACGCGCTCGCGGCTGCCGCTTCTCACGATTCTTTCGAGCACCTCGACGTACCCCAGGCGGAGCCTGCGCTCACCTGATCGCTGGGCCGCGCGACGACACGAGTGGTCGATTCGAGCGACTCGGCCACCGCATGCCGTCAGAACTGCAAGGGACGCCTCCCCGGCGTCCCTTCGTCTTGCCCCCCGTGCCTGTCTCCCACTCATTAACCGACGGTCTGCCCTGCGCGTTCACGGGTGAAACCGCGCGTTCATGGAGTGAGACGGGCACGAAAGGTAGAGTCCGGCGGCGTGCACCTCAAGGCCCTGACCCTCCGCGGGTTCAAATCGTTCGCCTCGGCGACCACGCTGCGGTTCGAACCGGGCATCACCTGCGTCGTGGGCCCGAACGGCTCGGGCAAGTCCAACGTCGTGGACGCGCTGAGCTGGGTCATGGGCGAACAGGGCGCGAAGTCGCTTCGCGGCGGCAAGATGGAGGACGTCATCTTCGCCGGCACCACCGGTCGGCCGCCGCTCGGCCGGGCCGAGGTGTCCCTCACCATCGACAACTCCGACGGCGCGCTGCCCATCGAGTACGCCGAGGTCACCATCACGCGGATCATGTTCCGCAACGGCGGCAGCGAGTACCAGATCAACGGCGACACCTGCCGCCTCCTCGACATCCAGGAACTGCTCTCCGACTCCGGCATCGGCCGCGAGATGCACGTGATCGTCGGCCAGGGCCAGCTGGACTCCGTCCTGCACGCCGACCCCATGGGCCGCCGCGCCTTCATCGAGGAGGCCGCGGGCGTCCTCAAGCACCGCAAGCGCAAGGAGAAGGCGCTGCGGAAGCTGGAGGCGATGAAGGCCAACCTCGCGCGCGTGCAGGACCTCACCGACGAACTGCGCCGCCAGCTCAAACCGCTGGGCCGGCAGGCCGCCGTCGCCCGCCGGGCCGCCGTCATCCAGGCCGACCTGCGCGACGCGCGCCTGCGCCTGCTCGCCGACGATCTCGTACGGCTGCGCCAGGCGCTCCGGGCCGAGATCGCCGACGAGGCCGCGCTCA
Source organism: Streptomyces sp. NPDC043867 (assembly GCF_056435845.1). Taxonomy (NCBI): domain Bacteria; kingdom Bacillati; phylum Actinomycetota; class Actinomycetes; order Kitasatosporales; family Streptomycetaceae; genus Streptomyces; species Streptomyces sp. NPDC043867. The sequence goes on along the minus strand of NZ_JBWKDS010000007.1, from coordinate 104,924 downwards.
AGGAACGCAAGGACGCCGCCGAGGCCGAGCTGAAGAAGGCCCTGCGGCGCGAGGCCGCACTCGAGGACGAGGTCCGGCGGCTCACCCCGCGCCTCCAGCGGGCCCAGCAGACCTGGTACGACCTCTCGCAGCTCGCCGAGCGGGTGCGGGGCACGATCTCGCTGGCCGACGCGCGCGTGAAGAGCGCCACCTCCGCGCCCGTCGAGGAACGGCGCGGACGCGACCCCGAGGACCTGGAACGCGAGGCCGCCCGGATCCGCGAGCAGGAGGCCGAGCTCGAAGCGGCCCTGGAGGCGGCCCGGCACGCCCTCGAGGACACCGTCGCGCACCGGGCCGAGCTGGAGCGCGAGCTGGCCGTCGAGGAACGCCGCCTGCGGGACGTCGCCCGCGCCATCGCGGACCGCCGCGAGGGGCTCGCCCGCCTCAACGGCCAGGTCAACGCCGCCCGTTCCCGGGCCGCCTCCGCCCAGGCCGAGATCGACCGGCTGGCCGCCGGCCGTGACGAGGCGCGGGAACGGGCCGTCACGGCCCAGCAGGAGTACGAGCAGCTGAAGGCCGAGGTCGACGGCCTCGACGCGGGCGACGTGGAGCTGGCGGAGCGGCACGAGGCGGCGAAGGCCGCGCTCGGCCAGGCGGAGGCCGGCCTGACGGCCGCCCGCGAGGCGCTCACGACCGCGGAACGCAGGCGCGCCGCCACCCAGGCCCGCCGCGAGGCCCTCGCCCTCGGGCTGCGCCGCAAGGACGGCACCGGTGCGCTGCTCGGCGCGAAGGACCGGCTGGGCGGGCTGCTCGGCCCGGCCGCCGAACTGCTCTCGGTGACCCCCGGCTTCGAGATCGCCCTCGCCGCGGCGTTCGGCGCGGCGGCCGACGCGATCGCGGTGACGACGCCCGCCTCGGCGGCCGAGGCCATCCGCCTGCTCCGCAAACAGGACGCGGGCCGTGCGGCCCTGCTGCTGTCCGGCGCTCCCGACGAGGCCGCGGCCACCGGCGTCGCGGCCACCGGTGTCGCGGCCCACACGGGGCGCAGGTCCGGAGCGGGTTGGGCGGTCGACGCGGGAGATGCCGTACGCGCGCACGACCTGCCGGGGGGCGCGGGTGCCGGTGCCGGAGCGTGGCTTGCGGCGGAGTGCGTCGCGGATCCCGGGCCCGGTGGTGCGGGCGTGGCCGATGGGTCCGGGGACGCCGTACGCGGGGACCTCTCGCCGGGAGGCCCGCACTGCTCGCCCGGTCCTGACGGGGACCTCGCGTCCGGCGTCCCGGGGGACGCCGTACACGCCGACGCCGGGCAGGAGCAGCGCGGCGGACCGCCGTACGCCGCCGATCTCGTCCGCGGGCCGGACGAGCTGATGCCCGCCGTACGGCGGCTGCTGCGCGGGATCGTCGTGGTCGGCACGCTCGAGGACGCCGAGGACCTGGTGTACGCGCGGCCCGAGTTGACCGCGGTGACCGCCGAAGGGGACCTGCTGGGCGCGCACTTCGCGCACGGCGGGTCCGCGGGGGCGCCGAGTCTGCTCGAGGTGCAGGCGGCCGTCGACGAGGCCGCGGCGGAGCTGGAGGAGCTCGCGGTGCGGTGCGAGGAGCTCGCGGGGGTGCAGCGGCACGCCACCGCACTGCGCGGGGAACGGGCCGCCCTCGTCGAGGAGCTGGGGGAGCGGCGGCGGGCCGCCGAGCGGGAGAGGTCGTCCGTCGCGCAGCAGCTCGGCCGGCTGGCCGGGCAGGCGCGCGGCGCCGCGGGGGAGGCCGAGCGCGGCACCGCCGCGACCGCACGGGCGCAGGAGGCGCTGGACCGGGCCGTCGAGGAGGCGGAGGAGCTGGCCGAACGGCTCGCCGTCGCCGAGGAGATGCCGGTGGAGGAGGAGCCGGACACCTCCGTACGCGACCGGCTCGCGGCCGACGGCGCGAACGCGCGGCAGACCGAGATGGAGGCCCGGCTCCAGGTGCGTACGCACGAGGAGCGGGTCAAGGGGCTCGCCGGGCGGGCCGAAGGACTCGACCGGGCCGCCCGCGCGGAGCGTGAGGCACGCGCGCGTGCCGAGCAGCGGCGGGCCCGGCTGCGGCACGAAGCGGCGGTCGCCGAGGCCGTCGCCTCCGGAGCACGGCAGCTTTTGGCGCACGTCGAGGTCTCCCTCGCCCGCGCCGAGGCGGAACGGACCGCCGCCGACGCCGCCAAGGCCCGGCGCGAACGGGAGCTGGCGGAGGCCCGCAACGCGGGCCGCGACCTCAAGGCCGAGCTCGACAAGCTGACGGACTCGGTGCACCGCGGCGAGGTGCTCGGCGCGGAGAAGCGGCTGCGGATCGAGCAGCTGGAGTCGAAGGCGCTGGAGGAACTCGGCGTCGAACCCGAGGGACTCGTCGCGGAGTACGGTCCGCAGCAGCTCGTGCCCCCCTCCCTGCCCGCCGAGGGCGAGGAACTCCCCGAAGACCCCGATCACCCGCGCAACCGGCCCCGGCCGTTCCACCGGGCCGAGCAGGAGAAGCGGCTCAAGTCCGCCGAGCGTGCGTACCAGCAGCTCGGCAAGGTCAATCCGCTCGCCCTGGAGGAGTTCGCCGCGCTGGAGGAGCGTCACCAGTTCCTCAGCGAGCAGCTGGAGGACCTGAAGAAGACGCGCGCCGATCTCCTTCAGGTGGTGAGGGAGGTCGACGAGCGCGTCGAGCAGGTCTTCACCGAGGCCTACCGGGACACGGCCCGCGAGTTCGAGGGCGTCTTCAGCCGGCTCTTCCCCGGGGGCGACGGGCGGCTGGTCCTGACCGACCCTTCCAACATGCTCACCACCGGTGTGGACGTCGAGGCCCGGCCCCCGGGCAAGAAGGTCAAGCGGCTCAGCCTGCTCTCGGGCGGCGAGCGGTCGCTGACCGCCGTGGCGCTGCTGGTGTCGATCTTCAAGGCGCGGCCCAGTCCGTTCTACGTGATGGACGAGGTCGAGGCGGCGCTCGACGACACCAACCTGCAGCGGCTGATCCGCATCATGCAGGAGCTGCAGGAGGCGTCGCAGCTGATCGTGATCACGCACCAGAAGCGCACGATGGAGGTCGCCGACGCGCTGTACGGCGTCTCCATGCAGGGTGACGGTGTGTCGAAGGTCATCAGCCAGCGGCTGCGCTGACGGGTCGCGGGCGGCGTGGCCCCCGTCGGACTTTCCTGCGCCCGTCCTGGGGCCGCCCGCTGCTCCGCCGCTCCCGGCCGGCGTACGTACGGTTGCCCCGGGCTCCCGTCCGGGCTTGCCCTCGGCTCCTCGGGGTAGACGAACCGTGCCGGGAGATTGAGTTCAACTATTGAATGCAAGTCTCACGCGCGCAGGGTGCAAATTCACATCGAGCGGCTATTGACTTCGAAACTTGAAGACATAGTCTCTGCAACGTTGCCTTTACCTTCAGGTGGTGGGCGGCGCGAAGGTATGCGCCACTGGTAGGACCCCTGAAGGGCTCGCCCCCACCCCCGGCAGTGAGGCCGGTGGCCCGAGGAGTTCACGTGACCAGCACAGCGCAGGCGTCAGGAGCCAGGACGGCTCACCCCGATCATCTCGGGCACGTCATCTTCATCGCCGCGGCGGCCGCGATGGGCGGCTTCCTGTTCGGCTACGACAGTGCTGTCATCAACGGCGCCGTCGAGGCCATCCGCGGCCGGTACGACGTCGGCTCCGCGGCCCTCGCCCAGGTCATCGCCATCGCGCTGATCGGCTGCGCCATCGGCGCCGCGACCGCCGGCCGCATCGCGGACCGCATCGGCCGCATCCGCTGCATGCAGATCTCGGCCGTCCTCTTCACCGTCAGCGCCGTCGGGTCCGCGCTGCCCTTCGCCCTGTACGACCTCGCCTTCTGGCGCGTCGTCGGCGGTTTCGCCATCGGCATGGCCTCCGTGATCGGCCCGGCCTACATCGCCGAGGTCGCCCCCGCCGCCTACCGCGGCCGGCTCGGTTCCTTCCAGCAGGCCGCGATCGTCGTCGGCATCGCGATCTCCCAGCTGGTCAACTGGGGCATCCTGAACGCCGCGGGCGGCGACCAGCGCGGCAAGCTGCTCGGCCTCGAGGCCTGGCAGGTCATGCTCGGCGTGATGGTCGTCCCCGCCGTCCTCTACGGCCTGCTCTCCTTCGCGATCCCCGAATCGCCGCGCTACCTGATCTCCGCCGGCAAGGACGCCCGCGCCCGTGAGGTGCTCGCCGAGGTCGAGGGCAACGACGTCGACCTGGACGCCCGGGTCGCCGAGATCGAACTCGCCATGAAGCGCGAGCACAAGTCGACCTTCAAGGACCTGCTCGGCGGCCGGTTCTTCTTCCTGCCGATCGTCTGGATCGGCATCGGCCTCTCGGTGTTCCAGCAGTTCGTCGGCATCAACGTCGCCTTCTACTACTCCTCGACGCTGTGGCAGTCCGTCGGTGTCGACCCGTCGCAGTCGTTCTTCTACTCCTTCACGACGTCGATCATCAACATCATCGGCACCGTGATCGCCATGATCTTCGTCGACCGGGTCGGCCGCAGGCCGCTCGCGCTCATCGGCTCCGTGGGCATGGTCGTCGGTCTCGCCCTGGAGGCCTGGGCCTTCTCGTTCGACCTCGTCGACGGCAAGCTGCCGGCCACCCAGGGCTGGGTCGCGCTGATCGCCGCCCACGTCTTCGTCCTCTTCTTCGCCCTCTCGTGGGGTGTGGTCGTCTGGGTCTTCCTCGGCGAGATGTTCCCGAACCGGATCCGCGCCGCCGCGCTCGGCGTCGCCGCCTCCGCGCAGTGGATCGCCAACTGGGCCATCACCGCGAGCTTCCCCTCGCTGGCCGACTGGAACCTGTCCGCGACCTACGTGATCTACACGATCTTCGCCGCGCTCTCCATCCCCTTCGTGCTCAAGTTCGTGAAGGAGACCAAGGGCAAGGCCCTGGAGGAGATGGGCTAGGCCTCACCTGGCCCCGTGTCTCGGGGAGAAGGGCCAAGTCCCCGCTGCCCCTCTCCCCGTATCCGTGAAGGCGTGCCGCCCCGGCTCAGACCGCCAGGTCCCCGAGCCGGGGCAGTACGTTTTCGCAGAACAGGTGCAGGCTCCGCCAGCCCTCGTCGACGGGCATGCCGCCCGCCAGCGGGTGCAGCACGTGGCTCTCCAGCCGCTGCGCCACGCACTCGTCCGGGGTGAGGATCCGGTAGACGCCCTCCGCGCGCAGCTCGCCCACGGTCGTCGCCGCCGATCTCACCGCCGAGCGGATGTCGCCGGACTGCCAGGAGGCGTACGTCCTGGCCTCGTGCAGGAAGTGCTCGCCGTACTCCGCCCACACCTGGTCCGGGTCCTCGGCGAGGTGCAGCAGCGGGGTCACGGCCGGCGGCATCATGGTCCACCCCTCGGTGCCGTACTCGGCCAGCTTCTCCTCGTAGTACGCCTGCAGCTCCGGCAGATGCGCGCTCGGGAAGAACGGCAGCCCCAGCCGGGCGGCCCGCCGCGCCGCCGCCCTGGACGAACCGCCGACCAGCAGCAGGGGGTGCGGCTGCGAGTACGGGCGCGGGGTGACCCGTACCGTACGGCCCCGGTATGCGAACTCCTCGCCGGTCCACGCCTTCAGCACCGTCTCCAGAAGCTCGTCCTGGAGCGCGCCGCGCCGCTTCCACTCCACGTCGAACAGGGCGTACTCCTCGGGCCGGTAGCCGATGCCGGCCACCGTGACCAGGCGGCCCTGGCCGAGCAGGTCGAGCACCGCGATGTCCTCCGCGAGGCGCAGCGGGTCGTGCAGCGGGCCGATGACCGCCGAGACGGTGACCGCGATGCGGCGGGTGGCGCCGAAGACCGCGCCCGCCAGGAGGAACGGGGAGGGCAGCCAGTTGTCGGGGACGCCGTGGTGCTCCTCGGTCTGCACGGTGGTGATCCCGCGGTCGTCGGCGTACGCGGCCATCTCGACCGCCGCCCGGTAGCGGGCGCTCAGTGACGCGGGTGTGGCGTCGGGCTCGACGAGGTTGAGGCGTACGACCGTGACGGGCATGGAGGGGTCCCCCTTCACCGGGCGGGCGGGGTGGCGGTGCACGGGGACGTTAGCTGACGGAGCGTCAGACGGCCAGGGGGTGCGTGCCCCGGCGGTCGCGGGTATGGGCCCTGCCGGGGGCGAGCAAGGGGCCCCGCGCCCGAGGCCCCGGGCGGGCGGACGCGTGGAGGACCCCGTACGGGCCGCGTCCCGCCCGCACGGCCCCCGGTGGCGGGCATCCCGGCCGCGGGACCGACCGCCCGGAGGCCTCCGTACGGTCACCCGCCCCGCCCGGCCGTACGGCAACCGGCCGTGCCCCCGCCCCGACCCCTTGAACGGTTCATGACTCCGACGGGCCCCGCAGGCTGGGCTCTGTGGAGGGAGATGGCCGATACTGAGGGGGTTATGGAAACCGTCATCCTTGCTGTAGTCATCGCCGTGGTCGTGATCGTCGCGCTCGGCGGGCTCGTCGTCGGCAGCCGCAGGCGCAAGCCGCTGCCCCCGCCGCCCCCCTCGACGCCCGACATCACCGCCCCTCCGGCCGAACCGCACGTCGGCGACGAGGCCGAGACACCGCGCGACGAAACGCGCAGAACGATCGAGGAGGTTGGCCTACCCGGCTCGACGCCGGTCGTCGTCGAGGAGCCCCCGGCGGCCGCCACGGCCCCCCCGATCGAGGTCCCGGAGCCGACCGCCGGTCGCCTCGTGCGGCTGCGCGCCCGGCTCTCCCGCTCGCAGAACGCGCTCGGCAAGGGGCTGCTCACGCTCCTCGCCCGCGAGCACCTCGACGAGGACACCTGGGAGGAGATCGAGGACACGCTGCTCACCGCCGACGTCGGCGTGCTGCCCACCCAGGAGCTGGTCGAGCGGCTGCGCGAGCGCGTGCGGGTGCTCGGCACGCGAACGCCCGAGGAACTGCGCCTGCTCCTGCGCGAGGAGCTGCTCACCCTGCTCGTCCCCGAGTTCGACCGCGAGGTCAAGACCGACTCGAACCTGGACACCCCGGGCATCGTGATGGTCGTCGGTGTCAACGGCACCGGCAAGACCACCACCACCGGCAAGCTCGCCCGCGTGCTCGTCGCCGACGGCAAGAACGTGGTCCTCGGCGCGGCCGACACCTTCCGTGCCGCCGCCGCCGACCAGCTCCAGACCTGGGGGGAGCGGGTGGGTGCCCGCACCGTGCGCGGCCCCGAGGGCGGTGACCCGGCCTCGGTCGCCTTCGACTCGGTGAAGGAGGGCATCGCGGCGGGCGCCGACGTCGTCCTCATCGACACCGCCGGACGTCTGCACACGAAGACCGGGCTCATGGACGAGCTCGGCAAGGTCAAGCGTGTCGTCGAGAAGCAGGCCCCCCTCGACGAGGTGCTGCTCGTCCTCGACGCGACGACGGGCCAGAACGGCCTCGTGCAGGCCCGGGTCTTCGCCGAGGTCGTCGACATCACCGGCATCGTGCTCACCAAGCTCGACGGCACCGCCAAGGGCGGCATCGTCATCGCCGTCCAGCGCGAACTGGGCGTGCCGGTGAAGCTGGTGGGCCTGGGCGAGGGCGCCGACGACCTGGCGCCGTTCGAGCCGGAGGCGTTCGTTGACGCCCTTATCGGAGAGTGACCACCCGCTGAGACCAGCAGGTGGCCGGCGCGCGGCCGCCGCCTCGGCGGACGCGCGGAAAGCGCCCGTTCCCCGGCAGGTGGGGGACGGGCGCTTCGCCGTACTGACCTTGGCCGGGCCGGAACCGAGCGGAACGGACCCGCGCTAGGGCCTGTCGTTTGGATCAGGCTGGCTATGACCGACGGTTCGTCCTGACCGACCCGAGCGGGGTCTGGCGCGTGCAGCTGCAAGGCGGAGGAGGGAGTCGACGCGGAGCGTCGGCGACCGACGACAACGCCGCAGATGTGCGTGCCGGACCCCGCGACGCCGGCATGATCCAAACGACAGGCCCTAGACGCGTGAGCGGTGTGCCACGTACGCCAGGGTTCCCAGGAGCAGCCGTGCCTGGGGCGGGCGCGTCGCCGAGTCCAGTGCGGGCGGGCGCAGCCAGCGGACCGGTCCGAGGCCCCCGCGGTCGGAGGGCGGGGCGGTGACGTACGTACCGGCGCCGAGGCCGTGCAGGTCGAGCGCCGCGTCGTCCCAGCCCATGCGATAGAGCAGCCGGGGCAGCTCGGCCGCGGCGCCCGGGGCGACGAAGAAGTGGGCGCGGCCGTCCGGGGTCGCCGTCACCGGTCCGAGGGGAAGTCCCATCCGCTCTAGCCGGGCGAGGGCGCGGCGCCCGGCCGGCTCGGCGACCTCGATCACGTCGAAGGCGCGTCCCACGCGCAGCATCACCGCGGCGCCGGGGAACTCCGCCCAGGCGCCGGAGACCTCGTCCAGCGTGGCGCCGGCCGGGATCACGGCGGCGAAGTCCAGGGGGTGCGCTCCGGGCGCGGGGCAGTCGGCCCTGCCGCACGAGCAGGCGCCCGCCGCGGCCCGGGCGCCGGGGACGACGTCCCAGCCCCAGAGTCCGGTGAACTCCGCCACGGCGGTGCACTCCGACGTGCGCCCGCGGCGCCGCGCGCCGGGCCGGATCTCGCGAATGCCCCGGGTGCCGCCGATCGTGAAGTCCATGCCCCCTCCAACGGGTCCAGCGCGCCGGTGGTTACGAAGCGAATCCGGAATGTGACGCTCTGTCATGCTAGTTCCCGGCCGTGTGCGATCCAGGCAGCGCGTCGAAGTGCTCCGGGTGGTGCGCCCGGTGCCGTGCGCTCCCGCGTGCACCGCTCCGCCCGGTACCGGTCGTCGTGTCAAGTCAATCGCGTGGAGGGGGTCGGAGGTTCATTCGAAGGGGTGGCGAATGGTGGCGTTTCCGCGATCGCCATGGCTGGACGCGTGATCGTAGGATTACTTTGTGTGCACAAGCCTCGAAGATGCCGCACCTGTGGGTATGCCGGAGGCAAGTCGGTTTCCTGTTCCAAGGGTGGGAACTGCCGGACGCGCGGCGGTATTTACCGGCATTCTGATAGGGCTTGGCGCACGCGGCGTACAAGTGGTCTCAGGGATGGGGGCGTTCCAGTGGGCGGCAACGGCGGAGGCGGGACGAACGCTGAGAAGCGCCCCAATGAACTGCTGGGCTCGTGGTTCGTGCGCAGCGGCTGGTCGAAGGGTGAGCTCGCGCGGCAAGTGAACCGCAGGGCACGCCAGTTGGGCGCCGGCCACATCTCCACGGACACCTCGCGCGTCCGCCGCTGGCTGGACGGTGAGAATCCCCGGGAGCCGATTCCGCGGATCCTGTCGGAGCTGTTCTCCGAGCGGTTCGGATGTGTCGTCGCCGTCGAGGATCTGGGACTGCGTGCCGCCCACCAGTCACCGTCCGTGTCGGGTGTCGACCTCCCCTGGGCCGGCCCGCAGACGGTCGCCCTGATCAGTGAGTTCTCGCGCAGCGACCTGATGCTGGCGCGGCGCGGCTTTTTAGGCAGCTCGCTGGCGCTCGCGGCCGGACCGGCGCTCATCGAGCCCATGCAGCGCTGGCTCGTGCCCACCCCGTCGGCGCCGCGCGCCGAGCGCGAGTCGCCCGCCGCCGCCCGCCGCGGAGGCCGGCTCTCCAAGCCCGAGCTCGACCTCCTCGAGTCGACCACCGTGATGTTCCGCCAGTGGGACGCCCAGTGCGGCGGCGGCCTGCGCCGCAAGGCGGTCGTCGGCCAGCTGCACGAGGTGACGGACCTGCTCCAGGAGCCGCAGCCGGACGCCACGTACAGGCGTCTGTTCAAGGTCGCGGCCGAACTGGCCGAGCTGGCGGGCTGGATGAGCTACGACATCGGGCTCCAGCCCACCGCGCAGAAGTACTTCGTGCTCGCGCTGCACGCGGCCAAGGAGGCCGGGGACAAGCCCCTCGGTTCGTACATCCTCTCCAGCATGAGCCGCCAGATGATCCACCTCGGCCGGCCCGACGACGCCCTGGAACTCGTCCATCTCGCGCAGTACGGCAGCCGGGACTGCGCGAGTCCGCGCACCCAGGCCATGCTGTATGCGATGGAGGCCCGCGCCTACGCCAACATGGGCCAGCCCGGGAAGTGCAAGCGGGCCGTGCGGATGGCCGAGGACACCTTCGCCGACGTGCACGAGTGGGACGACCCGGACCCCGACTGGATCCGCTTCTTCTCCGAGGCCGAGCTGTACGGCGAGAACTCCCACTCCTACCGCGACCTCGCCTATGTCGCGGGCCGCAGTCCCACCTACGCGTCGCTGGCCGAGCCCCTGATGCAGCGGGCCGTGGACCTCTTCGCGAAGGACACCGAGCACCAGCGTTCGTACGCACTCAATCTCATCGGCCTGGCCACGGTGCACCTGCTCCAGCGCGAGCCCGAGCGGGGCGCGGCCGTGGCCAAGGACGCCATGGTGAGCGCCAAGAAGGTGCGCTCCGAGCGCGTGAGCACGCGCATCCGAAAGACCGTGGACACGGCTGTACGCGACTTCGGGGACCTCGCTGAGATCGTCGACCTCACCGACCAGCTCGCCATCGACCTCCCCGAGACCGCCCAAGCGGTCTGACGCGCGGCCGCGTGAGCGGCCCGCCCCCCGCCCCGGCCGCGGCCGGCCGTCCCGAACCGCCCGACGCGGCTCCCCCGTGCCAGGTCATCGGACGGCCGTCCGCGGTCGGCCTCTCCCGTCTCCACGGCAGGTTGCGCCACGATAACGATCGTCCGGCCCGGCATCCGCCAGTTCATGGACGCGTAACACACCAGGCGCCTTCGTCACTGCGGCGAAACATCGAGGGGCGCCGACGGAAACCGCGCTGCGTCAATCTCATGGCGCATAACCGGCCCGCCCCTCATGAGACCGCTCAGGCTTCGCCCGCACGGGGCCGTACCAACGACGAGGAGACGCCGATGGCACCAGCCATCATGCTTGCGGCGGACGCGAAGTTGTCGTCCGCCAACACAGGCTTCATGCTCATCTGTTCCGCCCTGGTGATGCTCATGACACCGGGCCTGGCCTTCTTCTACGGAGGCATGGTCCGCGTCAAGAGCACCCTGAACATGCTGATGATGAGCTTCATCAGCCTCGGGATCGTCACCATCCTGTGGGTCCTCTACGGCTTCTCGCTCGCCTTCGGCACCGACTCCGGCAGCATCATCGGCTGGTCGTCCGACTACGCCGGCTTCAGCAACATCGGCCTGACGCAGCTGTGGGACGGCTACACCATCCCGGTCTACGTGTTCGCCGTCTTCCAGCTGATGTTCGCGATCATCACGCCCGCCCTGATCAGCGGTGCCCTCGCGGACCGCGTGAAGTTCACCGCCTGGGCGCTGTTCATCACCCTGTGGGTCACGATCGTCTACTTCCCGGTCGCGCACTGGGTGTGGGGCACCGGCGGCTGGGCGTTCGAGCTCGGTGTCATCGACTTCGCCGGAGGCACCGCGGTCCACATCAACGCCGGTGCCGCGGCGCTCGGCGTGATCCTCGTCATCGGCAAGCGGGTCGGCTTCAAGAAGGACCCGATGCGCCCGCACAGCCTGCCGCTAGTCATGCTCGGCTCCGGCCTGCTGTGGTTCGGCTGGTTCGGCTTCAACGCCGGCTCCTGGCTGGGCAACGACGACGGCGTCGGCGCGCTCATGTTCGTCAACACGCAGATCGCCACCGCCGCCGCCATGCTGGCCTGGCTGGCCTACGAGAAGATCCGCCACGGCGCGTTCACCACCCTCGGTGCCGCCTCCGGCGCGGTCGCCGGTCTGGTCGCGATCACCCCGGCGGGCGGTGCGGTCTCCCCGCTCGGCGCGATCGCCGTCGGCGTCATCGCCGGTGTGCTGTGCGCCATGGCGGTCGGCCTGAAGTACAAGCTCGGCTACGACGACTCGCTCGACGTCATCGGCGTCCACCTCGTCGGCGGTGTCGTGGGCTCCCTGCTCATCGGCTTCTTCGCCAGCGGCGGCGGCCAGTCCGACGTCCAGGGCCTCTTCTACGGCGGCGGCCTCGACCAGTTCTGGAAGCAGTGCGCCGGTGTCTTCGCCGTCCTCGGCTACTCCCTGGTGGTCTCCGCGGTCCTCGCCTTCCTGATCGACCGGACGATGGGGATGCGCGTCACGGACGACGAGGAGGTGGCGGGCATCGACCAGGCCGAGCACGCCGAGACCGCATACGACTTCAGCGGCGCGGGCGGCGGTCTCGACCGCACCACCGTGGCCGCCCCTCTCCAGGACACCGCGAGCAAGAAGGTGGACGCATGAAGCTCATCACCGCCGTCGTGAAGCCTCACCGGCTCGACGAGATCAAGGAAGCGCTCCAGGCATTCGGAGTGCACGGACTCACCGTCACCGAGGCCAGCGGCTACGGTCGGCAGCGGGGACACACCGAGGTCTACCGTGGGGCCGAGTACACCGTCGACCTGGTTCCCAAGATCCGTATCGAGGTGCTGGCCGAGGACGACGACGCCGAGCAGCTCATCGACGTCGTCGTGAAGGCCGCCCGCACCGGCAAGATCGGTGACGGCAAGGTCTGGTCCATCCCGGTCGACACCGCCGTCCGCGTCCGGACCGGCGAGCGCGGCCCGGACGCGCTGTAGAAGCGAAGAAAGACAGGAGTCGCTGGGTGACGAGTGCGGACATGCGTACGGAAGCAGAGGATTCGGGACCCAGCGGCTACGCGGCGGCCCGGCTGCGCCTCCTCCAGGAGGAGGCGCGGTCCGGGCCGCCGCGCCGTGCCGCCCTCGCCGAACTGACGGACGAGTGGCTCACCGGCCTCTTCGACGCCGGCGCCGCGGACCTGCGCGGCGTCTCCCTCGTCGCCGTCGGCGGCTACGGCCGCGGCGAGCTGTCCCCCCGCAGCGACCTCGACCTGCTGCTCCTGCACGACGGCGGCGACTCCCGGCAGATCGCCGCCCTCGCCGACCGCATCTGGTACCCCGTCTGGGACCTCGGCCTGGCCCTGGACCACTCCGTCCGCACGCCCGCCGAGGCCCGCAGGACCGCGGGCGAAGACCTCAAGGTGCAGCTCGGCCTGCTCGACGCCCGCCACCTCGCGGGCGACCTCGGCCTCACCGCCGGACTGCGCACGGCCGTCCTCGCCGACTGGCGCAACCAGGCGCCCAAACGCCTCCCCGAACTCCAGGAGCTGTGCGCCGGACGGGCCGAACGGCAGGGCGAACTGCAGTACCTGCTGGAGCCGGACCTGAAGGAGGCGCGAGGCGGCCTCAGGGACGCCACGGCCTTGCGCGCCGTCGCCGCGTCCTGGCTCGCCGACGCCCCCCGCGAGGGCCTCGCCGACGCCCGGCGCAGGCTCCTCGACGTACGCGACGCCCTCCACCTCGCCACCGGCCGCGCCACCGACCGCCTCGCCCTCCAGGAGCAGGACCAGGTCGCCGCCGAACTGGGACTCCTCGACGCCGACGCCCTGCTGCGCCAGGTGTACGAGGCCGCACGCGTCGTCTCGTACGCCAGCGACGTCACCTGGCGCGAGGTCGGCCGCGTCCTCAGATCGCGCGCCGTACGGCCCCGGCTGCGCGCCATGCTCGGCGGCGCCAAGCCCGCCATCGAGCGCTCACCGCTAGCCGAGGGCGTGGTCGAGCAGGACGGCGAGGTCGTCCTCGCCCGCGCCGCCCGTCCCGAGCGCGACCCCGTGCTCCCGCTGCGCGCCGCCGCCGCGGCCGCCCAGTCCGGCCTGCCGCTCTCCCTGCACGCCGTGCGCCGGATGGCGGCCGTCGCCCGGCCGCTCCCGACGCCCTGGCCCGCGGAGGCCCGCGAACAGCTCGTCACCCTGCTCGGTTCCGGCGGGCCGACCGTCGACGTCTGGGAGGCGCTGGAGGCCGAGGGGCTGATCACCCGGCTGCTGCCCGACTGGGAGCGGGTGCGCTGCCGGCCCCAGCGCAACGCCGTCCACATCTGGACGGTCGACCGCCACCTCATCGAAACCGCCGTCCGCGCCTCGGAACTGGCCCGCCGCGTCGGCCGGCCCGACCTGCTGCTGGTCGCCGCGCTGCTGCACGACATCGGCAAGGGCTGGCCGGGCGACCACTCCGTCGCCGGCGAGATCATCGCCAAGGACGTCGCCGCCCGCATCGGCTTCGACCGCGCCGAGGTCGCGGTGCTCGCCACCCTCGTACGCCATCATCTGCTGCTCATCGAGACGGCCACCCGGCGCGACCTGGAGGACCCGGCCACCGTGCGCTCGGTCGCCGAGGCGGTCGGCTCGCAGGGCACCCTCGAACTGCTGCACGCGCTGACCGAGGCGGACGCGCTGGCCACCGGGCCCGCCGCCTGGTCGTCCTGGCGCGCGTCCCTGGTCGCCGACCTGGTCAAGCGCGTCGCGGCCGTGCTCGCCGGGGACGCCCCCGAGGAACCGGAGGACGCCGCGCCAACCGCCGAGCAGGAGCGGCTCGCCATCGAGGCGTTCCGCACGGGCGGTCCAGTCCTCGCCCTGCGCGCGCAGACCGAGACACCGGCCGAGGAGGAACCCCCCGGCGACCCGGAACCGCTCGGCGTCGAACTGCTCATCGCCGTGCCCGACCAGCCCGAGGTGCTGCCCGCCGTGGCCGGCGTCCTCGCGATGCACCGCCTGACCGTCCGCACCGCCGAACTGCGCGCCCTGGACCTGTCCGCGTCCGTGCAGGGCTCGGTGCTGCTGCTCAACTGGCGCGTCGCCGCCGAGTACGGCTCGCTGCCCCAGGCCACCCGGCTGCGCGCCGACCTCGTGCGCGCCCTGGAGGGGTCCCTGGACATCGCGGGCCGGCTCGCCGAGCGCGACGCCGCCTACCCCCGGCGCCGCGGGACGGTCGCGCCGCCCGCCCGGGTCACGGTCGCCCCGGCGGCCTCCCGGCACGCCACGGTCATCGAGGTGCGCGCCCACGACGCCCCCGGCCTGCTGCACCGCATCGGCCGGGCACTGGAGAAGGCGAACGTACGCGTACGGAGCATGCACGTGTCCACCCTCGGCGCCAACGCCGTGGACGCCTTCTACGTGACGGGGCCGGACGGCGCACCCCTGCCGGGGGCGGAGGCGGCGACGGTGGCCAGGGCGCTGGAGGAGACACTGCGGGGCTAGGTCGTGTCCGCAAAGTCTCGTCGTCCGCCCGGAGGGCGGGTTGCGCGGCGTCTGGTGCGTGCTCTCGGCGTGCCGGGCGGAGACCCTCGTACTGGACGTACTTGGGGCTTCGCCCGGTGCGGCGAGAGTGCGTGCCAGGCGTCGCGGAACAGGCGGGACTTTGCGGACACGGCCTAGGCGGTGCCGTCCGGATCACCGCGGGCCCGCCGGGTGATCCGGACGGCGGCCCCCTGACGCGAGGCGGCAAAAGCCTCGTACGCACGCGGTGGAGACCCCACCGTGCCCGGCCGGATACCCTGGAGGGCGATTCCCTCGCCCCCGACCCCTGAGGACAGACGAGCGCCGTGTTCGATACTCTCTCCGATCGCCTCTCAGCGACGTTCAAGAACCTGCGGGGCAAGGGCCGGCTGTCCGAAGCTGACATCGACGCCACCGCACGCGAGATCCGTATCGCGCTCCTCGAAGCCGACGTGGCGCTGCCGGTCGTGCGGACCTTCATCAAGAACGTCAAGGAGCGTGCCCTCGGCGTCGAGGTCTCCAAGGCGCTGAACCCCGCACAGCAGGTCCTCAAGATCGTCAACGAGGAACTGGTCACGATCCTCGGCGGTGAGACGCGACGGCTGCGCTTCGCCAAGAACCCGCCCACCGTGATCATGCTCGCGGGTCTGCAGGGTGCCGGTAAGACCACGCTCGCCGGAAAGCTCGGCAAGTGGCTCAAGGACCAGGGGCACTCCCCGATCCTGGTGGCCGCCGACCTCCAGCGCCCGAACGCGGTCAACCAGCTCAGCGTCGTCGCCGAGCGCGCCGGTGTCGCCGTCTACGCCCCCGAGCCGGGCAACGGCGTGGGCGACCCGGTCAAGGTCGCCAAGGACTCCATCGACTTCGCGAAGACGAAGGTCCACGACATCGTGATCGTGGACACCGCCGGCCGCCTCGGCATCGACCAGGAGCTGATGCGGCAGGCCGCGGACATCCGCGACGCGGTCTCGCCGGACGAGATCCTCTTCGTCGTCGACGCGATGATCGGCCAGGACGCGGTCAACACCGCCGAGTCCTTCCGCGACGGCGTCGGCTTCGACGGCGTCGTCCTGTCGAAGCTCGACGGTGACGCCCGCGGTGGTGCCGCGCTGTCGATCGCCTCGGTCACCGGCAAGCCGATCATGTTCGCGTCGAACGGCGAGAAGCTCGACGACTTCGACGCCTTCCACCCTGACCGGATGGCCTCCCGCATCCTCGACATGGGTGACCTGCTCACCCTGATCGAGCAGGCGGAGAAGACGTTCAGTCAGGAAGAGGCCGAGAAGATGGCCTCCAAGCTGGCGTCCAAGAAGGGCCAGGACTTCACGCTCGACGACTTCCTGGCCCAGATGGAGCAGGTCAGGAAGATGGGCAGCATCAGCAAGCTGCTCGGCATGCTTCCCGGCATGGGCCAGATCAAGGACCAGATCAACAACATCGACGAGCGGGACGTCGACCGCACGGCCGCGATCATCAAGTCGATGACGCCGGCCGAGCGCCAGGAACCGACGATCATCAACGGCTCGCGCCGCGCCCGTATCGCCAAGGGATCCGGCGTCGAGGTCAGCGCCGTCAAGAACCTGGTCGAGCGGTTCTTCGAGGCCCGCAAGATGATGTCCCGCATGGCGCAGGGCGGCGGCATGCCGGGGATGCCCGGGATGCCGGGCATGGGCGGCGGTCCCGGCCGCGCCAAGAAGAAGCAGAAGCAGGCCAAGGGCAAGCAGCGCTCCGGCAACCCGATGAAGCGCAGGCAGCAGGAGCTGGAGGAGGCGCAGCGCCGCGAGGCCGGCGCTCAGCCGGGCGGCGCCTTCAACCTGCCGCAGCAGGGCGCCCAGGACTTCGAACTGCCCGACGAGTTCAAGAAGTTCATGGGCTGACGGGTCTTCCCGCAGGGCTTCGTCGCCCTGACGGCACCGGGGGGCGCGCCTCGCCGAGGAGCGCCCCCGGTGGCATGCCCGCCGGGTGCGGAGGGGCCGAGCCGGTGCCGCTGTCTTGCGCGCGGGCGCGGGCGATCTCCCGTGCGCAAGGGTCGGTGCGCTCCCGTGCACGGGTGCCGTCCTCGGGTGCGCAGGCGCGGGCGCTCTCCCGCGCGCAGCCGGTCCGCTCTCGCGCGCAGGCGTCGGCGCTCTGCCGTGCACGGCCGGGGCCGCTCTCCGGTGCGCAGGCGCGGGCGCTCTCCCGCGCGCAGCCGGTCCGCTCTCGCGCGCAGGCGTCGGCGCTCTGCTGTGCACGGCCGGGGCCGCTCTCCGGTGCGCAGGCGCGGGCGCTCTCCCGCGCGCGGCCGGGGCGGCCCTCCGGTGCGCCGGAGCTGCCGGCGGACGGAGCAGGTGCCGGCGGCGACGCCGCAGGAGACGGAGGTCCGGCGGGATCAGCCGCTCCGCCCGGTCACCTCACGGCACACGGGCGATCAGGTACCGGAAGATGTTGGTCATCCACACGGTCCCGTCCTTCCGGCGGTGCGGATGGAGGGCCTCCGTCAGTTCCTCGCCGACCCGCACCCGGTCGGTCGCGGCGATCGCCGCGTCGAACAGCCCGGTCGACAGCAGTCCCCGCACCGCGTTGCCCACGTCGGCGTACCCGAAGGGGCAGGCCACCCGGCCCGAACCGTCCGGCTTCAGCCCGGCCCGCCGGGCGACGTCCTCCAGGTCGTCGCGCCGGGCCGAGCGCCAACTTCCCTCACGGCGCACCGCATCGGCCGGTTTCGTGGCGGCCCGCAGCACGGAGGACGTGGTGCACCGCTCCGGCGGGCCCCAGCCGGCCAGGACGACGGACGCGCCGCCCCGGGCGAGCGGCGCCGACGCCTTCAGGAGTTCTCCGAGCCCTTCACAGTCCCCGGCCGCGCTGCCGATCGGCTCGAACGCCGTCACCACGGTGTACGCGGGGGAGCCGGGGCCGGCCAGGTCGGCGGGTTCTCCCTCGACGATCCGGACGTCGTCCCGTGCGCCCGGGCCCCGCGCCTCCGGCCGCATCCGTTCCCGCGCCAGCGCGAGCCGTTCGGCCGAGGAGTCGACGCCGGTGACCGTGGCCCCGCGCGACGCCGCCATCAACAGCGCGAGTCCCGAGCCGCAGCCGAGGCCGAGCAGTCGCGTTCCCACACCCACTTCGAGTCGCTCGTAGACGGCCTCGTAGAGCGGGACCAGCATCCGCTCCTGGATCTCGGCCCAGTCACGCGCGCGTGCACACCGGTCGACGCGAGGAGTGTGTCCCGCGTGAGCCGGCTGTTGCCGCACGAGCGTAGGTGTCATCGAAAGCGCCCCATTCCGCCGAGAGTTGTCCCGTGCCCCGTCCCATGGCCCCCGTGCAGTGCGCGCTCGCACTCCCCGTATGCCAGGTAACTGCGCGCTCGTCCTCGCGTCCAGGGGTTGTGGGCCTTTGCTTGCGTGCGGCCCGGGCGGGCCGCCGTACTCGGCCGGAATCACGTCCGCGCGAGGTTCGGTCCACGCCGCGGCGGACGGCCGCCGCACCGTGCGCGGCACGGGAAGGGTCCCTGTCGTCGTACTCGGGGGACGGATTTCCGCTGTCTCCGCCCCGCGTCAAGGGTGGCCTGATCGCGTCGTACGGCGATGACAGCGCGTCGCGGGTGCCGCCGCGCTCCGCGCCCGCCGGGACTGCGTCCTCGTGGTCCCGGGTGACGATGCCGTTCCGGCCAAGGTCCATGAACGCGGCGACCGGCGTGCCGGTGGGGAAGAGCTCCGTGACCGTAGGCGTCCGTGGCGGAGGACGGGGCGGTGCGGAGGGCGCCCGGAGCACCCGGTAACGTCGCCGGCGGAGCGTGCGCCCGCCAGGCCGCTCCCGAGGGCGGCCGAAAGGCCCCTTGCGCATCTGATGACGTCAGGTGCCCCGGCGCGCGGGCCCCGTCTACACGCCGGGGCGTACGCGTGACTACGTACCGGCTCGGTGCGAACTGTGAGGCTTCTCCGCAGATCAGCGCACCCGCCCTCGTCAGGACGCATCAGCGGCAACTGACGGGTACGTGCAAATTATTTGGGATGCCCCGGAATAGGAACACAGAGGCACCTCGGCTCGTTGTCACGACGTGAGCACGACACCACCTGTTCTCGCCGCAGAGCTGGCAGGGGCGTGGGCCGACATTCAGCGGCACCACCCCGAGCTGCCGGACCTTGCCGCGCCCGAGTCCCTGATCGGAGAGTCGTCGTCCGCCTGCGGGCACGAACTCTCCTTCGAGCGACTGCTTCACGAGGCAGTCCACGGCATCGCCGCCGCCCGAGGTGTCCGCGACACCTCGCGCGCCGGCCGGTACCACAACCGCAGATTCCTCGCGATCGCGGAGGAGCTGGGCCTCGACCACCCCGAGGAGCCGCATCCCAGCAGCGGCTTCTCGCTGGTCACGCTCAACCCCGAAGCGAAGCGCCGCTACCGCCCGACGATCGAGCGGCTGCAGCGCGCCCTCAAGGCGCACACCGCCGCGACCGCCGCCGACACCGCCCGCAGCTTCCGGGGCCCGGCCGCCCGGCACGGCTCGTCCGGCGGGGGCGTCCGCGTCAAGGCGGTCTGCGACTGCGGGCGCAACGTCCGCGTCGTCCCGTCCGTCCTGGCGCAGGCTCCGATCGTGTGCGGGGGGTGCGGCAAACCCTTCCGGATCCCGGAGGTCGTGGGCGCCGCGGCCGGCTGAGGCCCCGTCCGCGCAGACGTGCCGCACGGGGCGGCGCGGGCGGGCGCGGGAAGCGTCCATCGGCGCCGGGTCACGGTCGGCTCCAGCGGCGAGCGGCGGCATCTCGTGGATGCCGGTCGCACGGTCGGGGCCGATTCACCCCCGGCGCTTGGCGCAGGGTGCCTGCGCGGTGTGGGCGGGGACCCTCCTGGGCCGGCGCCCGGTGAGGCGTGCGCGACGCCCGGCTGCGGCAGGGAAGCGCCGGGCCGGGCCGAGGCGTGGGCGGGACACCCCGGCCGGTGAGGGGTGCTGTCGGGATGTGGCACAATGGACAGCTGTACTCGACAGCCGCACAGGACCCCTCTCTCCTCCGGCTGACGCGTCCATCGGGCACTCGGGTACCGCAACCCCACGCGGCAATCTCGCCGTGCCCAACCACGTCATAGACCAGGAGACACCACTTCCGTGGCAGTCAAGATCAAGCTGAAGCGTCTGGGCAAGATCCGTTCGCCTCACTACCGCATCGTCGTCGCCGACTCCCGTACCCGCCGTGACGGCCGGGCCATCGAGGAGATCGGCCTGTACCACCCGGTGCAGAACCCCTCGCGCATCGAGGTCGACTCCGAGCGTGCGCAGTACTGGCTGGGTGTCGGCGCGCAGCCGACCGAGCCCGTGCTCGCCATCCTCAAGCTGACCGGTGACTGGCAGAAGTACAAGGGCGAGCCCGCCCCGGCGCCGCTGCTCGTCGCCGAGCCGAAGGCCACCCGCCCCGTCTTCGACGCCCTCGGTGGCGAAGACGAGAGCAAGGGTGAAGCCATCACCCAGAAGAAGAAGGCTGAGAAGAAGGACGACGCCGCGGCCGAGTCCTCTTCGTCTGAGTCGACCGAGGCCTGAGCATGCTCGAGGAGGCTCTCGAGCACCTCGTCAAAGGCATCGTCGACAACCCCGACGATGTGCAGGTCGCCTCGCGTGACCTGCGCCGCGGGCGCGTGCTCGAGGTCCGGGTCCACCCGGACGACCTCGGCAAGGTGATCGGCCGCAACGGCCGCACCGCGCGCGCACTGCGCACCGTCGTGGGCGCCATCGGCGGCCGTGGTGTCCGCGTCGACCTCGTCGACGTGGACCACGTCCGCTGACGCAGGACAGCACCGGCTCGGGCCGGGGAGGGCCGATCCGGCCGTCCCCGGCCCGTAGTCGTCCACGGCCCCCGTGACCGCGGGCGGACGGCCGGTCGAAGCACACGCCGCAGGCACACGACAGGAGATCGAAAGAAGTGCAGCTGGTAGTCGCTCGCGTCGGCCGCGCCCACGGCATCAAGGGCGAGGTCACCGTCGAGGTACGCACCGACGAGCCGGAACTCAGGCTGGCACCGGGCGCCGTCCTGGCCACAGACCCCGCCGCCACCGGTCCGCTGACCATCGAGACGGGCCGGGTGCACAGCGGCCGTCTGCTGCTGCGTTTCGAGGGCGTACGCGACCGGAACGCCGCCGAGGCGCTGCGCAACACCCTCCTCATCGCCGACGTCGACCCGGACGAGAAGCCCGAGGACCCGGACGAGTACTACGACCACCAGCTCATGGACCTGGACGTCGTGACCGCGGACGGCGCCGAGGTCGGGCGGATCACCGAGATCTCGCATCTGCCCTCCCAGGACCTGTTCGTCGTGGAGCGGCCCGACGGCACCGAGGTGCTGATCCCGTTCGTCGAGGAGATCGTCACCGAGATCGACCTGGCGGAGCAGCGGGCCGTCATCGACCCGCCGCCGGGGCTCATCGACGACCGCGCCGAGATCGCCTCGCCGAGGGACGCCGCCGAAGAGGGCGCCGCCCCGGACGAAGCGGACGGCACGCCCGGAGCGGGCACGTCCGGGGAAGACGCCTGATGCGGCTCGACGTCGTCACGATCTTCCCGGAGTACCTCGAACCCCTGAACGTCTCGCTCGTCGGCAAGGCACGCGCGCGTGGACAGCTGAACGTGCACGTGCACGATCTCCGCGAGTGGACGTACGACCGGCACAACACGGTCGACGACACCCCGTACGGCGGCGGCCCCGGCATGGTCATGAAGACCGGACCCTGGGGCGACGCCCTGGACTCCGTCCTGGCCGACGGGTACGAGACGGGTTCGCACGGGCCCGTCCTGGTCGTGCCCACCCCGAGCGGACGCCCCTTCACCCAGGAACTCGCCGTCGAGCTCTCCGAGCGGCCCTGGCTTGTCTTCACGCCCGCCCGCTACGAGGGCATCGACCGCCGCGTCATCGACGAGTACGCCACCCGCATGCCCGTCCACGAGGTCTCCATCGGCGACTACGTGCTGGCCGGCGGCGAAGCGGCCGTCCTCGTCGTCACCGAGGCCGTGGCCCGGCTGCTGCCCGGCGTCCTCGGCAACGCCGAGTCCCACCGGGACGACTCCTTCGCCCCCGGAGCCATGGCCAACCTCCTGGAGGGGCCCGTCTACACGAAGCCGCCCGAGTGGCGCGGCCGGGACATCCCCGACGTGCTGGTCAGCGGTCACCACGGCAAAATCGCCCGCTGGCGCCGGGACGAGGCCCTGCGCCGTACGGCCGCGAACCGGCCCGACCTCATCGAGCGCTGCGCTCCCTCGGCCTTCGACAAGAAGGACCGCGAGATGCTCTCCATCCTGGGCTGGGCACCGGACCCGGACGGCGAGCGGTACGGCCGATTTTGGCGCAGGCCCCACGCCGTGGAAGAATAGGCCGCTGCTGTACGTCGTCCGGCGCGCGCCCCTGCCACAGGGGGACACGACGCCCGCCCCGATGCGGCAGCCCACCTTCTGGAAATCAACGCCCGTTGATGACCTGTGGCATCAACGAAGAAAGCAGACGACATGTCCCACCTGCTCGACTCCGTCGACAGCGCCTCGCTGCGCACCGACATCCCGGCCTTCCGCCCGGGTGACACCGTCAACGTCCACGTCCGCGTCATCGAGGGCAACCGCTCCCGTGTGCAGCAGTTCAAGGGCGTAGTCATCCGCCGCCAGGGCGCCGGTGTCCGCGAGACCTTCACGGTCCGCAAGGTCTCCTTCTCCGTCGGCGTCGAGCGCACGTTCCCGGTGCACACCCCGATCGTCGAGAAGATCGAGCTCGTCACCCGCGGTGCCGTGCGCCGCGCCAAGCTGTACTACCTCCGTGAGCTGCGCGGCAAGGCCGCGAAGATCAAGGAGAAGCGCGACAACTGAGCTCGCGCACGGGGTCACGGAGGAGCCGGATAGCATCTGGCTCCGATGGACACCGAAGCACAGCCCGTGGAGCGCGACCGCTCCTCCCGCCCCCGTGAGTCCGAGGAGATCTCGGACACCGGAGGCCCGGAGGGGCGGTCGCGTTCTGCGTTGGCGGACCGGGTCGCCGACCGGCTCCCCGGCGGGCGGATCACCCTCACCCTGCTCGTCTGCCTGCTCTTCCTGCCGCTCCTCAGCACCTTCGTGATGCAGCCGTTCCAGATTCCGAGCAGTTCCATGGAGCGGGGATTGAGGATCGGGGACCGCGTTCTCGTAAATAAGTTGGCGTACCGTTTTGGTGCCGAGCCGCAGCGCGGCGATGTCGTCGTGTTCGACGGCACCGGCTACTTCGGAGATGCCGACTACGTGAAGCGCGTCGTCGGGGTGGGCGGTGACCACGTGGTCTGCTGCGACAAGGAGGGCAGGGTGGAGGTGAACGGCCGGTCGGTCGACGAGTCGGCGTTCCTCCATCCGGGGGACCACCCGTCCGACGCCCCCTTCAATGTCGTCGTGCCCGACAGCACCCTCTTTCTGCTGGGCGACCACCGCGGCGACTCCAGCGATTCCCGCGACCATCTGGGCTCACCGGGCGGCGGCATGATCCCGGTCGGCCACGTGATCGGCCGCGCCGACTGGATCGCCTGGCCCGCCGGCCACTGGACCCGGCTGGAGCGCCCCGGCGCCTACGCGCGCGTGCCCGCCGCGGGCGGTGCCCGTGGGTAACCGAGGGCGCCCGCGCGGCGCCCCCAGCACCGCCGCCGACAACCTGCTGCCCACCGGACTGCGGCGGGCGGGCGGCGCCGCACGCCCCGGCCGCGCCGAGCGCCGCAAGCTCGCCCGCAAGGTCAAGCGGCGCAGGCGCCGCTCGGCCGTCAAGGAGATCCCGCTCCTCGTCGGAGTGGCGGTCCTCATCGCCCTCGTCCTGAAGACGTTCCTGGTGCAGGCGTTCGTGATCCCGTCGGGCTCCATGGAGAACACGATCCAGATCGGCGACCGGGTCCTCGTCGACAAGTTCACCCCCTGGTTCGGCTCCAGGCCCCAGCGCGGTGACGTCGTCGTCTTCAAGGACCCGGGCAACTGGCTGGAAGGGGAGCAGACCGCCAAGAAGGACGACCCCGTCGTCGTCAAGCAGGTCAAGGAAGGGCTCACCTTCATCGGGCTGCTGCCCTCCGACAACGACCGGGACCTGATCAAGCGGGTCGTCGCGGTCGGCGGCGACACCGTCAAGTGCTGCGACACGCAGGGCCGGGTGACCGTCAACGGGACCCCGCTCGACGAGCCGTACATCCACCCGGACAACAAGCCCTCGGCGTTCGCCTTCCAGACCACTGTGCCGCAGGGCCGCCTCTGGGTGATGGGCGACCACCGCGCCAACTCCGCCGACTCCCGCTACCACCGCTCCGAGAGATACGGCGGCACCGTCTCCGAGAAGTCCGTCGTGGGACGGGCCATGGTCATCGCCTGGCCCGTCGGCCACTGGACCCGGCTCGAGGAGCCGGACACATACGCCTCCGTGCCGACTCGGTCGACCACCGCTCTCGGCCCGTCGCATAGGGTGGCCCCCGCGGATCGATACGGATTGATCCCGCTCCCGAGCCCTGCGGAACTCCCGCTCGTTATGGGAGTGGTGGGCCTGCGCCGGATGCGACGCGGGCGGCGGCACGGAGTGAGGAGTGGATGTGGGGGACTTGGCGGTCGGCGCACGATCCGGACACGAGGGCCCGGAGGAGCGACCGGAGCGGCCCGGCGACACGGCTTCCCCGGCAGACGACGCCGCAGGCTCCGGGAGTGAGTCCGCGGACGGCGGCGGTACCCACGGGCGCGGCGAGCAGGACGGCGGTGCCGACGGACGGGGCCGGTCCAGGAAGCAGCGCTCGTTCTGGAAGGAGCTTCCCCTCCTCATCGGCATCGCGCTGGTGCTCGCCCTGCTGATCAAGACCTTCCTGGTGCAGGCGTTCTCGATTCCCTCGGACTCGATGCAGAACACGCTCCAGCAGGGCGACCGGGTGCTGGTCGACAAGCTGACCCCCTGGTTCGGCTCCGAGCCCGAGCGCGGCGAGGTCGTCGTCTTCCACGACCCCGACAAGTGGCTGGCGGGCGAGCCGACGCCGAACCCGAACGCGGTGCAGAAGGCCCTGAGCTGGGTCGGCCTGATGCCCTCGGCCGAGGAGAAGGACCTGATCAAGCGGGTCGTCGGGGTCGCAGGCGACACCATCGAGTGCAAGGGCAGCGGCCCGCTCAAGGTGAACGGCAAGGCGCTGAACGAGGCGTCGTACGTCTACGCGGGGAACACCCCGTGCAGCGTCGACGACCAGGGCGGCCAGTTCAAGGTGACGGTGCCCAAGGGCAAAATCTGGGTCATGGGCGACCACCGGCAGAACTCGCTGGACTCCCGCTACCACCAGCAGGACACGAACAAGGGATTCGTGCCCGTCGGCAACGTGGTGGGCCGCGCCATCGTCATCGCCTGGCCGCCCACCCGCTGGGACACCCTGCCCGTTCCCGACACCTTCGACCAGAACCTGAGCGCGGTCGCCCCGGGTGCCCTCGGGCTCGCCGGTGCCGCTCCGCTGGTGCTGTGGCGCCGCCGCCGTCTCACCATGGCCGGCACCAGGGTTTCTGGGCACGGTACCGCCGGGTAGGGTGCCGTCCCAGATCGCCGATCTTCCACGGCCCGCGCCCGGGCCGCGAGATCGATTCTCCGCGTTGGGGGAGCACTGGGATGAGCAGCACGACACACCGCACGGACGAGGGTCACGGACGGCTCGGCAACACACTGTCGGGACTGGCCGTGGCCCTCGGCTGTGTGCTCTTCCTCGGAGGATTCGTCTGGGGAGCGATCGTCTACCAGCCGTACACCGTGCCGACCGACTCGATGACGCCGACCATCGCGGCCGGTGACCGCGTCCTGGCCGAGCGGGTCGACGGCGACGAGATCGAGCGCGGCGACGTCGTCGTCTTCAAGCAGAAGACCTGGGGCGACATGCCCATGGTCAAGCGGGTCGTGGCGGTCGGCGGTGACACGGTCGCCTGCTGCACCGACGACAGGCTGACGGTCAACGGCAAGCAGATCGACGAACCGTATCTGCCCAAGGGCCAGGCCGCCGAGTCGAAGAGGATACCGACCATCAAGGTCCCCGAGGGGCGCCTGTTCCTGCTCGGTGACGAGCGCAGCGGCTCCCTGGACTCCACGGCCCACCTGACCGAGGCCTTCAGCGGCACGGTGCCGCGCAGCGCGGTGAAGGGGCGCGTGGACTCCGTGGTCTGGCCCATGGACGGCATGCTGGAGCGCCCCACCGGCTTCGAGGCCCTCGGCGGCATCTCCTCGCCCGGTCCGCTGCGACTCGTGCTCGCCGCGGTGGTGGCCGGTGCGGTCCTCGTCCTCGGCGGCGCCGCCTACGGCCCGATCGCCAAGCGCGCCGGCCGGCGCGGCCGGGTCCGGACGGAGCCGGCCGGTGCCCGCTGACACGTCGTACGGCGGACCGGCGGAGGACTCGCGCGAGGACGGGCTGCGCAAGGTCGCCCGGGTGGTGCTCCTCGACCCGCAGGAGCGCATTCTGCTGCTGCACGGCCATGAGCCCGGTGACCCCGCCGACGACTGGTGGTTCACGCCGGGCGGTGGTCTGGAGGGCGCGGAGACACGCGAGGAGGCCGCTCTGCGGGAACTCGCGGAGGAGACCGGCATCACCGAGGTCGAACTGGGACCGGTGCTCTGGCAGCGGCGGTGTTCCTTCCCGTTCGCGGGACGCCGCTGGGACCAGGACGAGTGGTACTTCCTGGCCCGTACGAGCCAGACGGAGACCGTCCCGGGCGGGCTGACGGAACTGGAACGGCGCAGTGTCGCCGGAGCACGCTGGTGGACGTGCCGGGAACTGACCGAGGCGCATGAGACGGTGTATCCGACCAGACTCGCCGGGCTGCTGCGCAGGCTGCTCGACGAAGGTCCCCCGGCCAGTCCAGAGGTCCTCGACACCGAAATCGTCTAGGGGCTCGCGGGGCTGGCGCACAATGGGGGGACGCACGGCTGAAGGGGAACATGCCATGAGCGCCGAGGACCTCGAAAAGTACGAGACCGAGATGGAGCTGAAGCTCTACCGGGAGTACCGAGATGTCGTCGGTCTGTTCAAATACGTGATCGAGACCGAACGGCGCTTCTACCTCACCAACGACTACGAGATGCAGGTGCACTCGGTCCAGGGTGAGGTCTTCTTTGAGGTGTCCATGGCGGATGCCTGGGTGTGGGACATGTACCGGCCCGCCCGGTTCGTGAAGCAGGTACGGGTCCTCACCTTCAAGGACGTGAACATCGAAGAGCTGAACAAGAGCGACCTGGAGCTGCCGGGCGGCTGATCCGGGTGAGCGGTCGGCGGGGGGCGCCGGGG
Organism: Streptomyces sp. NPDC043867; assembly: GCF_056435845.1. Lineage (NCBI taxonomy): Bacteria > Bacillati > Actinomycetota > Actinomycetes > Kitasatosporales > Streptomycetaceae > Streptomyces > Streptomyces sp. NPDC043867. The sequence continues at coordinate 77,742 of NZ_JBWKDS010000007.1, read as the reverse complement.
GTCGCCGGGGGTCGCGGTGGAGCTGTTGGGACCAGGCAGGCGCGGTGGCCGGTGACCGGTGGCGGCCGGCTCGGTGGCCGCCGGGCCGGGCTCGGTGACCGGGCGCTCGGTGACCCGTGACCGGTGGCCGCTGGGACCGATGGGGCGCCGGTGAGGACGGCGAACGCTCCACGGCTCCCTCGTGCGAGTGACGGAGTTTTCCACAATCGAGCGGTCGTCCACCAAGATCCAACAGCGGGCGGCCGGGGCCGCAATGTTGGCGCCGGAGGTGGTGCCGACATGAACGCACAGACGGCACGCAGTGCACTCGGCAGGTACGGCGAGGACCTGGCCGCGCGGCGGCTGGCCGAGACCGGGATGACGGTCCTGGCGCGCAACTGGCGCGCCGGCCGGACCGGCGAGCTCGACATCGTGGCCCGGGACGGCGACGCGCTCGTCGTCTGCGAGGTCAAGACCCGCCGGGCGGGGGACTTCGAGCACCCGATGGCGGCCGTGACACCGGTGAAGGCGCAGCGGCTGAGGAGCCTGGCCGAGCGCTGGGTCCAGGAGCACGGCGGGGCGCCACCCGGCGGCGTCCGCATCGACCTCGTGGGCGTCCTGCTGCCCCGGCGCGGCGCACCCGTCGTGGAGCATGCGCGGGGGGTGGCCTGATGGCTTTCGCGCGTACGTGTGCGGTGGCCCTGGTCGGTGTCGAGGGCGTCGTCGTCGAGGTCCAGGCCGACCTCGAACCGGGCGTCGCCGCCTTCACCCTGGTCGGCCTCCCCGACAAGAGCCTCACCGAGAGCCGGGACCGGGTGCGGGCGGCCGTGGTGAACTCGGGCGGGGCGTGGCCGCAGAAGAAGCTGACGGTCGGCCTGAGCCCGGCGTCCGTCCCCAAGGGCGGCTCGGGATTCGATCTGGCCGTCGCCTGCGCGGTGCTCGGCGCTGCCGAGCGGATCGATCCCCGGGTGCTTTCGGACATCGTGATGATCGGCGAGCTGGGACTCGATGGGCGAGTGCGGCCGGTCCGCGGTGTGCTGCCCGCGGTCCTCGCCGCAGCGAACGCGGGGTACGAGCAGGTGGTCGTTCCGGAGTGCGCGGCGGCCGAGGCCTCCCTGGTCCCCGGGATCTCCGTGCTCGGGGTCCGCAGCTTGCGCCAGCTCGTCGCCGTCCTCACCGACGAGCCGGTCCCCGAGGAGGATCCGGACGAGCAGGGCCGCCCGGATCCGCTGCTGGCCGGCCTGCGGGTGCCCGGCACGGGCGAGGCCACCGGCCTGTGCGGCACCGCAGTGCCGGAGCACGACCAGGGCCATGACCTGGCCGACGTGGTCGGCCAGATGTCGGCACGCACCGCGATGGAGGTCGCGGCCGCCGGCGGCCACCACGTCTTCCTCCAGGGCCCGCCCGGCGCGGGCAAGACGATGCTGGCCGAGCGGATGCCCGCGATCCTCCCGCGCCTCGGCAGGCAGGAGTCCCTGGAAGTGACGGCCATCCACTCGGTCGCAGGACTGCTTCCCCCGGGCAAACCGATGGTGGACGTCCCGCCCTACTGCGCGCCCCATCACTCCGCGACCATGCAGTCGCTCGTCGGCGGAGGGAAGGGGCTGGCCCGGCCCGGCGCGGTCTCGCTGTCCCACCGGGGAGTGCTCTTCCTCGACTTTTCCGGCCAAGGACGTCCGCTGAGGGGCTGTGACCTGCGACTGAACATAGCGAACATGTCCGGGATGTCGGCGTGGAACTCAGGGTTTGTAGCTCCATCGAGTGATCGGCAAGTTCTCGTCGAGCGACCTCTGCGCCGTGGGTCCAGCGCGAAGCGCTGGACCCACGGGTTCTCGGAGCCGGTCAGATGGCCGCGGCGTCTGCCCCTTGCGGCTCTCGGAGGCCGAGGGCTGTCTCCAGGGTGTCGGCGTGGAAGCAGAGGGCCGCGCTGTATGTCTCGGCGGCGGGGTGGAGACCGAAGAAGTCCGCGATCGCGTCGGCGGTGGTCTCGTCGCACTCGTCGAGGAACCGTTCGAGCTCACGCAGCAGCGTGGCCAGGTTCGCGGCCTGCTGCCGGTCGACGGAGATCTGCTGGGCCAGGGTGGGGTCGGTGGTCATGTCGCGTCCTGGTTCTGTTCGGTGAGCTGGACTTCGAGGTCGGCGATGCGTTTGTCGGCGAAGCGGACGTTCTCGCGGGCGGCGGTCAGCTTGCTGGTCAGGGACTTGTGCTGGGCGGACAGCTCGCGGACCTGCTTCTTCAGGGCGCCGTTGTCGGTGATGATCCGGGTGATGTCCTCCTGGCTCCATTCGGTCTGGAGGTCCCGGATCTGCCCGAGGAGATCGGCGATCTGCTCGCGCTGGGCCAAGATCTCGGCGTGGGCACTCTTGAGGGCGGCTTCCGTGTTCAGGGCCCGCTCGCGCCAAGACGCCTCGATTTCCGCCTGCTCGGTGACGCGGTCCTGGACGCGTCGCCCCGCGGCCTGGCTCATCGCCTCGGTGACCAGACTGCGGGCGTCGGCATGCTCATAGAGGAACGTGCGCGACACGTCCGCGGCCCGGGCGACAGAGGCCATGGTGATCGGAGTCCCGGCCTTGATCATCTGATCGAGCGTGTCCTTGATCCGGGCCAGGCCGTCTTCGGTCTTCTTCCGGCGGGCCTCGAGGGCTTGGGCCGTGCGGGCAGCCGGAACCGTGGGGGCGGTCATTCGGTGTCCTCGGTGAGGTCGGAGGTGTCGTCGTGAGGTTCGGTGCCGGCGAGATCGCTGGCCCGGAAGGCGAGGCTCCAGAGGCGGTGGAAGTAGTCCTGGGGCCTGCGCAGATCCAGGGCCAGGGCGTCCTCGAGCAGGCCGAGGCTGGCCAGTGCCTTCTCCAAGCCGTCGATCGCGCGGGCGGTGGGCTCGAAGAGTTCGTGCAGGTAGTCGGCGGTCTTGTCGTCTTGGGCTCGTTCGGCCATGGTTCGCCACTGTTCGGCCTTGCGGCGCCAGTAGAGGAGGTCGGCGCCGGACATGACGAACTTGTCGCAGTTGTGGCAGTCGAGGTTCCAGGGGCAGGCGTCGCCGCGGACCACGGGCTGGAAGGTGCAGAAGCCGCCTTCGGCCGGGGTGCTGCCGCGGGCCAGATCCAGGGCCATCGCCTCGGCTTCGGCCTTGGTCATCTCCTGGTCGGGGACGACGAGGAGTTTTCCGGGCTCGGCGGCGCCGGGCCCGGCGACCCAGAGACGTTCCAGGAAGTCGTCGACCTCGGAGGATGCGACCTTTGCGTAGTGCTCGGCCATCCGCTGGGAGACCTGGCCGAGGTATTTCTTGATGTGGTGCAGGCCGGCGCCGTGCTTGAGGAGGTTGGTGGCCAGAGTGTGACGGGCCTGGTGGGGGACCCAGGCGCCGATGTCGAGGTCCTCGAGCCAGCCGCTGAAGCCGGTGTGGAAGAACGTGTACGAAATCGAGACCGTGCCCTTCGGGTTGCGGTTTCGGGACGGGAACAGCGCCAGTCCGGCCCGTTCCTTGGGAGTGGGAGGGCGTCCGAAGCGGTCCTCGAACCGGTTGAGGGTGATCTGCTGTCGTTTCTGCAGCCGCAGGTAGAGCGTCTCGGGGATGCGGATCCCCTCGTCGAGGTTGCCCACCTTCGTCTGGTCGTGCCAGAGGAAGGGGACCCGGCGGTGAATCTCCACGCAATCGAGCCGAAGTTTCAGGACCTCCGAGCAACGGCGGCCGGTGAACACCAAGGCCTCCCAGGCGTCCCGCACTCCGTGATCGTTCGGGTCGTAGCGGCTCGCCAGATGCTGCAGGTTCGTCGGGTCGGCCAGGGCCCGGGCAACGGGATCGGGGAACGGACGGCGAGACTTCGCCTTGGGGGTGTTGCCGGTGGGCATCGCGACGATGAACTTCCGCGAGAGCCCGATCTCCTCGGCCCGGCCGGTGTCCAGGGCCCAGCGCAGGACCGCCCGTCCGTGGTTGAGGACGAAGCGGCCGGTGTGCTCGGTGACCTTGCTGGGCTTGCCGTCGGGGCCGAGGACGATCAGCGACGGCAGACCCTCGCGGATCCGCTTGTTGTAGTCGGCGACGAAGCGCCGCATGTACTCCTCGCCGAGCAGGCGGGGATCGTGTCCGCCCTCAGGGGAGGCGATCTCCAAGAACGCGCTCAGTTCGGTGCAGGCCCGACGGTCGTGGTCGACGGGACCAGTGCTGCGAGGGCCCTTGGGCGACTCCAGCCGGTCGGCGATGTGGTCCCAGAGCAAATCCCGCAGCCACCGCTGCGAAACAGCGGTGAGATCGAAGTTGCTGTGCCGCTGCGGGAAGCGGACGCCGAAGTGCTCGGTCTCGATGTAGCCGGCCTCCTTCGTCTCCCCGGGGGTGAAGTAGACGATCCTCAGCTCGGTCAGGGCCTCGTGGAGGATGAACCGTTTGCGCGAGTCCAGCTGCATGCGTTCGTCGGCCATCTCGGTCAGCGAGCCGACGCGGCGGTCGCGGACCAGGTTGACCAGCTGCTGGACCCACCAGGTCGGCCAGTAGGTGTGGGCGGCCCGCTGGGTGTGGGCGAACAGCGTCCACTGGAACTCGGCCCGCAGCAGCGGCGGCAGCCCCTGAAGGTTGATCGTGCCCACCCGCGAGACGGGATGAGCACCCTGGCACCAGCGGCGGAACGCGCCCTCGTCCTCGTAGAGGATCGGGACAGGCTTGCCGATCATCTCGAAGCGGTTGAACCACTTCGTCGGGCGCTCGGCGCCGCCGGGGCGGCCGTCCGCCTGGTAGCGGGTCTCATGGACCCAGCACAAGCCCATCGGGCTGCTGGACAGCGACTGGCAGGAGGCGACGATGCAGTCGCCGTAGCCGTGGAACGACTCGGTCTGCGTCGCGAGCCAGTCCTCGAAGACCAGCCCGGGCCGGGTGGCCGAGGCCTTCTTCCAGCGGCCGTTGTGGGCCAGACACAGCCTCAACCCATGGTGGCGGGCAGGCCGTTCGGGACAGATCCGGCAGACCGGGGGCTCGCCCAGCCGGTCGTAGAACTTCGCGGGCTTGGCGTCCCGCAGGAAGGCGCGACGGGTGAGCTGGGGGTTCTCCCGGCGGCCCCGGTCCCACTCCATCTTGTGCGGGTGGCACAGATCGCGGGCGTTGGTGCGGGAGTGGTCGCAGCCCTCGACCCGGCAGTGCCAGCCGAACACCGGATGGTCGGCAGGGACCTTGATCAGGGCCTCGCGGAAGAGCGGCTCGACGTGCGGGCCGCCGAGCAGGGCCGTCAGCACTTCCAGGCGGTCGCGGGTCTCCCGGCGCCTGGTCGGGTCGGCGACGGAGTGCAGAGGAAGAAGGACGTCACTCACTGCATCTCACCCCACGTGGCCATCAGTGCGGCGCTGAAGTCGGGGTCGTTGACGTCGACATGAGCGTAGATCTCCTCGACCGTCTCGGTCGAAGCCCAGCCGCCCGCGTCCCGGACGATGACCAGGTTGCCGTCCGCGGCGTCGAGGACGGCGTTCGCCCACGTGTGCCGGAACATGTGCGGGCGGATCAGGCCCAGCCCGGCCCGGCGCCCGGCCCGCTTGAGCATCTTGCGGGCCCCCTCCGGCGCCCAGGGCAGGCCGCGATTCCGGCCGTGCTGCTGGACCAGCAGCATCCCGTGGGCGGCGCCGCGCGGGTACTCGGCCATCATGTAGTCGAAGTAGGCGTGGATCATCGCCGGGCTGACCCGCTTGATCAGCCCGCCGCTGACCACCTGGCCGTCGAATTCCCACGGCCACTTCGTCTTCGCGCGGGCGTCGGTGACCAGCCCGTCGCGGTGACAGACATGGGCGTGCGGGGCCCGGCACTCGCCGCAGGCGGCGTCCTCGCGCAGGTGCAGGTCGGCCAGGTGGAGACCGCACAACTCGCCGATGCGGAAGCCGCCGTCGCTCAGCCACTCGACGACGACCCGGTCGCGAGCCGAGTTCACCTCCTCCAGCAGCACCTCGCGGGCGCCGTCCGGCAGCATCTTCTTGTGCCGGCGCTTCTCCTCCTTCGGCGCGATCGGGTTCGCGTCCATGCTTCGCTTGAGGTGCCCGAGCAGGGCACGGTCCTTGTCCCGCTGCGTCGGCATCCGCTTCAGGTTGAGCTCCTGGGCGAGCGCGGTATTGATGCCGAGCTCGGCAAGCCGCAGGTAGAAGCCCTTCAAGCAGGCGGCCGCCCCGCGCAGAGCAGAGTTCTCATAGGGCCGCTTGCCCACCCGCCACGGGGCGCCGTACGGCATCGGGATCTTCGCCCCGACGGCCCCCATGTACCGCTTGAGGTCGCGGAAGACCACGGTCTCGGGCGTCAGACCCTCATGCTCCAGCCACCGCAGATGATCGACGAGCAGGTACGCGTACGTCCTGTCCGAGCCCATGCCCGCGTACTTCGACAGGTACCAGTCGGCCCCGGTATGCAGGCCGCTCGACGAGTCGAAGATGGTGTACGAGCAGCGGCCGTCCCTGTGCCGCACCTTCTGCACCCTGAGCTGACCGAGCGCCAGTCTCTGTGCCACGTGACCTCCATGCCGACTGTGCTGACATCGCGAACATCGCGACGCCGGTCGGCAAACGAGGTCGTGATGTCCCCGGTCACGGCCCCAGGCGGACATCACGAACAGCACTCTGGTAGGCGGGAAAACTCGACGAGGCGCCCGAATTCAGCGGCTTCGTGCTCGACGCACTGCGTCAGCCTCTCGAGGCGGGGTACGTCGTGATCGCCCGGAGCGCGGGCGTGGTGCGCTTCCCCGCGAAGTTCCTGATGGTGCTCGCCGCCAACCCCTGCCCCTGCGGGCGCTTCACCGTGGGGAACGATCACTGCGAGTGCCCTCCCTCCGCCATCCGCCGCTATCAGGCCAGACTTTCCGGACCGCTGCTCGACCGGGTGGACCTGCGGGTCGAGGTCGAGGCGGTGACCCGTTCCGAGCTGACGGCGCGCGGCGCCCGGGGCGAGACGACACGGGCCGTGGCCGACCGGGTGCGGGCGGCCCGCGAGCGCTCGGCGGCGCGCCTGGCCGGGACACCCTGGCACACCAACAGCGAGGTGCCGGGACGCGAGCTGCGCGGCCGGTGGCAGGCCGTGTCGGGAGCCATGGACGAGGCCGAGCGAGGGCTGGAGCGCGGAGTCCTGACCGCCCGCGGCCTGGACCGGGTCCTCCGCGTGGCCTGGACCGTGGCCGATCTCTCGGGCCACGACCGGCCCGACGCGGGCGATGTCGCCCTGGCACTGCAGCTGCGCACCGGCGTCCCCCGGGGCGTGCCCATGATGATCTGCGCCCGGTCATGACGGACGACGACCGCCTGGCCCGCGTCGCCCTCTCCCGGATCGTCGAACCGGGAGACGAGGCGGGCGGGCGCTGGGTGCGGGAGTTCGGGGCCGTGGAGGTGGCCCGCCGGCTGACGGCGGGAGGGGAGCCGCTGCCGGGCGTCACACGGACACGGTGGGAAGGGCTGCGGGGCCGCGCCGCCCGCGTGCGCCCCGAGCGGGATCTGGAGCGGGCGCGGGAGGCGGGAGTGAGGTACGTCTGTCCGGGTGACGGCGAGTGGCCCGCGCAGCTCGACGACCTCGGTGACGCCCGCCCCACAGGACTGTGGGTGCGCGGCATGCCTCACCTGCGGATATGGGCGCTGAGGTCCGTCGCCGTCGTGGGCGCCCGTGCCTGCACCGAGTACGGGGCGCATATGGCGGCCACCCTCGGCGCGGGCCTCGCGGAGCGGGGCTGGGTGGTCGTCTCGGGCGGTGCCTACGGGGTGGACGGCGCCGCGCACCGGGGCGCACTGGGGGCGGGCGGCGCCACCATCGCCGTGCTGGCCTGCGGCGTCGACCGTCCCTACCCGCGCGGGCACACCCGGCTGATCAGCCGCATCGCGGAACAGGGCCTGGTCGTGGGGGAGTTGCCGCCCGGCGATCATCCGACCCCCAGCAGATTCATTCTCCGGAACAGGGTCATCGCCGCGCTCACCCGGGGCACCGTGGTCGTCGAGGCGGCCTACCGCAGCGGCGCGCTGGTCACGGCACGCTCGGCGCAGCGGCTCGGCCGGTTCACGATGGGGGTGCCGGGGCCCGCCACCAGCGGTCTCTCGGCCGGTGTGCACGAACTCCTGCGCGGTGAGGCGGTCCTGGTCTCCGACGCCGGAGAAGTGGTCGAGCTGGTCGGTGACATGGGGGAGCTGGCCCCGGACCGGCGCGGACCGGTGCTCCCGCGCGATCTGCTGGACCCCGCGGCCGGACGCGTGCTGTCCGCGCTGCCGGGCCGGGGTACCGCCACGGCGGACCGGATCGCGCGCGGGGCGGGGACCACGCAGGACGACGCGGTCGGGAGACTGTACGAACTCCGAGCACTTGGTTTCGTCGAACGACACGGCGACGGCTGGAAGTTGACACGCCAGGCGATGATCTCCGTTCACGAGGGTCACGGTCGGTGTTGACCGGACGCGTTCGGCCGTCCGGGCGACCCCCGACAGCCCTGGCAATGCGCCTAGTTGACGCATCTCGGCGGTGACGCAGTGCGACGGGCCCGGTTCCGGCGACGCGGGGATCGCCCGGCTTCGCGTGCGGGTGATCCCGGGCCCTTCGCTCACTGCGACAGCTCAGTCACGCTACGCTCACGAGGATCCCCACGCAGACAGGCACATTCGACATCGGACCGACAGCTCCCCCACGCACACCCAGTTCACGGCAGAACGGCACAAGGCGACGAATGCCTCAGCACATCTCCGGGTCTGACCGGGCGGCAGTTCCCCCCGCCGCCCGCGGCAGCGTGCGCCCGCCCGCACCCTCGACGCTCGACGAGCTGTGGCGGTCGTACAAGGCGACCGGGGACGAGCGGCTGCGGGAGCAGCTCATCCTGCACTACTCGCCCCTGGTGAAGTACGTGGCGGGGCGGGTCAGCGTGGGGCTGCCGGCCAACGTGGAGCAGGCGGACTTCGTCTCGTCCGGGGTGTTCGGGCTGATCGACGCGATCGAGAAGTTCGACATCGAGCGGGAGATCAAGTTCGAGACGTACGCGATCACGCGGATCCGGGGCGCGATGATCGACGAGTTGCGGGCGCTGGACTGGATCCCGCGGTCGGTGCGGCAGAAGGCGCGCAGCGTGGAGCGGGCCTACGCGACCCTGGAGGCCCAGCTCAGACGGACGCCTTCCGAGGGCGAGGTCGCCTCGGAGATGGGCATCGCCGTCGAGGAACTCCACGCGGTCTTCAGTCAGTTGTCGCTGGCGAACGTGGTCGCACTGGAGGAGCTGCTGCATGTCGGGGGTGAGGGCGGCGGCCGGCTCAGCCTCATGGACACCCTGGAGGACACCGCCGCCGACGACCCCGTGGAGGTCGCCGAGGACCGGGAGCTGCGGCGGTTTCTGGCCAGGGCGATCAACACCCTGCCCGACCGCGAGAAGACCGTGGTCACCCTCTACTACTACGAGGGGCTCACGCTCGCCGAGATCGGCAATGTGCTCGGGGTGACCGAGAGCCGGGTGAGTCAGATCCACACGAAGTCCGTTCTCCAGCTCCGCGCGAAGCTCGCGAGTTTCGGCCGCTGACGCGACTGCCGATGTGCCGAGGGTCCGGGAAGCGTGCCTGTCCCGGTCCGGGGTGGTGTCCCCCCCGGGGTGCAGCACTCCGGGCCACGCGTGACGGCACCCGCGCCGCACGACAGCGGCACCTCACGTCCCACGCGCCCGGCACCCGCGCCGCACGGCCGTTGGCCGGCCGGGTGGGCGGAGTGGCTCCCGTCCTCGGCGGTCCGTCCGTAAAGTGGTTGACGTGCCAAGGATTCGAGCGGCCTCCGTGGCCGAGCACCGGTCGATGCAGCGAGCCGCCCTCCTGGACGCGGCGCGGACCCTGCTGTCCGAGGGCGGGACGGAGGCGCTGACCTTCCCGGCCCTCGCCGAGCGGACAGGGCTGGCCCGGTCCTCCGTCTACGAGTACTTCCGGTCCCGGGCGGCTGTCGTCCAGGAGCTCTGCGAGGTCGACTTTCCCGTCTGGGCGGCCGAGGTCGAGGGGGCGATGGCCGCGGCGGGCGGGCCCGAGGGCAAGGTCGAGGCGTACGTCCGGCAGCAGCTGGCCCTCGTCGGGGACCGGCGCCACCGCGCCGTGGTCGCCATCTCCGCGAGCGAGCTGGACGCGGGTGCCCGCGAGAAGATCCGCGCGGCGCACGGCGGGCTCGTCGCGATGATCGTGGAGGCACTGCGGGCCATGGGGCATGCGGAGCCGAGACTCGCGGCGATGCTGCTCCAGGGGATCGTGGACGCCGCGGTGCGCCGGATCGAGCTCGGCGCGGCCGAGGAACCCGGGGCGATCACGGACGCGGCCGTGGGGATGGCCCTGCGGGGCGTGCGCGGCTGACGCGGCCGTGCCGGCGCGGGCGCGGGCGCCGGAGGTGGCGTTCCTGCTCCTGGCCGCGTGGGGTTCCCACCGAGGGGAGCGGTCGTCGCATGCCCGCGGATGTCTCCGCGGTCACCCGGCGGGGGGTGCGAGGACCGGGGTCACCCGGCGGGGCCTGCGAGGACCGGGGTCACCCGGCGGGGCCTGCGAGGACCGGGGTCACCGGCCGGGGGTGCGAGGACCGGGAGCAGCCGGGAGGGACCCCGGTTCAGCAGCCAGGGAGGCAGCAGGGAGAGCGGGTCCAGGTAGGTGGCACCTCTCAGCAGGCCCCAGTGCAGACATGCGGCGGTGCAGTGCGGGCCCGTCGGCTCCAGGGCGCCCAGCACGTCGCCGGCCGCCACCTCGTCGCCCTTCCGCACGGCAGGGCGGACCGGACCGTACGTCGTCCGCAGGGGCGGGTCACCCGTCCCCGCCAGCTCGACCGAGACCACCCCGCGTCCCGCGACCCGGCCCGCGAAGGACACCCGGCCGGGGGCGACCGCCCGCACGGGGGCACCGGGCGCCGCCGCCAGGTCGACGCCGCGGTGGCCGCGGGCGTACGCCGTCGCCGGGGGTTCCCAGCCCCGTAAGACCGCGGGATGCGCGCCAGGACCCGCGCCCACGGGCCAGACGCGGCCCACGGCGGGAACCGACGTGTCGACCCCCGGCGTGTCGACCCCCGGCGGTCCGGGCGACCGCGGTGCACCCGGCTGCCCGGTCGACCCGGTCGCGCCGGTCGCGCCGGTCGGGTCGGTCGACCCGGTCGGGTCGGTCGCGCCGGTCGGGTCTGTGGGTCCCGGGCGGGACCGGCCCGGCGTTCCGAGAGGCGCAGTCGGCCCGGCCGCGCCGGGGGGACTCGTCCCGGTGGTCGCGCGGGCGAGGCCGGGCGGGGGCAGCGCCCCGAAGATCGTCGCCGTCAGCCCCAGCAGCAACACCAGCCACGTACGGACGCGTTGTTTCGTTCGCATGCGAGAACCGTCCCGCACCCGTGCGGATCATGGCCGGGCCCTGTGGAGCACCCGCCGGTTGTGGATATCGGCGTCACCCGGCGCTCCCCGGGTCCCGTACACTTCTTGTGGCGATCCGGGTCACCGGGTCGACTTCGCACGCCCCGGCATCCGGCCCACGTCTTCGACGAAAGCCGGTGTCAGCGCCCCTCGGTCCTTTGTGGCAGGGCGCATCGCGGGCGTCAGGCGCGCGTGCCGTCCGGCACGCGCGGCACAACCGAGAACCTCAAGGAGAACGGCCATGGCCGTCGTCACGATGCGGGAGCTGCTGGAAAGCGGCGTCCACTTCGGTCACCAGACCCGTCGTTGGAACCCGAAGATGAAGCGCTTCATCTTCACGGAGCGCAACGGCATCTACATCATCGACCTGCTCCAGTCGCTGTCGTACATCGACCGCGCCTACGAGTTCGTCAAGGAGACCGTCGCCCACGGTGGCACGGTCATGTTCGTCGGCACGAAGAAGCAGGCGCAGGAGGCCATCGCCGAGCAGGCCACCCGCGTCGGCATGCCCTACGTCAACCAGCGCTGGCTGGGCGGCATGCTCACCAACTTCTCGACCGTCTACAAGCGTCTGCAGCGCCTCAAGGAGCTCGAGCAGATCGACTTCGAGGACGTCGCCGCCTCCGGTCTCACCAAGAAGGAGCTTCTCGTGCTCTCGCGCGAGAAGGCCAAGCTGGAGAAGACCCTCGGTGGTATCCGCGAGATGCAGAAGGTGCCCAGCGCCGTCTGGATCGTGGACACCAAGAAGGAGCACATCGCGGTCGGTGAGGCCCGGAAGCTCAACATCCCGGTCGTCGCCATCCTCGACACCAACTGCGACCCCGACGAGGTCGACTACAAGATCCCGGGCAACGACGACGCGATCCGCTCCGTCACCCTGCTCACCCGCGTGATCGCCGACGCCGTGGCCGAGGGCCTCATCAGCCGCTCCGGTGCCGGCAAGGCCGAGGGTGACAAGGCCGCGGGCGAGCCGCTCGCCGCGTGGGAGCGCGACCTGCTCGAGGGCGAGAAGAAGGCGGACGACGCCGAGGCCCCGGCCGCCGAGGTGCAGACCTCCGCCGAGACCGAGAAGGTCGCCGACGCCGAGCAGGCCGAGGCCCCCGCCGAGGCTGCTGCCGAGGAGGCCCCCGCCGCCGAGGCCGCTGCCGACGAGGCCCCCGCTGCCGAGGCTCCGGCCGCGGACGCCGAGCAGGCCTGACCCTCACCCCTTTCGGGTTGTTGAACGGCGGGGGCCCACGAAGCCCCCGCCGTTCGGTCCGTAGATCTTCAGACTTCGAGAGAGATTCCAGGAATCATGGCGAACTACACCGCCGCCGACGTCAAGAAGCTCCGTGAGCTCACCGGCGCCGGCATGATGGACTGCAAGAAGGCGCTGGACGAGGCCGAGGGCAACGTCGACAAGGCCGTCGAGGCGCTCCGCATCAAGGGCCAGAAGGGCGTCGCCAAGCGCGAGGGCCGCTCCGCCGAGAACGGCGCCGTGGTCTCCATCATCGCCGACGACAACACCTCCGGTGTGCTGGTCGAGCTGAAGTGCGAGACGGACTTCGTCGCCAAGGGCGAGAAGTTCCAGGCCGTCGCCAACCAGATCGCCGAGCACGCCGCCAAGACGTCCCCCGCCGACATCCAGGCGCTGCTCGCGTCCGAGATCGAGGCCGGCAAGACGGTTCAGGCGTTCGTCGACGAGGCCAACGCCAACCTGGGCGAGAAGATCGTCCTGGACCGCTTCGCCCAGTTCTCCGGCACGTACGTCACCGCGTACATGCACCGCACCATGCCCGACCTGCCCCCGCAGATCGGTGTCCTGGTCGAGCTGGACAAGGTCGACGCCGACCTCGCCAAGGGCATCGCGCAGCACATCGCCGCCTTCGCGCCGAAGTACCTCTCCCGCGAGGACGTCCCGGCCGAGGTCGTCGAGTCCGAGCGCCGCGTCGCCGAGGAGACCACCCGCGCCGAGGGCAAGCCCGAGGCCGCGCTGCCCAAGATCGTCGAGGGTCGCGTCAACGGCTTCTTCAAGGAGGCCACCCTCCTCGGACAGCCGTACGCGCTCGACAACAAGAAGTCCGTCCAGAAGGTCCTGGACGAGGCCGGTGTCACCCTGAAGCGCTTCACGCGCATCAAGGTCGGCATCTGAGTCCGTACCGCGATCGACGCGCGACCCCGCTAGGGTCGACAGCAGTCGTCCGGGTACGCCGGCACGCGTGCGTGCGTGACGGGCGACAGCAGATCTGACGAGGAGGCCATTGCCGCGTATGGGAGCCAACACCCCACCGGCAGTGGCCTTCTTCGTATGTGCGACACGTAAAGAGGCGAGATCTTCATGACCACCACCCAGGCCGACCAGGGCGAGAAGACCGACGACGGCAAAGGCGCCGGACGCTTTCTGCTGAAGCTTTCCGGCGAGGCGTTCGCCGGAGGCGGCGGACTGGGCGTCGACCCCGACGTGGTGCACAAGATCGCCCGTGAGATCGCGGCCGTCGTGCGCGGCGGCGCGCAGATCGCGGTCGTCATCGGCGGCGGCAACTTCTTCCGCGGTGCCGAGCTCCAGCAGCGCGGCATGGACCGGGCCCGCTCGGACTACATGGGCATGCTCGGCACGGTCATGAACTGCCTGGCCCTCCAGGACTTCCTGGAGAAGGAAGGCATCGACAGCCGCGTGCAGACCGCCATCACGATGGGCCAGGTCGCCGAGCCCTACATCCCGCTGCGCGCCGTGCGGCACCTGGAGAAGGGCCGCGTCGTCATCTTCGGCGCGGGCATGGGCATGCCGTACTTCTCCACGGACACCACCGCCGCGCAGCGCGCCCTGGAGATCGACGCCGAGGCCCTGCTCATGGGCAAGAACGGCGTGGACGGGGTCTACGACTCCGACCCGAAGACCAACCCGGGGGCCGTCAAGTTCGACGCCCTCGGCTACGGCGAGGTCATCACCCGGGACCTCAAGGTCGCGGACATGACCGCGATCACGCTCTGCCGGGACAACAAGCTCCCCATCCTGGTCTTCGAGCTCCTGGCGGAGGGCAATATCGCGCGCGCCGTCATGGGTGAGAAGATCGGCACACTCGTGGGTGACCAGGACAGCCGGGCCTGACCGGGGACGGACCCGGACCGGGGGATGGACAATGTCCTGCCGGTCCGGAACCGTGCAGGAACAAGACGCGACGCAGCCGGCCGCAGACCCCGACGAGGAACAGCCGCCGGGCCTACTCAAGACACGCAGGAGCAAGTGGTGATCGAAGAGACCCTCCTCGAAGCCGAGGAGAAGATGGAGAAGGCCGTCGTGGTCGCCAAGGAGGACTTCGCCGCGATCCGCACCGGTCGTGCGCACCCGGCGATGTTCAACAAGATCGTGGCGGACTACTACGGTGCGCTGACGCCGATCAACCAGCTGGCCTCGTTCTCGGTGCCGGAGCCGCGCATGGCCGTGGTGACCCCGTTCGACAAGAGCGCGCTGCGCAACATCGAGCAGGCGATCCGTGACTCCGACCTCGGCGTCAACCCGAGCAACGACGGCAACATCATCCGGGTGGTGTTCCCCGAGCTGACCGAGGAGCGCCGCAAGGACTACATCAAGGTCGCCCGGACCAAGGCCGAGGACTCCAAGGTGTCCATCCGCTCCGTGCGCCGCAAGGCCAAGGACGCCATCGACAAGCTGGTCAAGGACGGCGAGGTCGGCGAGGACGAGGGCCGCCGTGCGGAGAAGGAACTCGACGACACCACCCACAAGTACGTGGCGCAGGTGGACGAGCTCCTCAAGCACAAGGAAGCGGAGCTGCTCGAGGTCTGATGAACGACTCTTCCTGGGGGGCGCCGCCACAAGCCGGGTACTGGGGGCCGTCCGCGCAGGGGCCTGTCCAGGGGGCAGCCCCGGCGGGTCCCACGTACGATGCGCATGACGCCCAGCAGACTCGCCCCATGCCCATCGTGCCCGAGGTACCCGCACACGGCGGAGACCAGGATGACGACCGGGGGGCCGCTCGGCTGAGCGGTCCCTTGTTCCGCGACGACACACCACCGGCGGCGTCCCACGGAGGCCCGTCGCACCGCCCGCAGAGTCCGCAGGAGCCCATGCCCAGCGCCGCCCACCAGCCAGCGCCCGCGCCCAAGAAGACCGCGGGCCGTGACCTGGGCGCGGCCATAGGCGTGGGTGTCGGACTCGGCGCGGTGATCATCGCGTCGTTGTTCTTCGTCAAGGCCGTGTTCATCGGCGTGATAACGGTCGCCGTGGTGGTGGGCCTGTGGGAGCTCACCTCGCGGCTCTCGGAGCGCAAGGGCATCAGGGCGCCGCTCGTCCCGCTCGCGATCGGCGGTGCGGCCATGGTCGTGGCCGGATACGTGCGGGGCACCGAGGGTGCCTGGGTCGCGATGGCGCTCACCGCGCTCGCGGTCCTGGTCTGGCGGATGACGGAACCGCCCGAGGGCTACCTCAAGGACGTCACGGCGGGTGTCTTCGCCGCGTTCTACGTGCCGTTCCTCGCCACGTTCGTCGCCCTGATGCTGGCGGCCGACGACGGTCCGCGCCGCGTCCTGACGTTCCTGCTCCTGACGGTCGTCAGCGACACCGGCGCGTACGCCGTCGGCTGGCGGTTCGGCACGCACAAGCTGGCGCCGCGCATCAGCCCCGGCAAGACCCGGGAGGGCCTGCTCGGAGCGATCGGCTTCGCCATGGCGGCCGGTGCACTGTGCATGCAGTTCCTGATCGACGACGGAAGCTGGTGGCAGGGTCTGGTCCTCGGCTTCGCGGTCGCGGCCAGCGCCACGCTCGGCGACCTCGGCGAGTCAATGATCAAGCGGGACCTCGGCATCAAGGACATGGGCACGCTCCTGCCGGGGCACGGCGGCATCATGGACCGGCTGGACTCCCTCCTGCCGACGGCGCCCGTGGTGTGGCTGCTGCTGGTGCTGTTCGTGGGGTCCGGCTGACCTGCCGGTCCCGGACGACGTCCGTACGTCGTCGGCCCGCTGTCCCGTACGGGAGGGGCTCGCCGTCCACAGGGCGGCGAGCCCCTCTTCGTATGGACGGCCGGTTCCCCGGCGTCAGTCCGTGCCGTACTCGTGCGGCCGGCCACCCTGCCATTCGACCCAGTCCGGGTCGTCCAGCAGCTCCCAGGCGTCCGGCAGGCCCGCGCGGCGCAGGAACTCCACCAGGTCGGCGTCACCGTGGGCGAGGCCGGCGGACCGGGCGTGGATCGTCACCCGGCGTGCACCGGTGCCCGTCGCGGGATGCACGACGATGGGGGCGGGGCCCCTGTTCTCGGGGGAAGACGCTTTTTCGTACACAGGTTCGATTCTAGGCCCACGTGCGCCTCTGACGACAGCGCCCCGCCGGAGGCAGGGGGGCACCCAAGTCGATCTGCGACACTGGAAGAGTTATGCCTGCACCCGGAGAACTTACTTTCGTCGCCCCGCGCGGAGCTCAGAAGCCGCCGCGGCACCTTGCCGATCTCACGCCCGCCGAGCGCAAAGAGGCGGTTGCCGCGATCGGTGAGAAGCCGTTTCGCGCCAAGCAGCTCTCGCAGCACTACTTCGCGCGGTTCGCGCACGACCCGGCGCAGTGGACGGACATTCCGGCCGCCTCGCGCGGGAAGCTCCAGGAAGCGCTTCTGCCCGACCTGATGTCCGTCGTCCGGCACATCAGCTGTGACGACGACACCACCCGCAAGACCCTGTGGCGGCTCTTCGACGGCACGCTCGTCGAGTCCGTGCTCATGCGCTACCCGGACCGGGTGACCATGTGCATCAGCTCGCAGGCGGGCTGCGGGATGAACTGCCCGTTCTGCGCCACCGGCCAGGCCGGCCTCGACCGGAACCTGTCGACCGGCGAGATCGTGCACCAGATCGTGGACGGGATGCGGGCGCTCAGGGACGGCGAGATCCCCGGCGGCCCGGCGCGGCTCAGCAACATCGTGTTCATGGGCATGGGCGAGCCGCTCGCCAACTACAAGCGCGTGGTCGGCGCCATCCGCGCGCTCACCGACCCCGAGCCCGACGGGCTGGGCCTCTCGCAGCGCGGCATCACCGTGTCGACCGTGGGCCTGGTGCCCGCCATCCACCGGTTCGCCGACGAGGGCTTCAAGTGCCGTCTCGCCATCTCCCTGCACGCGCCGGACGACGAGCTGCGCGACACCCTCGTCCCCGTCAACACGCGGTGGAAGGTGCGCGAGGTGCTGGACGCCGGCTGGGAGTACGCCGCCAAGTCGGGGCGCCGCGTCTCCATCGAGTACGCCCTCATCCGGGACATCAACGACCAGGCGTGGCGCGGTGACCGGCTCGGCCGGCTGCTCCGGGGCAAGCCGGTCCACGTGAACCTGATCCCGCTGAACCCGACGCCCGGCTCCAAGTGGACCGCCTCCCGTCCCGAGGACGAGAAGGCATTCGTCGAGGCCATCGCGGCCCACGGCGTGCCGGTCACCGTCCGTGACACCCGCGGCCAGGAGATCGACGGAGCGTGCGGACAGCTGGCGGCGTCCGAGCGGTAGACCCGGCGGACCGAGGTCCTCGGCCCGGCGGGCGGTACGCTGACTCCCGTACGTACATCTTCATATTCCGACAGGGGAGCGCCACAGCGCTGAGAGTGCGGCACGGGCCGCAGACCCTCTGAACCTTGCCCAGGTCATTCTGGGTAGGAAGTTCGGTCATCACTCAAGCTGTTGCGCCCTGCCCGGGAACTCTCAGAGGTTCCCGGGCAGGGCCGCGTCTCTTCCTGGTCACTCCAGGAGGAATCCAGTGAGCACCACCGTGAAGTTCACGGCCGCGATCGTGGCCACCGGGCTCGGGCTCGTCACGCTGTCCGCGTGCGGCTCGTCCGGCTCCGGCACCGACGCCGCCGACTCCAAGACCGTGACCCTGGTCGCCCACGACTCCTTCCTCGCTTCGAAGAGCGTGCTCAAGGAGTTCGAGAAGGAGTCCGGCTACCAGGTCAAGGTCCTCAAGGACGGCGACGCCGGGCAGGCAGTCAACAAGGCGATCCTCACCAAGAGCAACCCGCAGGGCGACGTCTTCTTCGGCGTCGACAACACCCTCCTCTCCCGCGCGCTCGACAACGGGCTCTTCCAGTCGTACGAGCCCAGGGGCTCCGGCGCGGTCCTGCCCGAGTACCGGGCCGACCCGGACAGGCACCGGGTCACGCCGATCGACACCGGCGACATCTGCGTCAACTACGACAAGGCCTACTTCAGCGAGCACAAGCTGACCCCGCCCGACTCGTTCGACGACTTGGTCGAGCCGGCGTACAAGAACCTCCTCGTCACCGAGAACGCCTCCACCTCCTCGCCCGGTCTCGGCTTCCTCCTCGGGACCGCCGGGAAGTACGGGGACGGGGGCTGGCAGGACTACTGGAAGAAGCTCAAGGGCAACGGCGTCAAGGTCGTCGACGGCTGGGAGCAGGCCTACAACGAGGAGTTCTCCGGCTCCGCCGGCGGAAAGAAGGCCAAGGGCGACCGGCCGCTGGTCGTCTCCTACGCCTCCTCCCCGCCCGCCGAGGTGATCTACGCCGACCCGAAGCCGAAGACCGCGCCCACCGGCGTCGCCACCGGCACCTGCTTCCGGCAGGTCGAGTACGCGGGGCTGCTCAGCAACGCCGGGAACACCAAGGGCGGCAAGGCACTCCTGGACTTCCTGGTCTCCAGGAAGTTCCAGGAGGACATGCCGCTGAACATGTTCGTCTACCCGGTGGTCAAGGGCGCCCGGGTGCCCGCGGAGTTCACCGAGTTCGGCCCGCAGGCGAAGGACCCCGAGACCCTTGCCCCCGCCCGGATCGCCGATCACCGTGACCAGTGGGTCAAGTCGTGGACCTCGCTCGTACTGAAGTAGCCCCGCGCCGGGGCCCCGGGAGGAGCGCGGCGGTGCGGCTCGGGCTGATGGCCCTGCCCGTCGCGTTCTTCGCGGTCTTCTTCGCCTATCCGGTCGCGGCGATCGTCTCGCGCGGCCTGAGGACCGGCGGGAGCTGGCGGTTCGGCCGGATCGCGGACGTCGTGGCGCAGTCCGACGTCCGGCACGTCCTGTGGTTCACCACCTGGCAGGCGCTCGCGTCGACCGCGCTCACGCTGCTGGTCGCGCTGCCCGGCGCGTACGTCTTCGCGCGCTTCGAGTTCAGGGGCAAGCAGGTGCTGCGGGCGGTGGTCACCGTCCCGTTCGTGCTGCCGACCGTCGTGGTCGGCACCGCCTTCCTGGCGCTGGTCGGCCGGGGCGGGCTGCTCGACGAGCTGTGGGGCGTACGCCTGGACACCACCGTGTGGGCGATTCTGCTCGCGCACGTCTTCTTCAACTACGCGGTCGTCGTGCGCACGGTCGGCGGGCTCTGGTCGCAGCTCGACCCGCGCCAGGAGGAGGCCGCCCGGATGCTCGGCGCCTCCCGGCTCGCCGCCTGGCGCCGGATCACGCTCCCGGCGCTCGGTCCCGCGCTGGCCGCAGCCGCGCTCATCGTCTTCCTCTTCACCTTCACCTCCTTCGCCGTGGTGCGGATTCTCGGCGGCCCCGCCTTCTCCACCCTCGAAGTGGAGATCTACCGCCAGACCTCCGAGATCTTCGACCTCTCCACGGCCGCGGTGCTGACCATCGTCCAGTTCGCGGCGGTCGGCGCGATCCTCGCCGTGCACGCGTGGACCGTACGGCGACGGGAGAGCGCGCTGCGCCTGGTGGACGCCTCCCTGACCGCGCGCAGACCGCGCGGGGCCGGGCAGTGGGCGCTGCTCGCCGCGGTCCTCGCCACCGTCGCGCTGCTGCTGGTGCTGCCGCTCGCCGTGCTGGTCCAGCGGTCCCTCGACACCCCCGGCGGCCACGGGTTCGCGTACTACAGGGCGCTGACGTCGGCGGACAGCGGCATGTTCCTGGTGGCGCCGATCGAGGCGATCGGCAACTCCCTTCAGTACGCGCTCGCGGCCACCGCCATCGCCGTGCTGATCGGCGGACTGGCCGCCGCCGCTCTCACCCGGCGCGCGGGACGGCTCGTCCGCGGCTTCGACGCGCTGCTGATGCTGCCGCTCGGGGTGTCCGCCGTGACGGTCGGCTTCGGGTTCCTGATCGCCCTGGACGAGCCGCCGCTGAATCTGCGTTCCTCGTGGATCCTGGTGCCGCTCGCGCAGGCGCTCGTCGGAGTCCCCTTCGTCGTCCGCACGATGCTGCCGGTACTGCGCGCGGTCGACGAGCGGCTGCGGGAGGCGGCTGCCGTGCTCGGGGCGTCGCCGTGGCGGGTGTGGCGCGAGGTCGACCTGCCGATGGTGCGGCGGGCGCTGCTGATCGCCGCCGGTTTCGCGTTCGCGGTGTCGCTCGGCGAGTTCGGGGCGACCGTCTTCATCGCGCGGCCCGACAACCCGACGCTGCCGGTGACCGTGGACCGTCTCCTCGGCCGTCCCGGCGATCTCAACTACGGCCAGGCCATGGCCCTTTCGACGATCCTCATGGCGGTGTGCGCGGTCGCGCTGCTGCTGCTGGAGCGCATGCGCACCGACCGGACGGGGGAGTTCTGATGAGCGCGCTCACGACGGGGTCCGACGCCCTGCTGCGGCTGGAGCGGGCGACCGTGCGCTTCGGCGGGCGGCCCGTGCTCGACGCCGTCGGCCTCGATGTCGTAAAGCACGAGATCGTGTGCGTGCTCGGGCCGAGCGGCAGCGGCAAGTCGACCCTGCTGCGGGCGGTGGCCGGGCTCCAGGCGCTCGACGCGGGCCGGGTGCTGCTCGGCGGCCGGGACCAGTCGGGGGTGCCCGCGCACAGGCGTGGGGTGGGCCTGATGTTCCAGGACCACCAGCTGTTCCCGCAGCGGGACGTGGGCGGCAACGTTGCCTTCGGGCTGCGGATGCACGGTGTCTCGAAGAGTGAACGCGGCAGCCGCGTGCGGGAGTTGCTGGAACTCGTCGGGCTGCCCGGCGCAGCTTCCCGGGCCGTCGCCTCGCTCTCCGGCGGGGAGCAGCAGCGGGTGGCGCTGGCCCGCGCCCTCGCCCCCCGCCCCCGGCTGCTGATGCTGGACGAGCCGCTGGGCCAGCTCGACCGCTCCCTGCGGGAACGGCTGGTCGTCGAACTTCGGGAGCTGTTCGGCGAGTTGGGGACGACGGTGCTCGCCGTGACGCACGACCAGGGCGAGGCGTTCGCGCTCGCGGACCGGGTCGTCGTGATGCGGGACGGGCGCATCGCCCAGTCCGGTACGCCGCTGGAGGTCTGGCAGCGCCCGGCGGACGCGTTCGTGGCGCGCTTCCTCGGCTTCGACAACGTGGTCGAGGCGACGGTGAGCGGGCAGGCCGCGGACACCCCGTGGGGGAAGGTCCCGGTTCCTGACGGCGCACCCCAGGGGCGGCGGATGCTGCTCGTCAGGCCCGCCGGGGTACGGCTGGTGGCTCCGGCCGACGGGCTGCGCTGCACCGTGGCCGCACGCACCTTCCGGGGCACCCATGTCGCCGTGCAGCTCCAGCCGCACGGCGCCCCGCGGCTCGAAGCGGCCTGCGCGCTGCGGGACGCGCCCGGACCCGGTGACGAGGTCGGAGTGGAGTTCGACGCGGCGGAAATAGTGGTGCTCGGGGAGAGCGCGGCCGCATAGGGTGCGGCTCCGCTGGTCGGCGCGGAGCGGGAGGCGGGGCCCGGTGCGCCCGTGTGGCCCGCACCCTGGGACGGGAGCGGGCCACACGGTCGTGCGCTGAGCGGACGTCAGCCGGTCTTGAACTGTGCTGACGTCAGCCGGTCTTGGAGCTGTCGCGGATGTCAGCCGGTCTTGGAGCTGTTCCTGCGGCGCATGGCGAAGTAGACGGCGCCGCCGCCGGCGACGACGAACGCGCCGGCGATGCCGGCGATCATGCCGGTGTTGGAGTTCGCGCCGGTCTCGGCGAGGTTGGACTCACCGGCCGCGGCGGAGGGCGAGTTGTCACCGGGGGCCGCGGGCGCGGTGCTGTCCGACGCGGACGGGGTCGCCGACGGAGTCGCGGAAGAGGACGGGGACTTCGAGGGCTCGGGGGTCGCCGAAGGCTTCGGCGCCGTGGTGGGCTTGCCGCAGGCCGCCTCGGCGGGCGCGGTCAGGTTCGGGGAGATGTCCTCGTCGACGAGCTTCCCGGCCGTGACGTGGACGCGGTACTCGGACTTCGGGGCCCAGGCCTCGGAGAAGGTGACGGTGGCACCCTTGGCGGTGCCCTTGACCTTCTGCGTGCCGACGAGCCGCTCGTCCGCGCCGTTCGACTCCAGGTAGACGGAGACCTCGGCCTCGACACCCGAGGCGTCGGTGTCGGTGACGGTGATGATGCCCTTCCCGTTGTCGTCGCAGGCGGCGGCGGCCGAGAAGTCACCGATGTTGCAGGCAAGTGCGTTGCCCGCGACGCCGAGTACGAGTGCGGCGGAGGCGGAGGCAACACCGAGGATGCGCACGGAACGTGCGGTACGGCGAGATATGGACACGATCGCCCTTCACAAAAATGTGCAAACTGCGGGGGGTTGGGGGGTTCTGCCGTGACAACAGCACCCCCGGTAGCCCCACAGGTCTATAAGCGACGCCCGACTACTGTCAATGAATATGCCCCGCACCGGCGTTGGCTTTACGTTGTCATTAACCGCCCAGACGTTTGAGCGCTTCCGGAGCGTCCTCGATGCGGTCCACGAGCGCGATGCGGGACTCCATCGCGCGCTCGCGCGCCAGGGACTTCAGGAGCGGCCAGGTGGGGTGCTTCACGGTCCAGTGGGCCTCGTCGACGAGGACCATGGGGGTCGGTTCGCCGCGCGACTCGTAGTAGTTCGGCGTCGCGCTGTCGAAGATCTCCTGGACGGTGCCCGCGGCGCCCGGCAGGAAGACGACCCCCGCGTTGCAGCGCGCCAGGAGCCCGTCCTCCCGGGTGGCGTTGGCGAAGTACTTGGCGATGTGCGTGGCGAAGGCGTTCGGCGGTTCGTGGCCGTAGAACCAGGTCGGGATGCCGACCGAGGGGCCGCCCGCCGGGTGGCGCTCGCGCACGTCGAACGCGGCGCGGGCCCAGTCGGTCACCGACGGCGTGAACGACGGTACGGGCGCGAGGAGCCGCAGGGACTCCCCGAGCATGTCGTCGTCGAAGGGGGCGGCGTACGCACCGAGGTTGGCGGCCTCCATCGCGCCGGGGCCGCCACCGGTGGCGACGGTGAGACCGGCACGGGCGAGGTCGCGGCCGAGCCGCGCGGCGCCCTCGTACGCCGTCGTGCCGCGTGCCATCGCGTGACCGCCCATGACGCCCACCACCCGGGCGCCGACGAGGAGTTCGTCCAGCGCGTCCGAGACGGAGTCGTCGTGGACGGCCCGCAGCATCGACGCGAAGACGTCGCCGTCGGCCTTGGTCCGCTGGAACCAGGCGTGGGCGAGGGCGTCGGGCGTTGTCTCGTAACCGGCGCCGAGCCCGTCGAAGAGCTCGCCGGGCGAGTAGAGGAGCCCGCGGTACGGGTCGAAGGGCAGACCCGGGACGGGCGGGAAGACCAGGGCGCCGGAGGTCCTGACCCGGGCCGCCGCCTCCGGGTCCATCGGGCAGCCGAGGAAGACGGCCGTCGCGCAGTCCACGGAACGCAGTACGTCCGTACGGTCCGTCAGATCAACGGCCTGGACACGGAATCCGGCGAGGGAGCCGTGTGCCGCGACGACTTCGTCGAACTCGGCGAGTGACTCGATCTCGCGGTCGTGGGAGGCGACGGGGATCTCTCCCTGCCCGGGCGGGGTCGAGGACTCGGGTATCGGCTGCACCCGCCCATGCTAGGCACGCCGCCGTCCCCGGCGGCACCGCCCCCGGACCCACGGGACCCCGGCCACCTCCGTACGGCGGGGCCGCGGCCCCGCCACGGGACTTCCCAGCGCGTCCCTACCGCGGAGGCCCGCATACGGCGGAGGCCCGCCGCCGCCCTACGGCGAGCCTCCACCCCGGGTGCGCGGACCCCCGTGCCGCGCACCCGGGGCCGTACCGCCGAAGGGTCCCGCGGGGCTCAGCCCTGGACCGCCGCCGGGTCCATCCACACGACTTCCCAGGTGTGGCCGTCGGGGTCGTCGAAGGAACGGCCGTACATCGTGCCGTGGTCCTGGGGCTCGCCGCTCGCGGAGCCGCCCGCGGCGATGGCCTTCTCGACGAGCTCGTCGACCTTCTCGCGGCTCTCCGCGCTCAGACACAGCAGCACCTCGCTGGTCTTCGTCGAGTCCGCGATCTCCTTCTTCGTGAAGTCGGAGTAGCGCTGCCGGCTCAGCAGCATGGCGATGATCGTCTCGCTGATCACCACGCAGGCGCAGTCGTCGGTCGAGAACTGCGGGTTGATCGTGTAGCCGAGTTCGGTGAAGAACTTCTTCGAGGCGTCCACGTCGTTCACGGCCAGGTTCACGAAGATCATCTGCTGGTACATGAGGGCCTCTCCCGTCGGTGTCGTGCCGTTCGCAGGGGTAGACCGGGGAGCCCCGGCGAACTCATCGCCCGGCACGGAATTTTCTCGAACCGCTGTCGCACGGCCCGCCCGGCGGCTGGCGTACGGCGCGTCAGCGAGTGAGCGGCAGCGCGGCCAGCTGGGCGACCGTCCAGGTCAGCGGACCGAACACGGCGAGCAGCGCGCCGACGCGCAGGGCCGCGGCACTGCGCAGCATCGTGACGGGCGCACCGAGGCGCAGCAGGGCGGCCGTGGTGTCGGCGCGCGACTGCCTGGCCTCGACGGCCGCCGTCACCAGCGTCAGCAGGGTGCACCCGCCGACCACCAGCGCGCCGAGCGTGCTCAGCGGACCGAAGTCGGGCCGCTCGCCGGCGTACAGGGTCACCATGGCGTACGCGCCCGAGGCCACCGCGCACAGCACGCCCAGCGGCTGCCCGATGCGGCGCGCCTCGGTCTGCAGCACACGCCCGGCGAGCAGCCGGAGCGCGCCGGGGCGTACGGACTGCAGCACCAGCCCGCACAGGTGGGTGAGCGCCGGTCCGGCCAGCGCGAGACCGACCGCGGTGAGCGCCCAGCCGATGAGCACGCCGGCCGGGCCGCCCGCGAAGCCGCCGGGCAGCGCGAGCCCGGGAGTGGGGTCCGAGCGGCTCGCGTACGTCTCCACGGCGAGGCCCGCCGCGACGACGGCCGCACCCCAGGGGAGGCCACCGGGCGCGGTCTGCGCGGGGACGAGTCCGCGGGGGTCCAGCGCCCTGTCGGGCCGTCCGGGGTGGTCCGACGGGGCGGCGGACGCTTCGGTGGCGAGCAGGGTGTCGGCGGTGACGGGAGCGCCGGCGGTGGCCGGGGTGCCCGGTTCGCCGGGGCCGGCCTGCGCGCCGACGGCGTGCCGTCCGGCGGGGCCGCCGCCCGGCCGCGTCGCACTGTCACCGGTGTGCCGCCTGCCGCGGGCGCGGCTCTCGGCGCGCGGGCGCAGGGCGAGGGCGGTGGCCGCCGAGGCGGTGATCGGCACCAGGGAGAGCAGCGTCAGGGCGGCCGGCAGCGGCAGTGGGCGGTCCGCCGCGAGGAAGTCCGCCGCGGCGCCGTCGAACGGCATGCCGGTCAGGTCGCCGCGCAGGTGCAGGAAGAGCAGCAGGGCGAGCGTCGAGCCGAGGGTGGTCGCCAGCGCCGTGGTGGTGGCGGAGATCGCCGTCAGCCGGCCGGGGCCGAGGCCCACCGCCGAGAGGCCGGGACGCGGCCGGGTCCCGGGGTCGGTGCGGGCGACGGCGACGGCGAAGTACACCGTGGCGGCCAGGGGAGCGGCGCACCAGGCCAGGCGCAGCACCGAGGCGGCGGAGGATTCCGGGTGCGTAATCGCGTGTCCCAGCGTGCACAGCAGCAGGAATCCGGTGCCCGCCGAGGCCGCGGCGACGAGCAGCCGGCGGAGCTGGACGAGGGGCTGCCCCGCGCGGGCTAGACGGAGAGCGAGCACGCGGCCCGGCCTTCCGGCTCGGTGACGGGCGGGAGGTGGACGGTGTGCACGCGCCGTCCGTCGAGCAGCGACACCGTCCGGTCGGCGAGGGCCGCGGTGTCCGCGTCGTGCGTGGCGAGGACCACCGTGATGCCGTGCGAGCGGGCCGCCGTGGTGAGCGTGCGCAGGACCTGGGCGCGGTCGGCGCGGTGCAGCGAGGCCGTCGGCTCGTCGGCGAAGAGGACGGTGGGCGCCGCGACCAGGGCGCGGGCGACGACCACACGCTGACGCTCGGCCTGCGGGAGGGCGTGCGGCCGCTTGCGGGCGCAGTCGCCGATGTCGAGGCGCCCCAGCCATTCGAGCGCGGCGGTCTTGGCGGCGCGGCGCCGGGTGCCGCGCAGCATCAGGGGGAGTGCGGCGTTCTCCCAGGCGTTCAGTTCCGGTACGAGGACCGGCGTCGGGTCGATCCAGCCGAAGCGGTCGCGGCGCAGCCGCTCCCGGGTGAGCGGCCCCATGGTGTGGACGGGGGTGCTGTTGAACCAGACCTCGCCGTGCTCGGGCAGCAGCTGCCCGGACAGGCATCGCAGAAGGGTCGTCTTGCCGCTGCCGCGCGGGCCGCTGACGGCGAGGATCTCGCCCTCCCGGACGCCGAGCGAGACGCCGCTGAGCGCGGGCGAGCCGTTGTGCTTGACGTGCAGGGAGCGTGCCCAGAGCACGTCGTTGTCCGGCGGGGCCACCATCGCGTACACCTCGGTTCGGATCTGATTTGCGCTGCCCGGCGCCCTCGGGGAGGAGCCGGTGCGCTCCCGTGCCGGCCGGCGTGGGAGCGCGCCTGGACGTCCTCGGGGTCGCCCGGTCCCCCGCTCGGGGGAACGAAGGCAGGGCCGATCGGTCACTGGCACGCTAGGGATGCGGGGGCGTGGGGCCGGACAGCACGCGGCCCCGGGCCGCCCTTTCTCACTCGAACGGGCGGCACCGGGGCCGGTATTGATCATCCAGAAGGAAGATCAGGAAGATCTCTGCGATCCCTGGGATCTCTCGGATCTGTGGGATCTCTGGGGATCCGGAGGATCAGAGCTTCGTCCACGCCTCCGTCAGGACCTGACGGATGATCCCCTCGATCTCGTCGAAGGTCGACTGGTCGGAGATCAGCGGCGGCGACAGCTGGATGACCGGGTCACCGCGGTCGTCGGCGCGGCAGTAGAGGCCGTACTCGTAGAGCTTCTTCGAGACGAAGCCGTAGAGCACGCGCTCCGACTCCTCGTCCGTGAAGGTCTCCTTGGTGGCCTTGTCCTTCACCAGCTCGATGCCGTAGAAGAAGCCGTTGCCGCGGACGTCGCCGACGATCGGCAGGTCGTGCAGCTTCTGGAGGGTGGTGAGGAACGCGCTCTCGTTGTCCAGCACGTGCTGGTTGAGGCCCTCGCGCTCGAACAGGTCGAGGTTGGCGACGCCGACGGCCGCGGAGACCGGGTGGCCGCCGAAGGTGTAGCCGTGCAGGAAGGTGTTGTCGCCCTTGTAGAACGGCTCGGCGAGGCGGTCCGAGACGATGCAGGCGCCGATCGGGGAGTAGCCCGAGGTCATGCCCTTGGCGCAGGTGATCATGTCCGGCACGTAGCCGAACTTGTCACAGGCGAACATCGTGCCGAGGCGGCCGAAGGCGCAGATGACCTCGTCCGAGACGAGCAGCACGTCGTACTGGTCGCAGATCTCGCGTACGCGCTGGAAGTACCCGGGCGGCGGCGGGAAGCAGCCGCCGGCGTTCTGCACCGGCTCCAGGAAGACGGCCGCGACCGTCTCCGGGCCCTCGAAGAGGATCTGCTGCTCGATCTGGTCGGCGGCCCAGCGGCCGAAGGCCTCGGGGTCGTCGCCGAAGAGCGGGGCGCGGTAGATGTTGGTGTTCGGCACCTTGTGCGCGCCGGGGACCAGCGGCTCGAAGGGGGCCTTCAGGGCGGGCAGGCCGGTGATCGACAGGGCGCCCTGCGGGGTGCCGTGGTAGGCGACCGCGCGCGAGATGACCTTGTACTTGGTCGGCTTGCCCTGGAGCTTGAAGTACTGCTTGGCGAGCTTCCAGGCGGTCTCGACGGCCTCGCCGCCACCGGTGGTGAAGAAGACCTTGTTCAGGTCGCCCGGCGCGTAGTTCGCGAGGCGCTCGGCGAGCTCGACGGCCTTCGGGTGGGCGTAGGACCACACGGGGAAGAAGGCCAGCTCCTGCGCCTGCTTGAACGCCGTCTCCGCCAGCTCGGTGCGGCCGTGGCCCGCCTGGACCACGAACAGTCCGGACAGGCCGTCGAGGTAGCGCTTGCCCTTGTCGTCGTAGATGTAGGTGCCCTCGCCACGCACGATGGTGGGAACGGGCGCGTTCTCGTACGAGGACATGCGGGTGAAGTGCATCCACAGGTGGTCGTACGCGGTTCGGCTGAGGTCCTTGCTCACGGCTATCGGGTTCCCCACATGTAGGTCTGCTTCTTGAGCTTCAGGTAGACGAAGCTCTCGGTGGAGCGCACGCCGGGGAGGGCCCGGATGCGTTTGTTGATGACGTCCAGCAGGTGGTCGTCGTCCTCGCAGACGATCTCCGCGAGGATGTCGAACGAGCCCGCGGTCATCACCACGTACTCGACTTCCGACATGGCCGTCAGCGCGTCCGCCACCGGGTCGAGATCGCCCTCGACGTTCACACCGACCATCGCCTGCCTGCGGAAACCCACGGTGAGCGGGTCCGTGACGGCGACGATCTGCATGACGCCCTGGTCGAGCAGCTTCTGGACGCGCTGGCGCACGGCCGCCTCGGAGAGGCCGACGGCCTTGCCGATCGCGGCGTACGGACGGCGCCCGTCCTGCTGGAGCTGTTCGATGATGGCGAGGGAGACGGCATCCAGCTGGGGACTGCCGTTCCTGGACTCCCGAGAGTCCCTGGGGTCTGCGCTTCGACTGGCCACGCACTCACTCTGCACGACGTCTCGACAGTTCCGCAAGGCCGCAGCGATGAAATTCGTTGTTTGCGAGGACGTGACTTGCGGATTTCGCAGATCTGGGGGGATCGGGGGTGTTGAAAACGTGGACACACGGATTAGGGTGGGTGTCTCAGTGATTGGACACCCGACAGGAGGGCCGGCAGTGAGCACCGAGCTGCGTCGTCTGCGCAACTACATCGACGGAGAATTCCGTGACGCCGCCGACGGACGGACCACCGAGGTGGTCAACCCCGTGACCGGCGAGGCATACGCGACCGCGCCGCTGTCCGGGCAGGCGGACGTCGACGCCGCGATGGCGGCCGCCGCCGCGGCCTTCCCGGCCTGGCGCGACCAGACCCCGGCCGAGCGGCAGAAGGCCCTCCTCAAGATCGCGGACGCGTTCGAGGAGCGGGCGGAGGACTTGATCGCGGCCGAGGTGGAGAACACCGGCAAGCCGATCGGACTGACCCGGTCCGAGGAGATCCCGCCGATGGTGGACCAGATCCGCTTCTTCGCGGGCGCGGCCCGGATGCTGGAGGGGCGGAGCGCCGGCGAGTACATGGAGGGTCTGACCTCGATCGTCCGCCGTGAGCCCATCGGCGTCTGCGCGCAGGTCGCGCCGTGGAACTACCCGATGATGATGGCCGTCTGGAAGTTCGCCCCGGCGCTCGCCGCGGGCAACACGGTCGTCCTCAAGCCGTCCGACACGACGCCCGCCTCCACGGTCCTGATCGCCGACATCATCGGCTCGATCCTGCCCAAGGGCGTCTTCAACGTCATCTGCGGCGACCGCGACACCGGCCGCGCGATGGTCGAGCACCCGACCCCGGCGATGGCGTCCATCACCGGTTCCGTGCGCGCCGGCATGTCGGTCGCCGAGTCGGCCGCCAAGGACCTCAAGCGGGTCCACCTGGAGCTGGGCGGCAAGGCCCCCGTCGTCGTCTTCGAGGACACCGACATCGCCAAGGCCGTCGAGGACATCTCGGTGGCGGGCTTCTTCAACGCCGGGCAGGACTGTACGGCCGCCACGCGCGTCCTGGTCCAGGAGGGCATCCACGACGAGTTCGTGGCCGCGCTCGCCAAGGCCGCCGCCGACACCAAGACCGGGCAGCCGGACGACGAGGACGTGCTGTACGGGCCGCTCAACAACCCCAACCAGCTCAAGCAGGTGTCCGGCTTCATCGAGCGCCTGCCCGCCCACGCCAAGGTCGAGGCCGGTGGCCACCAGGTCGGCGAGAAGGGCTACTTCTACGCCCCGACCGTCGTCTCCGGTCTGCGGCAGGACGACGAGATCATCCAGAACGAGGTCTTCGGCCCGGTCATCACCGTGCAGTCGTTCTCGGACGAGAAGCAGGCCCTCGAGTGGGCGAACGGCGTGGACTACGCCCTCGCCTCGTCCGTCTGGACCAAGGACCACGGCCGCGCCATGCGCCTGTCCAAGGCCCTCGACTTCGGCTGCGTGTGGATCAACACCCACATCCCGCTGGTCGCCGAGATGCCCCACGGCGGCTTCAAGAAGTCCGGCTACGGCAAGGACCTCTCCGGGTACGGCTTCGAGGACTACACGCGCATCAAGCACGTGATGACGTCGCTGGACGCGTAGTCCGCAGGCGCGCGGCCCCGGGCGGAACTCCCGTCCGGGGCCGCGGTGTTCTCGGGGCGCGGGGGCGCGGGGGCGCGGGGGCGCGGGGGCGCGGGGGCGCCGTGCCGCGCGCCTCGCCCGAAGTCGCCCGGCGGCAGGGGCGGTCGACAGGGTGTCGGCCCCGTGCGCGATCGCTCGACGCTGCGTCCATTGTCCGCGCCGGGCATCCGGCGGCATGCTGCCCGGGTGCCCGCGCCCCCGAAGTCCCCGTCCCCGTCCCGCCGTTCCCTGCTGAGCGCGTTGGGCGGTGGTGCCGCGCTCGGTGCGCTGGCCGGGTGCGGGGTCCCGGCCGCGTACGTGGCGCCGGGCGAGCGTGCCGGAGCCGACCTCTCCGCCCGCGACAAGCGCCTCACCTGGGCGAACTGGCCCCTCTACATCGACACCGACGACACGGACACGACGCGGCGGCCCACGCTGGACGCCTTCGAGAAGCGCACCGGGATCACGGTCGACTACGTCGAGGAGATCAACGACAACGACGAGTTCTTCGGCAAGGTCAGCCCTTCCCTGATGAACCATCAGCGGACGGGACGCGACCTGATCGTCGTCAGCGACTGGATGTGCGCGCGCTTCGTCCGGCTCGGCTGGGTCCAGAAGATGGACCGGGCCAACCAGCCGAACGTCACCAAGTACCTCGACCCGCTGCTGAGTTCACCGTCCTTCGACCCGGGGCGCAGATCCACCGTGCCGTGGCAGTCGGGCATCACCGGCATCGCGTACAACCGGCGCCGGGTGGGCCGCGAGATCGCCCGGGTCTCCGACCTGTGGGCGGACGACCTCAAGGGCCGGGTCACACTCCTCTCCGGTCTCGACGAGGCGTTCGCCCTCCTGATGCAGGGCAACGGCGTCGACATCACCCGGTGGACGGCGGACGACTTCCACACCGTGTGCGACCAGGTCGACGAGCACGTGCGCGACGGCCGGATCCGGCGCTTCACCGGCAACGACTACGTCAAGGATCTCGCGAGCGGCGACGTGCTCGCCTGCCAGGCGTACTCCGGTGACGTGATCCAGCTCCAGGCCGACGACCCCGACATCCGCTTCGTGGTGCCGGAGGAAGGCGCCGAACTGTGGGCGGAGTCCCTGATGATCCCGAACCTGGCCGGCCACAAGGCGAACGCGGAGAAGCTCGTCGACCACTACTACGACCCCGAGGTCGCCGCCGAACTCGCCGCGTGGGTCAACTACGTCTGCCCGGTTCCGGCCGCCCGGGACGTCCTCGCCTCCGCCAAGGACAAGGACACCGCGGCCCTGGCCGAGGATCCGCTGATCTTCCCGGACGCCACCATGCGCAGGCGCCTCGCGATCGCCCGCGACATCACGTCCGCGGAACGCCCGGAGTTCGCGAGGCGGTGGAACGCGATCGCGGGGCTGTGACCGCCCGCCCACGGCCGGCCGGAGCTGTCGGGTCAGCCGGCCGTCTCAGGGGCTGACCGGTGCCCGCACCTCGCGCAGGGCGCACAGTGTGTCGATGCGGTTCGTGGTGATCGAGTCGACGCCGAGGCCGAGCAGCCGCCGCATGGAGCGCCGGGTGTCGGGCGTCCACGCCGACAGCAGGCAGCCGCTGCGGTGCACCCGCGCCACCAGGTCCCGGTCGATCAGCCCGAAGCGGTAGTTGAGCCACCGGGGACGCACCGCTTCGAGCAGGGCGGCCCTCGGCGGTGCCAGTGTCGTCCGGGTCAGCGCGATCTCCGCGGCCGGGTCGGCCTCGCGCACCGCGAGCATGGCCGGGGCGCCCGCACAGTAGTACACCCGCTCCTCGGCCCCGCACGCGCGGACGACGTCGACGACCTCGCGTACGGTCACGCCGTCCGCGCCGGGCAGGTCGATCATGAGCCGGGCACCGGCCGTCGCGGCCAGCGCGTCCACGAGGGTCGGCACCCCGCCCGCCGTCAGCCCGCGCACCTCGTCCGAGGAGAGCGAGCGCAGCGGCCGGTCGTGCTCCCACAGCCGCCTGAGCGTCTCGTCGTGCAGCAGGACGGGCACGCGGTCGCGGGTGAGCCGGACGTCGATCTCCACCGCGTCCGCGCCGCGGCGGAGCGCGGAACGCAGGGAGCCGATCGTGTTCTCACGGACGCGGTAGGGGTCGCCGCGGTGGGCCACGGCAGTCACGGTGCGCATGCGCCCATTGTGCGGGCCGGACACCCCGCGACCGCTCATCGGGGTGCGGCTGCCGGGGCCGGGCGGGCGCCGGTCGCCGGCCACGCGAAAAGTGCCTCGCGTCAGGACGCCGGCCACGCCGAGGTGCAGGCCGACGTCAGGACGCCCGCCACGCCGAGGTGTTCGTCAGGACGCAGGCCACGCCCCGGTGTACGTCAGGACGTCAGCCACGCCGAGGTGTACGTGTCGATCTCCTCGGCGAGCCGCTTCTTGCCGGCCGGATCGAGGAAGGACGCCTCGACGGCGTTCTTGGCGAGGGCGGCGAGACCCCGCTCGTCGAGGTCCAGCAGCCGGGCGGCGACCGCGTACTCGTTGTTGAGGTCGGTGCCGAACATCGGCGGGTCGTCGGAGTTGACCGTGACGAGCACGCCCGCGCTCACCATGTCCTTCAGGGGGTGCTCGTCGAGCGTGCGGACCGCGCGGGTCGCGATGTTGGAGGTCGGGCAGACCTCCAGGGCGATGCGGTGCTCGGCGAGGTGCGCGAGCAGTTCCGGGTCCCGGGCGGAGCTGGTGCCGTGTCCGATGCGTTCGGCGCCGAGGTCGTTCAGCGCGTCCCAGACGGTCTGCGGTCCCGTCGTCTCACCGGCGTGCGGCACCGAGTGCAGCCCGGCCGCGATCGCCCGGTCGAAGTACGGCTTGAACTGCGGCCGCGGTACGCCGATCTCGGGCCCGCCGAGGCCGAAGGAGACGAGCCCCTCGGGCCGTACGCGGTCGTCGGTGGCGAGCCGTGCCGTCTCCTCGGCGGCTTCGAGGCCCGCCTCGCCGGGAATGTCGAAGCACCAGCGCAGGACGACGCCGAGCTCGGCCTCGGCCGCCTTGCGGGCGTCCTCGATCGCCTCCATGAAGCCCAGCTCGTCGATGCCGCGGCGGGTGGAGGAGAAGGGGGTGAGGGTGAGTTCGGCGTACCGCACCTGCTGGCGAGCCATGTCCCGGGCGACCTCGTAGGTCAGCAGCCGGACGTCCTCCGGGGTGCGCACGAGGTCGACGACGGACAGGTACACCTCGATGAAGTGGGCGAAGTCCGTGAACGTGAAGTAGTCGGCGAGGGCCTCGGGGTCGGTGGGGACCTTCGAGTCGGGGTGGCGGGCGGCCAGCGTGGAGACGATCCGGGGGGAGGCGGAACCGACGTGGTGCACATGCAGTTCGGCCTTGGGCAGTCCGGCGATGAAGGCGTGCGGGTCGCGGGCGTCGCGGTGGTCGGTCAAGGGTTCCTCCCCGGGAACGGCGCCCCGCCGCGGGTGTCGGGGGACGCGGGTGATCGGCTGATCGGTGACTCGCGGATCATCGTAGGCCGCCGTCCGCACGCCGAGGGCCCGGGCCGTAGCATGACGGAACGTACAACAGAGGGGACCTCGCGCATGTCCGACGACGCCCGCACGCCGGAACCGCCGGACCACGCCGCCGGGCCGCACGCGCCCGCCTTCCGGGGGTACGGACCGGGCGCCGGCCCGCAGGACGCGCCTCCCGCGCCGAAGGTCGCCCTGGACAAGCAGACTCCCGCACCCGGGCAGGCCCCCGCACCCGAGCCGGACCCCTGGGCTCCGCCCCCGGAGGACGCGGTGCCCTCGGGCGCCGGCACCACGGCGCCGCCTTCGGTGCACAACCAGCCCACCGTGACGTCGATGCCGGCCGTCGGCGGACCGGTGCCGCACGGAGCGGGCTCCCCGGCCACCGGCGGGGGACAGGCGGCCTCCCAGCCGTGGGCGAGCCCCTTCGCACCGCCGGCGTCCGGCACGGCCCCCGGCCCGTACGCCCCGCCCGGCGGTCACCAGCCCTCGGCGGGCGCCGCGCCGCACCACCCCTTCGCGCCGCCCGGCGGCCCCGGCTCCTTCGGCGGGCCGGCACCCGGGGAGCCGGTCCCGCCGCCGCCCCTGGCCCCCGAGGGCCCCGGCATGCCCCTGTACGGCTACCCCCAGTACCCGGGTCCGCCGGTCCACGGCGGTCACGTCCCCTACCCGGGCGGGAACCCGGGCTACGGCTGGTCCGCCCTGGCGCCGATGCCGAGCAACGGGATGGGCACCACCTCGCTGGTGCTCGGCATCATCGCGGCCGCGCTCTTCTGCCTGTGGCCGCTGGCCATCCTGCTGGGCATCCTCGCCGTCGTCTTCGGCGTGATCGGCCGCCGCAAGGCGGGCCGGGGCGAGGCGACGAACCCGGGCCAGGCCCTGGCGGGCATCATCTGCGGCGCGGTCGGCCTGCTGCTCGGCATCGGCTTCGCCGTGCTGATCTTCGCCCTTCCCGACGACCGCGACGACGACCCCTACTTCGGGAGCGACGACGGATACTCGACGTCCCTGGTGGTGGAGGGGCGCCGCTAGGACAGCGCCGCCGGGACGGCTCCGCCCGGTTCTAGGAGAGGGACCGGTCCGCTTCCAGGGCCGCCGGGGCGCCGTCGCCCGGGGATCTGAGCCGCTTCCGCGCCTCCATCAGCGCGAACCCCAGCAGGTTCGGACCGCGCCACCGCTCCGGGTCCAGCGCGCGCTCGTCGTCGGCCGCGAGCCCGATGCCCCAGATGCGGTCCACGGGACTGGCCTCGACGAGCACCCGGTCGCCGGTGTTCAGCAGGAATCCCCGCAGGCCGGGGTGCGCGGCGAACTTGTGGACGCTGCCCTCGGCCACGATCCGCAAGCGCTCGCGCTCCCAGCGCGCGGCGTCGAAACCGCGCACCAGCCGGCCCGCCTTCTTGGCGAGCGCGGGATTCGGCGCGTCGATCGCCTGCCGCTCCGCCTCCGCGTCGCCGAAGAGGCGCGCCTTGGCCGCCATCATCCAGTGCTCCGCCGTCGCATACTCGACACCGTCCACGGTGAACGGAGACGGCCACCACTGACTCAGACAGCTCGCACCGACCCGGCCGTCGGGCCGCGGCCGGTGTCCCCAGAACAGCAGGTACTTGATCCGCGCCCCCGCGCGGACCTCCCTGACCAGGGTTTCCCAGGAATCGATCGTCCCCATGCACGCGAGTCTGGCACGCACCACTGACACTCCGTCCCGGCTTTTCCGGGTGGACTCGACACCTGGTCGACAGATTCCGTCGCGTAACCAAAAGGCAACAACGGAATCACTTGTTGAGGTCACCCCGCTCTGTCAGGATCGGCACTCAAATCGAGCTGGAGCTACGCCGACCCCCGTGGGACGGGGAGGGCGGCGGAGGAGAGCGACATGCACAATCCGGGCCATCGCTTCCAGGCGCAGGACCGCTTCGCGGACGGCGCGCAGTACATCGCGGGCCGGCTGACCAAGGGCACCTCGGGCCGCACCCACTCGGTCGTGGACCCCGCCACCGGCGACGAGGTCTACACGTACGAGCTGGCGGGAGCCGCCGACGTGGACGCGGCCGTCGCGGCCGCCCGCGCCGCCTTCCCGGGCTGGGCCGGCGCGACCCCCGGCGAGCGCTCCGACGCACTGCACCGCTTCGCCGCCGTGCTTGCCGAGCGGGCCGAGGAGTTCGCCCAGGCGGAGTCGCTGCAGTGCGGCAAGCCGCTCAAGCTCACCCGCGAGTTCGACGTCCCCGGAACCATCGACAACACGTCGTTCTTCGCGGGCGCGGCCCGGCATCTGCAGGGCCAGTCCGCGGGCGAGTACTCCGGGGACCACACCTCGTACGTACGCCGTGAACCCATCGGAGTCGTCGGCTCCATCGCGCCCTGGAACTACCCCCTCCAGATGGCCGCCTGGAAGATCCTCCCGGCGATCGCCGCGGGCAACACGGTCGTCCTCAAGCCCGCCGAGCTCACCCCGCTCACCTCGCTCCTGTTCGCCGAGGCGGCCACCGCGGCCGGCATCCCCGACGGCGTCGTCAACATCGTCACCGGCGCGGGCAAGGACGCGGGCGAGCATCTCGTCGCCCACCCCGACGTCGCCATGACCTCCTTCACCGGGTCCACCGGCGTCGGCAGGCGTGTCGCGGAGATCGCCACCTCCACCGTCAAGCGGCTCCATCTGGAGCTGGGCGGCAAGGCGCCCTTCCTGGTCTTCGACGACGCGGACCTGGAGGCCGCCGTGCACGGCGCCGTCGCGGGCGCCCTCATCAACACCGGGCAGGACTGCACCGCCGCCACGCGCGCGTACGTGCAGAGGCCCCTCTACGACGAGTTCGTCGCACGGACGGCCGCGCTCATGGCGAGCGTCCGCGTCGGCGATCCCTTCGCACCGGACACCGACCTCGGCCCGCTGATCTCCCACGCGCAGCGCGACCGGGTCGCCGCGTTCGTCGACCGGGCCCGCTCCTCCGCGCGCGTGGTCACCGGCGGGGAGATCCCCGAGGAGCTGAAGGACGGCGCGTACTACCGGCCCACGCTCGTCGCCGACGCCGCCCAGGACAGCGAGATCGTGCAGGCCGAGATCTTCGGCCCCGTCCTCGTCGTGCTCCCCTTCGACAGCGACGACGAGGGGATCCGGCTCGCCAACGACACGCCGTACGGCCTCGCCGCCTCGGCATGGAGCCGGGACGTCTACCGGGCGAACCGTGCCACCCGTGAGATCAGGGCCGGGTGCGTGTGGGTCAACGACCACATCCCGATCATCAGCGAGATGCCGCACGGCGGATACAAGGCGTCCGGCTTCGGCAAGGACATGTCCGCCTACTCCTTCGAGGAGTACACGCAGGTCAAGCACGTCATGTTCGACAACACCGCGGTCGCCAGGAAGGACTGGCACCGCACGATCTTCGGGGACCGATAGCCAGAACAGGCCGCTCGACCACGGCCGCTTCCCTCCGAAAGGGCACCAGGAGCATGGAGCAGTACGAGCCAGACCGTCCGTCCCCGGCCCAGCTGGCCGCCTTTCGCCGCAGCCTCCACAACGGCAGGGCGTCCCTCACCCGCCGCTCGCTGCTGCGGGCCTCCGCGGGCGGTGCGCTCGCCGCCGGCGGCCTCGGAGCGCTGAGCGGCTGCGGCATCCCCGCGGCCGGCACGACCCGGGGCGGCGTCTCCGCCGAGGACCACTCGGCCAAGGAGAAGACGATCAACTTCTCCAACTGGACCGAGTACATGGACGTGGACGAGAGCGAGAAGCACCACCCCACGCTCGACGCGTTCACCGAGCGGACCGGCATCAAGGTCAAGTACACCGAGGACATCAACGACAACGTCGAGTTCTTCGGCAAGATCAAACCGCAGCTGGCGGCGGGCCAGGACACCGGCCGCGACATCATCGTCGTCACCGACTGGCTCGCGGCCCGCCTGATCCGCTTCGGCTGGGTCCAGAAACTGGACGCCGCCAACCTGCCGCACGCCTACGCGAACCTCTCCCAGCAGTTCCGCAACCCGGACTGGGACCCCGGCCGCGCCTACTCCTATCCCTGGCAGGGCATCTCCACCGTCATCGCCTACAACAAGAAGGCGCTCGACGGCGAGAAGGTCGAGTCGATCTCCGACATGCTCGACAACCCCAGGCTCAAGGGGCGGGTCGGCTTCCTCTCGGAGATGCGCGACAGCGTCGGCATGACGCTGCTGGACATGGGCAAGGACCCGGCGAAGTTCACCGACGACGACTTCGACGCGGCGATCGCCCGGCTCCAGAAGGCGGTCGACAAGGGCCAGATCCGCCGCTTCACCGGCAACGACTACACGTCCGACCTCACCAAGGGCGATCTCGCGGCCTGCGTCGCCTGGGCGGGCGACGTCGTCCAGCTCAAGGCGGACAGCCCGGACATCGGCTTCATCATCCCGGACAGCGGCTACATCACGTCCACGGACAACATGCTGATCCCCAACAAGGCACGTCACAAGACGAACGCCGAGCGGCTGATGGACTACTACTTCGAGCCGAAGCCGGCCGCCGAACTCGCCGCGTACATCAACTACGTGTGTCCCGTCGACGGCGTGAAGGAAGAGCTCGCGAAGATCGACCAGGACGCGGCGGACAACCCGCTGATCATTCCCGACAAGGCCATGGCCGCCAGGTCCCACCCCTTCCGCTCACTGAGCCAGAAGGAAGAGACGGCCTACGAAGAGAAGTTCGCGAAGCTCACAGGGGCGTGACGATGATGAAGACTGACAGCAGCGGCGACGTCCGCCTCTCCGGCATCAGCAAGACCTACGGCTCCTTCACGGCCGTCCACCCACTCGACCTGACCGTCCCGCAGGGCTCGTTCTTCGCGCTCCTCGGAGCCTCGGGCTGCGGCAAGACCACCACCCTGCGGATGATCGCCGGCCTGGAGGAGCCCAGTTCGGGCACCGTCGCCCTCGGCGACCAGGACGTGACGAACCTGCCGCCGTACAAGCGGCCGGTGAACACCGTCTTCCAGTCGTACGCGCTCTTCCCGCACCTCGACATCTTCGAGAACGTCGCCTTCGGCCTGCGCCGGCGCGGCATCAAGTCGGTGAAGAAGCAGGTCGAGGACATGCTGGAGCTGGTGCAGCTCGGCGAGCAGGCCCGCAAGAAACCCCACCAGCTCTCCGGCGGCCAGCAGCAGCGCGTCGCCGTGGCCCGCGCCCTGATCAACCACCCCAAGGTGCTGCTCCTCGACGAGCCGCTCGGCGCCCTCGACCTCAAGCTGCGCCGCCAGATGCAGCTGGAGCTGAAGCGCATCCAGACCGAGGTGGGCATCACGTTCGTCCACGTCACGCACGACCAGGAGGAGGCCATGACCATGGCCGACACGGTGGCCGTGATGAACGCGGGCCGCGTCGAGCAGCTGGGCTCGCCCGCCGACCTCTACGAGAACCCGAACACCACGTTCGTCGCCAACTTCCTCGGCACCTCCAACTTCATCGAGGCCGAGGTCGACACCCGCACCGGCGACGAGATCGTCCTCAAGGCCGGGGGCGGCAAGCTCCTGCTGCCCGCCGCGCGATGTTCGGCGCCCACCGCGGCCGGCGGCAGGGTGCTGGCCGGCGTCCGCCCCGAGAAGATCTCGCTCACGCACGCCGACGACGCCGGGCTCATCCCGGCCGGCCGCAACCGGATCACCGGCAGGATCGCCCACTCCAGCTTCATCGGCGTCTCCACGCAGTACGTCGTCGACAGCGCGGTCTGCCCCGGCTTCGAGGTGTACGCCCAGAACATCGACCGTGACTCCCGGCTCGCGCCGGGCGCCGACGTCGTCCTGCACTGGAGCCCGGAGCACACCTTCGGTCTGGACGCGGCGCAGGACATCGACGCGGGCGTCGAGACGGTCGAGGAGGAGGCCGCCTGATGTCGACGCTCACCGAGGCGCCACCGCCTCTCGCACCCGCCCCGGCCAAGAAGCCGCCCCGCAGGCGCGGCCGGCTCACCCCGTACTGGCTGCTGCTGCCCGGCATCCTGTGGCTGGTGGTCTTCTTCGCGCTGCCGATGGTCTACCAGGCCTCCACGTCCGTGCAGACGGGTTCCCTGGAGGACGGCTACCGGGTCACCTGGCACTTCGCGACCTACTGGGACGCGCTGGCGGACTACTGGCCCCAGTTCCTGCGCTCCGTGCTGTACGCGGGCTCCGCCACGGTGCTGTGCCTGATCCTCGGCTATCCGCTCGCGTACCTCATCGCGTTCCGCGCGGGCCGCTGGCGCAACGTCGTCCTGATCCTGGTGATCGCGCCGTTCTTCACCAGCTTCCTGATCCGCACGCTCGCCTGGAAGACGATCCTCGCGGACGGCGGCCCGGTCGTCGGCGCGCTCAACTCGCTGCACGTCCTGGACGTCACCAGCTGGCTCGGCATGACCTCGGGCGACCGGGTGCTGGCGACCCCGCTCGCCGTGATCTGCGGACTCACGTACAACTTCCTGCCGTTCATGATCCTGCCGCTGTACACCTCGCTGGAGCGGATCGACGGGCGGCTGCACGAGGCGGCCGGCGACCTGTACGCCAGGCCCGTCACCACCTTCCGCAAGGTGACCTTCCCGCTGTCGATGCCGGGGGTCGTCTCGGGCACCCTGCTCACGTTCATCCCCGCGAGCGGCGACTACGTGAACGCCGACCTGCTCGGCTCCACGGACACCCGCATGGTCGGCAACGTGATCCAGACACAGTTCCTGCGGATCCTCGACTATCCGACGGCCGCAGCGCTCTCGTTCCTCCTCATGGCCGCGATCCTCATCATGGTCACGCTCTACATCCGCAGGTCCGGGACGGAGGATCTGGTCTAAATGGCCTTCGTACGCTGGTTCAA
The DNA here is from genome assembly GCF_056435845.1 of Streptomyces sp. NPDC043867. NCBI lineage: Bacteria > Bacillati > Actinomycetota > Actinomycetes > Kitasatosporales > Streptomycetaceae > Streptomyces > Streptomyces sp. NPDC043867. Next base: position 36,828 of record NZ_JBWKDS010000007.1, on the reverse strand, counting down.
GCACCATCTCGTCGTCATCGCCGGACTGCTGACGCTCGGCTATCTGCTGCTGCCGAACGTCGTCGTCACGGTGTTCTCCTTCAACAAGCCGAAGGGCCGCTTCAATTACGAGTGGCAGTCCTTCTCCACGGACGCCTGGCGCGATCCGTGCGGCGTCGCCGACATGTGCGGCTCGCTCTCCCTCAGCCTGCAGATCGCGTTCTGGGCGACGCTCGGTGCCACCGCCCTCGGCACGATGATCGCCTTCGCCCTGGTCCGCTACCGCTTCCGGGCGCGCGGCTCGGTGAACTCGCTGATCTTCCTGCCGATGGCGATGCCCGAGGTCGTGATGGCCGCCTCGCTGCTCACCCTGTTCCTCAACATGGGCGCGCAGCTGGGCTTCTGGACGATCCTGATCGCCCACATCATGTTCTGCCTCAGCTTCGTCGTCACCGCCGTCAAGGCACGCGTGATGTCGATGGACCCGCGTCTCGAGCAGGCGGCCCAGGACCTGTACGCCGGTCCCGTGCAGACCTTCGTGCGGGTCACGCTGCCCATCGCGGCGCCCGGGATCGCGGCGGGCGCGCTGCTGGCCTTCGCGCTCTCCTTCGACGATTTCATCATCACCAACTTCAACGCGGGCTCGACCGTCACCTTCCCCATGTTCGTCTGGGGATCGGCACAGCGCGGAACACCCGTGCAGATCAACGTCATCGGTACGGCCATGTTCGTCGTCGCCGTACTTCTCGTCCTGGCCGGCATGGTGATCGGCAACCGCCGCAACCGGCAGAAGGCGTAAGAGCGATTCTCGTAGGGAGTTGAAATCATGGCCCCAGGCGCCATGACCCGTTGGACGACGTCTCTCTCCGGCGCCCGGCCGGTGTCCTTCTGGCTGGACGACCCGGGCAGACCCCGCCCCGAGCCCGCCCTCACCGGCGCCGAGACCTGCGACCTGCTCGTCGTCGGCGGCGGTTACAGCGGACTGTGGACCGCGCTCCTCGCCAAGGAGCGCGACCCGCGGCGCGAGGTGGTCCTGCTGGAGGGCCGCGAGGTGGGCTGGGCCGCCTCCGGCCGCAACGGCGGATTCTGTGCCGCGTCCCTGACCCACGGCCTGTCGAACGGCCTCACCCGGTGGCCGGACGAGATCAGGAAGCTGGAGGAGCTGGGCGCCCGCAACCTCGACGAGATCGAGGCGGCCGTCGCCCGCTACTCCATCGACTGCGACTTCGAGCGCTCCGGCGAGATCGACGTCGCCACCGAGCCGTACCAGGCGGCCGAACTGCGTGAGTGGTACGAGGAGTTGCAGCGCGAGGGTCTCGCGGACGGCCTCGAGTACCTGGACGCCGACGCCGTACGGGAACAAGTCGACTCACCGACATTCCTCGCCGGTCTGCACGACCGTCGCGGGGTCGCCATGCTCCACCCCGCGAAGCTCGCCTGGGGCCTCAAGCGCGCCTGCCGCGAGCTGGGCGTCCGCATCTACGAGCACACTCCCGCCCTCGCCCTGAAGCCGTACGGCGCAGGCATGGCCGTACGCACCCCCTACGGCTCCGTCCGCGCCCGCCGGGTCGCCCTCGGCACCAACATCTTCCCGAACCTGGTCAAGCGCGTACGCGCGTACACCGTCCCGGTCTACGACTACGCGCTGATGACCGAGCCGCTGACGGCCGACCAGCTGGCCTCCGTCGGCTGGAAGAACCGCCAGGGCCTCGGGGACTCGGCCAACCAGTTCCACTACTTCCGTCTCTCCGCCGACAACCGCGTCCTGTGGGGCGGTTACGACGCGATCTACCCGTACGGCGGCCGGGTGCGCGCCGAGTACGACGACCGCCCGGAGACGTACGCGAAGCTCGCCGGACACTTCTTCACCTGCTTCCCGCAGCTGGAGGGCGTCCGCTTCACCCACGCGTGGGGCGGCGCGATCGACACCTGCTCGCGCTTCTCCGCCTTCTTCGGCACCGCGCACCAGGGCCGGGTGGCGTACGCGGCGGGCTACACGGGGCTCGGCGTCGGCGCCACCCGCTTCGGCGCGGACGTCATGCTCGACCTGCTGGCGGGGGAGCGCACCGAGCGCACCGAGCTGGAGATGGTGCGCAGGAAGCCGCTGCCCTTCCCTCCCGAACCCTTCGCGTGGACCGGCATCGCCCTCACCAAGTGGTCCCTCGCGCGGGCGGACGCGCGGGGCGGGCGGCGCAATCTCTGGCTGAAGGCGATGGACAGGCTGGGTCTCGGCTTCGACAGCTGACCGAGCGGACGTCCCCCTGTGACCCGGTTTGCCGACAGGGGGCGGGAACCCGCGTAATGCCCGGCCCGGACCTCCCTCTCTCCTGTGACGCGACCGGCGTCGGTATGAGAGAGGGAGGTTTCGCCATGACAGGCGCCAGGACGGCGGTCGAGTGGCTGGCATCCGCAGCACCGGACCCCGAGGCATGCCGCTGGGAGTGGGAGCGCAGCCCGCAGGGAGTCGCGCTGCTGCCGGCGGGCGAGGTGTGGGACGTACTGATCCTGCCGGCCGGGCTGGGCCGTCCCACGCTCGACGTGCTGACCCGGGTGACCGACCGGCCGGGTCCCGTGCTCGCCGGCCTCCGGGACGCCCGGACGGGGTTCTTCGTCCCCGCGGGCACCGCGGCGCGCTGGCTCGGTACGGGGGTGCGCACAGCGGGCCGCGGCACCTGGATCGTGGTGCCGTACCCGGGGAGGCCGGCCCGCGGGGTGCGCTGGCTGGTCCCGCCGGACGGCTCGGGCACCCTCACCGATCCGGCGCTCCTGGAGCTGGCCATGCACGAGGCGGCGGCGGGTCTGGCGGGCGGGGAGGGGCCCTGACCGCGGAGCCGGGCCGGCCGGGATCCCGGCGGAGGCCTTGACAACTGCATTGGTCTGGACCAAGTTGGGCGCGCTTCACCCTCCAACTCCCCCCTGCCCGGAGGCACTCGTGGACCCCACCGGACCCAACAGCCCCTTCGTACGCCGACACGGACTTCTCGCCGTGTGCACGGCCGCCGTCCTGGCCGTCCCCGGCGTCACCGCCCTCTCGTCGACCGCCCGTGCGGCCGACGCGGACCTCGTCAGGAACGGCGGGTTCGAGGCGGGCCTGGACAACTGGACCTGCACGGCGGGCAGTACCGTCACCTCACCCGTGCGCAGCGGCACCTCGGCCCTGAAGGCGACCCCGGCGGGCAGCGACCACGCGCAGTGCTCCCAGACGGTCACCGTGAAACCGGGCGCGCAGTACACCCTCACGGGTCACGTCCGCGGCAACTACGTCTACCTCGGCGCGAACGGCACGGGCACCACCGACGTCTCCGCCTGGACGCAGTCCGCGACCGACTGGCAGCAGCTCACCACCACCTTCCGCACCGGACCCTCCACCACCAGGGTCACCCTCTACACGCACGGCTGGTACGGCACCGGCGCCTACCACGCCGACGACATCTCCCTGGTCGGCCCGGGCGCCGACGCCGGGCAGCCGCCGGCCCCGCCCACCGGCCTGAAGACCGGCACCGTGACCGCGGGCAGCGTCGCCCTGTCCTGGTCCGCGGTCCCCGGCGCGACCGGGTACGCGGTCTACCGCGACGGGGTCAAGGCCCAGACGGCGAGCGGCACTTCGGCCACGGTGGCCGGTCTATCCCCCGCAACCGCGTACAGCTTCCAGGTGGCGGCCGTGAACGACACGGGCGAGTCGGCGAAGTCGGCGGCCGTCACCGCGACCACCTCCCCGGGCTCCGGCGGCGGGACCCCCGGCCTCCCCGCCCACGCCCTGGTCGGCTACCTCCACGCGAGCTTCGCCAACGGGGCCGGCTACACCCGCATGGCCGACGTCCCCGACAGCTGGGACGTCATCGACCTCGCCTTCGGCGAACCGACCTCCACCACCTCCGGCGACATCCGCTTCACCCGCTGCCCCGTCACCGAGTGCCCGAACGTGGAGAGCGACGCCGAGTTCAAGGCCGCCATCAAGGCCAAGCAGGCGGCGGGCAAGAAGGTCCTGATCTCCATCGGCGGACAGAACGGCCAGGTGCAGCTCACCACGGCCGCCGCCCGCGACACGTTCGTCTCCTCGGTGTCGAAGATCATCGACGAGTACGGTCTCGACGGCCTGGACATCGACTTCGAGGGCCACTCCCTCTCCCTGAACGCGAACGACACGGACTTCAGGAACCCGACGACACCCGTGGTCGTCAACCTCGTCTCGGCGGTCAGGACCCTCAAGGCCAGGTACGGCTCCGGGTTCGTCCTGACGATGGCGCCCGAGACCTTCTTCGTCCAGCTCGGTCACCAGTACTACGGCACGGGCAAATGGGGCGGCCAGGACCCGCGCGCCGGCGCCTACCTCCCGGTCATCCACGCCCTGCGCGACGACCTCACGCTGCTGCACGTCCAGGACTACAACTCGGGCTCGATCATGGGCCTGGACAACCAGTACCACTCCATGGGCGGCGCGGACTTCCACATCGCGATGACCGACATGCTGCTGACCGGCTTCCCGGTCGCGGGCGACCCGAACAACGTCTTCCCGCCGCTGCGCCCCGACCAGATCGCGATCGGCATGCCCGCGACCACGAACGCGGGCAACGGCCACGTCTCCCCGGCCGAGGTCACCAAGACCCTCGACTGCCTGACGAAGAAGACCAACTGCGGCTCGTACACCCCCCACGGCACCTGGCCGGCGCTTCGCGGCCTGATGACGTGGTCGGTCAACTGGGACCGGTTCGGCGGCTGGGAGTTCTCGCGGAACTTCGACGCGTACTTCGGCTGAGGAACATCGAAAGCCCCGTAAGCAGCAGCGCGCACAGGCACCAGCTCGCCACGACGTCCAGGGGCCAGTGGTAGCCGCGGGCGACCAGGCCGGTGGCCACCGCCAGGTTCAGGGCGAGGCAGCCGGCGACCAGGGTGCGGCGGGCCGTCGCGGAGGGCAGCCGGGGGAGGAGGAGCAGGGTCGCGGCGCCGTACGCCACGGCGGCGGTCGCCGTGTGGCCCGAGGGAAAGAAACCCGTGCCCGGGCCCATGACCGGTGGGCCCGGGCGGGCGATCAGTTCCTTCAGCGGCACGATCACGGCCGGTACGGCGGCCATCAGGACGGCGGCAGCGACGGACGGCAGCCACCAGCGGTCGGCGCCGGCCCGGCGGGAACAGCGGGCCGCGAGGACGAGGGCGACGGCCAGGACCGGGACGGCGACCGTGATGTTGCCGAGGTCGGCGAGGAGTTCGAACCAGCGGTTCGGGTGGACGACGGCGTGGCTGAGGCGTTCGTCCGCGCGGGCGAGGGGGCCGTGGGCCGCGACCTGCCAGGTGATCAGCGCGAGAAGGAGGGCCGGAAGTCCGAGGAGGAAGGTCGGCCACCCCGGAACAGGGGGGGTGGTTCCGGGGTGGCCGTCCGGATCGGGATGCCGCGCGCCCCGGGGGGTTTGGGGCGGGCGGCCGTCCGATCGGTGAGGAGTGGAGCCAAAAGCTCCGGGTGTGTGCGCGAGGGCACGACCAGGGCGAAGCTGGGGAGGCCCCGACCCGGCGTCGCCCACAGTCCCCTGTGGGCGGGGTGTATCTCTCATCTGGGCCAAACCTACGACAGCGGATGCGGCTCCGACAGCCACATGCGCGTCCCGCCATCCACCTCGCACACGTTCTTCACACGCTCCGACCCCCGGCGCCCCCGCCCGGAACCGAACCGGAATCCGGGGCGGGGGCCGGTCCGCCCCGGGGGCCGGGGCGGGCGGGACCTCAGATGCGGGTGAAGGCCTGCTCGATGATGTCGAGGCCCTCGTTCAGGAGGTCCTCGCCGATGACCAGCGGGGGCAGGAAGCGGAGGACGTTGCCGTAGGTGCCACAGGTCAGGACCAGCAGGCCCTCCTGGTGGCAGGCCTTGGCGAGCGCCGCCGTGGCCGCCGGGTTCGGCTCCTTGGTGCCGCGGTCCTGCACCAGCTCGATGGCGATCATGCCGCCACGTCCGCGGATGTCTCCGATGATGTCGAACTTCTCGGCCATCGCGCCCAGCCGGGCCTTCATGACGGCCTCGATGTTCTTCGCCCGCGCGTTGAGGTCGAGCTCCTTCATCGTCTCGATCGCGCCGAGCGCGCCCGCGCAGGCGACCGGGTTGCCGCCGTAGGTGCCGCCCAGACCGCCCGCGTGCGCGGCGTCCATGATCTCGGCGCGGCCGGTGACGGCGGCCAGCGGCAGGCCGCCCGCGATGCCCTTGGCGGTGGTGATCAGGTCCGGGACGATGCCCTCGTCCTCGCAGGCGAACCACTGGCCGGTGCGGCAGAAGCCGGACTGGATCTCGTCCGCCACGAACACGATGCCGTTGTCCTTGGCGAACTCGCTGATGGCCGGCAGGAAGCCCTTCGCGGGCTCGATGAAGCCGCCCTCGCCGAGCACCGGCTCGATGATGATCGCGGCGACGTTCTCGGCGCCGATCTGCTTGTTGATCATGTCGATGGCCTGGGCGGACGCCTCGGCACCGGCGTTCTCGGGACCGGTCAGCCAGCGGTAGCCGTACGCCACCGGCACGCGGTAGACCTCGGGCGCGAACGGGCCGAAGCCGTGCTTGTACGGCATGTTCTTGGCGGTCAGCGCCATCGTCAGGTTGGTGCGGCCGTGGTAGCCGTGGTCGAAGACGACCACGGCCTGGCGCCTGGTGTACGCACGCGCGATCTTGACCGCGTTCTCGACGGCCTCGGCACCCGAGTTGAACAGGGCCGACTTCTTGGCGTGGTCGCCCGGGGTCAGCTCCGCCAGCGCCTCGGCGACGGCGACGTACCCCTCGTACGGCGTGACCATGAAACAGGTGTGGGTGAAGTCCTGGAGCTGGGCGGAGGCCCGGCGCACGACGGCCTCGGCGGACGCGCCGACGGAGGTGACCGCGATGCCGGAACCGAAGTCGATCAGACGGTTGCCGTCGACGTCCTCGATGATCCCGCCGCCGGCGCGCGTGGTGAAGACCGGCAGCACCGAGCCCACACCGGCCGCGACCGCGGCGGTACGGCGGGCCTGCAGCTCCTGCGACTTCGGGCCGGGGATGGCGGTGACGACGCGGCGCTCCTGCGGAAGTGCGGTCATGAGGGGCTCCCTGAAGATCTTGCGAACCGGGGGTTCCGGCGAGCCGGGGGTTTCCGGGCGGGGGTGTTTTCGGACGCTTCTTCGCAGGCTAGGGCCGGGGCAGGGGGCTCGGCATGCTCCATGTGGGCGGTGTCGGGGGATTCCCTTGTCCGCCGTGGACATAGCAGTGCCGACGACCCGCCCGGCCGGACCCTGACGGCCCGCCCGGCCGGACCCTGACGGCCCGCCCGGCCGGGCCCTGCCCCCCCCGACCGGCCAAGTCCTTTCGGCTCCGGCCGCGTAAGCGGTGAACTCCCCGCGCAGGGGCACTAGATTGACCCGCGTACGGGGCACGGAGCGGCTGGTCAGGGGGCAAGGGCGATGGACGGCGACGGCACGCAGGACGCACGGGGCACGCACGCCGGTCCGGTGCCGCGCCCGGCGGGGCCACCCGCGGTGCCCGCGACCCCGCCCCCGGCGCGGCCGCCCGCCCCCGCGGCACCGCCCCGGCCCGCCCGCGCGCCGGGCCTGCCGCCGCTGCCGGACGGGTCCGACTTCCTGGCGTGGCTGCGGACGCCGCGTCCCGAGGCCGCGCCGGGCGTGTGGCGGTTCGGGCACCGGCCGCGGCCGCAGGAGGAGCCCGAGGTCGTGCCGGCGCGACAGCTCCTCAGCGGCGCGCTGATCGCCTTCCTCGTCGGCTGGCTGATCTGGTCACTGCTGTGGAACGGCTACCTCGGCGGCTGGTGGCTGCTCCCGCTGTACGCGATGATCCCGGACTCCTGGGCCGAGCCCCACAGCTTCGGCGCCGTCGTGGTCGTCTACGCCTACTACGCCGCGGTCGCCCTGGCGATCATGATCGGCGTCGGGCGGCTCGGCCGCTGGAGTGAGGTGTGGCGGCGCTACGGACTGCCCGCCTGGCGTCGCACGGCACCCGCGAACGAACGGCCGCCCGCCCCCGAGGACGACCCCGCCCAGTGGAACCGGCTCCGCGCCGCCGGGGCCGCGGACGCCGCCGACCGGCTCGCCGCGGAGGCCCGCGCCGGCCTCATGCGGGACGTCGACCACGCCCGCATCGCCCGCGCCTGGCAGGGCGTGCAGAACGGCCGCCACAGCCTCGCCACCTTCACCGGAGCCGTGCTCAAGGACGGCTCCGCCGCCTGCCTGCACCCCTCCGGCGACCGCGACCTGCCCGGCCGGCACGCCCGGCACGACCTGCTCACCGGGCAGGTACGGCTCGGCGCCACCGCCGACGACCCCCGCAACCCCTACGCCTACCGCGCCACCGGCCTCGCCCTCGGACCCGACCTTCTCGGCACCTCGCTGCTCGCCGTCGGCCCTGCCGGCTCGGGCAAGACCGGCGGTGTCGTCTGGCCGCTCGCCGAGTCGCTGTGCCTGCACGCGCTCGCCGGACGGGCCGCCGTCGTGGTGGTCGGCGCGGCCGGCGCCGGGCTCGGCGCCGCCGACGCGTACGACGTCGTCGTGCGGGTCGGCAACCCCGAGTCCGTCTACGACCTCGACCTCTACGGCGGGACCACCGACCCCGACGAGGCCGCCGCCGTCCTCGCCGAGGCGCTCGTCGGCGACCTCGCCGACCCGCACCCCTCCGGCGACAGCCGGCGGTCCACCACCGTCCTCGCCCAGCTCCTCGGCCCGTACCGCGCCGTCCACGGCCGCTTCCCCTCCGTACCGGAACTGCGGCAGCTCCTCGACGGCTCACCCGGCCCGCTCGCCGCGCTGCGCAGCGGCCTCGAGGAGGCCGGACAGGCCTCGCTGCTGCGCGAACTCGACGCCCGCGAGCGGCAGATGGGGCACCCCGGAGACGTGGGCGGCGTCCTGGCCGACCGTGTCGCGCTGCTCGACCGGCCCGCCTTCGCCGGGTTCTTCGACACCTCGGGGCAGTCCCGGCCCTTCTCGCTCCGCGCCCTCGACCACCCCGTCCGGGTGCGCATCGACCTGCCGCAGCGGGGGCACGCCGACGCCTCCCGGATCCTCGCGCGGCTCGTACTCGCCCAGTTCACCGCCAGCGTCGCCGTGCGCGAGGACCGCTCCCTGTTCGCCTGCCTCGTGCTCGACGACGCCACCGGCGTCGTCACCCCGGAAGCCGTCCGCGGCATCCAGCGGCTGCGCTCCGCCAACGCGGGCACCGTCCTGACCCTGCGCACCCTCGACGACGTGCCACGGGCGCTGCGCAGTCCGCTGCTCGGGGCGATCGGCTGCCGGATGGCGCTCTCCGGACTGACCCCCTGGGACGGCCAGGACTTCGCCGAGGTCTGGGGCAAGGAGTGGACCGAGACCCGGGACGTCACCGACCGGCAGATCATCGCCGAGACCCCGGCCGGGAAGGCCGTCCACATGCTGCGCCGGGTGATCACCGGGAACGCGCCGACCGCACGCGCCGTCACCGTGCGCCAGGTCGAGCGGGAGCGGTGGTCGGCGTCCGAACTGGCGCACGGGGTGCCCCCGGGGCACGCGGTGCTCTCCCTCACCAGCGTGAAGGGTGAGCACGCGCCGCCGTTGCTGGTGGATCTGCGCGGCTGAAACGAGAGCGCGGGACACCCCTACGGTGAGGCAGAATCGGCAGAGGCCCTTCATACGAAGCGGCCAAAAGATCACCCGGTCGACCGCTCGTGCGTCCGCCTCAGACCTGAAGGTCCCATGCCCCCCACGCTCGCCTCCCTCGTCCACCACTCCGCGCTCAAGCTGACCGTGCGGGCGGGCGAGGGACGCCTGGACGTGCCCGTCCGCTGGGCGCACGTCAGCGAGCTCGCCGACCCCGTGCCGTACATGGAGGGCGGGGAGCTGCTGCTGATCACCGCGCTCAAACTGGACGCCGAGGATCCCGACGCCATGCGGCGGTACGTGAAGCGGCTGGCCGCGGCGGGAGTCGTCGGCCTCGGCTTCGCCGTCGGGGTCAACTACGACGAGATCCCCGGGGCCCTCGTCGACGCCGCCGAGCAGGAGGGCCTCCCGCTCCTTGAGGTGCCCCGGCGCACGCCGTTCCTCGCCATCAGCAAGGCCGTCTCCGCCGCGATCGCCGCCGACCAGTACCGCGCCGTCACCGCCGGGTTCGCCGCCCAGCGCGAGCTGACCAAGAAGGCGCTGCACGACGGCCCCGAGAAGCTGCTCGCCGCGCTCGCCGGGCAGGTCGACGGGTGGGCCGCGCTGTACGACGCGTCCGGTGCCGTCGTCGCCGCCGCGCCCGAGTGGGCCGGGCGCCGGGCCGCGCGCATCACCGCCGACGTCGAGCGGCTGCGGGAGCGGGCCGCGCCGGCGAGTTCCGTCGTCGGCGGACCGGACGGCGAGGACCGGATCGAGCTGCACTCCCTCGGTACCGGGCGGCGGGCCCGCGCCGCGCTCGCCGTCGGGACGGCCGCCGCCCTCGGCACCGCCGAGCGGTATGCCGTCCACTCCGCGATCGCCCTGCTCACCCTCACCACCGAACGGTCCCGGTCGCTGCACGCGGCCGAGCAGCGGATCGGGGCAGCCGTCCTGCGGATGCTCCTCGCGGGGGAGTCCGACCACGCGCGCGCCGTCGCCGGTGACCTGTACGGGGAGCTTCTCGACGCGCCCTTCCGGCTGATCCTCGCCGAGTCGGCGTCCGCGTCGGCGGGGCGGGCGCATGCCGACGGGCGCGGGCACGGGCGGGAGCACAAGCCCGGGCCCGAGCCCGGCCGCGGGCCTGGCGCCGCGAAGGCGTCGGCCGCCAAGGCCGCGGTGCCCGACCTCCAGGGCGACCCGCTGGGCGGGCTCGCCGAGGTCGTCGAGTCTGCCGCCGCGCGGTCCGGGGAGTCCGTGCTGGTCGTGCCCGACGGGGAGCGGCTGGTGGTGCTCGCGGCGGACGGGGGCTCCGCGGTGGCGGCCTGCCAGGAGTACGCGGAGGTGCTGGAGGCCGCGCGGGCCGCGGGGCGGGAGCAGCCGGTGCGGGACGAGGGGGAACTGGTCGTGGGGCTGTCGGCGCCGGCCGGGCCGATCGCCGCGCGGGCGGCCTACAAGCAGGCCGAGCAGGCCCTGTCCGTGGCCCGGCGGCGGGGGCGTTCCCTCGTCGAGCACGAGGAGGTGGCCGCGGGGTCCGTGGTGCCGCTGCTCGCGGACGACGCGGTGCGGGCGTTCGCGGACGGGCTGCTGCGGGCGCTGCGCGAGCACGACGCGACCGGGCGGGGGGACCTGGTGGCGTCCCTGCGGGCGTGGCTGTCGCGGCACGGTCAGTGGGACGCGGCCGCCGCCGACCTCGGGGTGCACCGGCACACGCTGCGGTACCGGATGCGGCGGGTCGAGGAGATCCTGGGGCGCTCACTGGACGATCCGGACGTCCGGATGGAGCTGTGGCTGGCGCTGAAGGCGACGGCGGTGGGGGAGTAGGGCGGGGGCGGGCTCACGGCGGGCGTCTTGGCTGCGGTGGTGCGGGGCGGGGGCACGGCGGGCGTCTTGGCTGCGGTGGGTGGGGAGCCCGCGCCGCGGTGGGTGGGTCGGGGCCGCGCCGGTACATCCGCCCGTTGCAGGTCGGGCGTGCACCTTGGTGACGGGGGTGGACCGGCGCTTCCTGCCCGACCTGCAACGGGCATCTGATGTACCGGCACGGCCCCTCCGGTGGGAGCGCGGGTGCGGGTCGTGCCGATTGCGCTGCGGGCCGCCGCCGTCTCACCACCGGGTGCCGGTTGGCGTTGGCCGTAGCGGAGTGGGGGGCGGGGGCAGTGCTCCGGGGTGGACAAGCGGAACCGTGGGGTTCCGGCCCTACCGTGGGGCCGTAAGACACGGACACACCAACCTCGGAAGGGCCGGGACTCGACTATGACCTCCACCCACGCCTTCTGGCTCGCCGGCCGCCAGGCCACCGGCGAGACCACCTTCGACGTCGCGTCGCCCTGGGACGGGCAGCTGGTGGGCAAGGTCAGCGTGCCGACCGAGGCCCAGGTCGAGGAGGCCGTCGCCGCCGCGTACGCCGTACGCGACGAGTTCGCCGCGACCCCCGCCCACGTACGCGCCGCCGCCCTCGACCACGTGAGCAAGCGCCTCGTGGAGCGCACCGAGGAGATCGCGCAGCTCATCTCCGCCGAGAACGGCAAGCCGATCAAGTGGGCCCGCGGCGAGGTCGGCCGCGCGGTGTCCGTGTTCCGGTTCGCGGCCGAGGAGGCCCGCCGCTTCAACGGCGGCGAGGCCCAGCGGCTCGACACCGACGCCGGCGGCCAGGGCCGGCTCGCGCTGACCCGCCGCTTCCCCAAGGGTGTCGTCCTCGGCATCGCGCCGTTCAACTTCCCGCTCAACCTGTGCGCGCACAAGGTCGCCCCGGCGATCGCGGCCGGCGCCCCGATCATCCTGAAGCCCGCGCCCGCGACCCCGCTGTCCGGCCTGATCATCGGCGACCTGCTCGCCGAGACCGAGCTGCCCGCCGGCTCGTGGAGCATCCTGCCGGTCGCCAACGACCGGATGCCCGCGCTGGTGCAGGACGAGCGGCTGCCCGTCATCTCGTTCACCGGGTCCGAGACGGTCGGTTACGCGATCATGGACTCGGTGCCGCGCAAGCACTGCACGCTGGAGCTCGGCGGCAACGGCGCGGCCGTGGTGCTCGCCGACTTCGCGAGCGACGAGGACCTGGACTGGGCCGCGACCCGTATCGCCACCTTCTCCAACTACCAGGGCGGCCAGTCCTGCATCTCGGTGCAGCGCGTGATCGCCGACGCCTCGGTGTACGAGCGGCTGCTGCCGCGCATCGTCGCCGCCGTCGAGGCCCAGGTCACCGGTGACCCGTCGGACGACAGGACCGACGTCGGGCCGCTGGTCAGCGAGGACGCGGCCCGTCGCGTCGAGTCCTGGGTCGACGAGGCCGTCGCCTCCGGAGCCACGCTGCTCACGGGCGGCAAGCGGGACGGCGCCTCGTACGCGCCGACCGTCCTCGCCGACGTCCCGGCGGACGCGACCCTGTCCTGCGAGGAGGTCTTCGGACCGGTCCTCACCGTGCAGAGGGTGACCGGCGAGGCCGAGGCCTTCGCCGCCGTCAACAACTCCAAGTACGGCCTGCAGGCCGGGGTGTTCACGCACGACCTGCAGACCGCCTTCCGTGCCCACCGGGCGCTGGAGGTCGGCGGAGTCGTGGTCGGCGACGTGCCCTCCTACCGTGCCGACCAGATGCCGTACGGCGGCGTGAAGCAGTCCGGCGTCGGCCGCGAGGGTGTGCGGTACGCGATGGACGACTACACGTACGAGCGCGTGCTGGTCCTGACGGGCCTCGCGCTGTAGGACCGTTCGAAACCGGCGGCCGGAGCCCACTGTGCGGGGGCTCCGGCCGTTGTCGTGGGCCGAGGGGCCCGGCATCCGTGCTGCCGGGCCCCTCGCGCCGGCCTGTCCGGACCCTCAGCCGGAGAAGCCGACGTGCGCGAGCCGCAGCGTGCCGCGCAGTCGCAGGCGGACGTCGTGCACACCGTCGGCGGCGAACGCGGCGTCGACGGTGGTGTAGTCGTACGGGCCCTTCGTGGCCGCCGGTGTCAGGGTCGCCAGCACCGGGCCGTCGTCCAGGGAGACGTCCACGGTCCCCTCGCCCGCCACCTCCGCGGTGAGCGCACCGACGCCGGTCCCGAAGTCGCAGGAGCGGTACAGCAGTTCGCCCGTGCCGCCACCCACCGGCGTCACCGCGTCGCCCGCCGTCCTGGTGCGGTCGACGATCTCGGCCGCCCGCTGCTCGTCGAAGTCGGCGGCGTCCAGGCCGCGTTCCCGCACCGGGCGCGGTCCGGCGGCCTCGCCGAGGAGTTCGACGGCCGCGCGCAGCCGGACGTCCTCGCTGGACGCGCCCGCGAGCAGTTCGTACGCACCCGGCTCCAGTCGCCACCTGCCGTGCGCCACGTCCCAGAACTCGAAGACGGACAGCGGGAGTTCGAAGGACAGCTCCGCCGAGGAGCCGGGGGCCAGGCGGACGCGGCGGTACCCGGCCAGCTCGCGGCGGGGGCGGGGTACGGACGGGCCGACGGCGCGGACGTAGAGCTGGGCGACCTCGTCGGCGGTCACCGCACCGGTGTTGGTGACGGTGAAGGAGACCCGTACCCGTTCCCCGTCGGCAAGGAACCGCAGGTCCGTGTAGCCGAACGATGTGTAGGACAGTCCGTGCCCGAACGGGAACAGCGGGGTGCCCTCGAAGTACAGGTACGTCTGGCGGCCGCCGATCACGTCGTAGTCGAGGAGGTCCGGCAGGTCCTCGTCCGCGGCGTACCAGGTCTGCGGGAGGCGGCCGGCGGGCGAGACGTCGCCCGCCAGGACGCGGGCCAGCGCGGTGCCCGCGGCCTGGCCGCCGTGCGCGGTCCACAGGACGGCCGGGAGGCCCGCGGGCTCCACGGCGTACGGATAGGAGCTGACGAGGGCCAGCACGGTGCGCGGGTTCGCGGTGCGGGCCGCCCGCAGCAGGCGTTCCTGGTGATCGGGCAGGCGCAGGGTCGTCCGGTCCTCCGTCTCGCGCCCGTTGATGTGCGGGTCGTTGCCGGCGACGACGAGGACCACGTCGGCGCCGGCCGCGGCGCGGGCCACCGCGTCCTCGCCGCGCTCGGTGACCTCCAGCTCGAAGATCTCCCCGTCCCGCTCGGCAACCTTCACGCCGTCGGCGGCGACGGAGACGTACCTGCCCGTCCCCAGGTGCTTGAGGAGGTGGCCGTTCCCGTGGGTTGCGGAGGGTTCGAGGCGGAAGGTCTCCTGGACGACCCAGCCGCCGGGCTGGTCCGCGGCGGCGCGGACGAAGCCGTCCTCGGCCACCGAGAGGTAGCGGCCGTCGGGCGCGCGCAGGGTCAGTACGCCGTCGCCCCAGTCGGTCAGCGCGAGTTCGCTGCCCCGGGCGTCGGTGGTGAGCGGGGGCAGGTCCGTGCGGCCCGCGAGGAGCGCCGGGTCCAGCGCGCCCTCGGCGCCGCGCACCTCGTCGGCCGCGTCCTGGGCCGCGGGCACGCTCAGATACACGCCGGAGGACGTCCGCAGCCGTACCCGGTCCACGCCCTCGGCGAAGGTGACGCGGTCGGCGCCGAAGCGCTCGTACAGGCCCTCCAGGGGCGTCGAACGGTGCAGGAGCGTGCCGCTGTACCAGTCGAGCTTGCACTCGTCGGCGAGGAGACCGACGACCGCGACGCGGGTGTGCTCGCCGAGCGGCAGCAGGCCGTCGTTCTTCAGCAGGACGACGGCCTGCTCGGCCGCTTCCGCCGCGAGCGCGCGGTGGGCCGGGGTGTCGAAGTCCTCCGTGCCGGCGTACGGGTCCGACCGCGGATCGAACTCGCCGAGCCGGAACCGGACCGAGAGCTGCCTGCGGACCGCCGTGTCGATGTCGTCCTCGCTCAACAGGCCCTGGTCGAGCGCTCCGTGGAGGCGGGCGACGATCTGCGAGCTGTCCGTGCCGTGGTCCGTGAAGCTGTCGACCCCGGCGCGGACCGCGGCCGCGGTCGCCTCCTCGTGGGTGTCGAAGTAGTGCTCGGAGTCGACCAGGTTGGAGGGCGCGCCCGCGTCCGAGCAGACGAGCAGCTCCTGCTCCGTCCAGGCACGCAGGTGCTCGCGCAGGTACGGCGAGACGTGGTTGGGGCGGCCGTTGACCAGGTTGTAGGCGGGCATCACGCCGGCCACCGCGCCCGCCTCGACCGTCTCGCGGAAGGCCCGCAGGTCGTACTCGTGCAGCACGCGCGGGCGCACCGACGAGGACGAGGTGTCCCGGTGCGTCTCGTTGTTGTGGGACAGCCAGTGCTTGAGGACCGGGGCCGTGCGCCAGTACGTGGGATGGTCGCCGCGCAGGCCGCGGGTGTAGGCCGTCGCGATCGCCGAGGTCAGCTTCGGGTCCTCGGAGTAGCCCTCCTCGTTGCGTCCCCACAGCGGGTGGCGCAACAGGTTGACCGTGGGCGACCAGACGTTGAGGCCGACGCGGTCGTCGCGGGCGCGCATCGCGCGTGCCTCGGCCGAGACCGCCTCGCCGACCCGGTGCACGAGGTCGTCGTTCCAGGTCGCGCCGAGCCCCACGGCTTGCGGGAACACGGTCGCCGGGCCCATCCACGCCACTCCGTGCAGGGCCTCCTGGCCGGTGCGGAAGGCGGCGAGGCCGAGGCGCTCGACCGGGGGCCCGAACTGGTGCAGGAACGCGATGCGTTCGTCGCGGGTGAGCCGCGCCAGCAGATCGTCGATGCGCTTCGCGAACGGCAGCCGCGAATCGCGGAAGGACGGCGTGGAAGGCGTGTGTGCGGTCACGTGGTGATCCCTTTGCGGTGGAGCGACGGGGCGCTTTCGAAGCGCTTCGATGCTCATTCGGGCAAGGGGCGAGTGTCAAGACACCGGGACGCGCGAACTCCGTTCTCCGACCGGCATTTCAGGCGCCGCACGAGAGCGGTCCAGTCCTCGGGGTCGCGCAGGAATGTTGGAAACGGCTCTTGTGCACCCTCAGGTGTTCACTTAACCTCGCAGCAACATGGAAGCGCTTCGACAAGCGACGAGAGCCCACCCGGGGATGTGCAGTCCTCGGAGGGCCGCTTCAGCTCAGCCAGTTCCACTCAAGACACCGCAGCCGACGGCTCCACCGCCGGGTGTCCTGCTGTGCGCCACGAAGGGTTGACGCAATGACGCCGAACTCCGCCACCTCCGGCACCAGCCGGAGAAGCTTCCTCGCCTCCACGGCGGTGGCCGCGGCCGCCGTGGCCGGCGGGACGCCACTGCTCGCCGCCTGCGGCGGGTCCGACGGCGGCTCCAAGGAGGGGACCACCTCCGGCAAGGACGCGCAGAAGATCCTCCCCACCTTCGTGGCGCAGAACGTGGTGACGCCGGACATCCCGTCGAAGAACGGCTCAGCGGTCGGCTTCACCGGCGAACTCTCGCTCACCGGCCTGAAGACGTCGGTGCCCGGGAAGCTCGGCAAGGGCGGCACCGTCAGGATCATGTCGCCGTTCTGGGGCACACCCCCGAAGGGCGGCAACGCCTACTACAAGGCGATGAACGCGAAGATCGGCGCCGACATCGTCTGGCAGAACCAGGACGGCAACACGTACGACGAGAAGCTGGGCGCCGTCCTCGCCTCCAGCGACATGCCGGACGTCGTGGTCATCCCCAGCTGGAACATGGGCGGCAAGATCCCCAGCGCCATCATCAGCAAGTTCGCCGACCTCGGCCCGTACCTCTCCGGCGACAAGGTCAAGGAATACCCGAACCTCGCCGCCATTCCGAGCGACGCGTGGAAGTACTCCATCTTCGGCGGCAGGCTGCGCGGCCTGCCGCAGCCCGCGCCCACCGTCACCGGCATCGTGCCCTTCTACCGCAAGGACGTCTTCGACAAGGAGGGGTACGAAGTCCCCACCTCGGCCGCCGAGTTCCTCGCCCTCGCCAAGGACATCACCAACGCCCGCGCCAAGGTGTGGGCCTGCGACGACATGAAGTGGACGGCCTTCAACGTCTTCGGCGTGCTGTCCGGCAGCGAGAAGCCGCTCGGCTGGAACCTCGTCGACGGCAAACTGGTCTACCGGGTCGAGACGGACGAGTACCTCGAAGCGCTCGAGTGGACGCGCAAGCTGTACGCGGCCGGTGTCGTCCACCCCGAGGCCAAGGCGGCGAACCAGGGCAACGCGGGCCAGCGCTTCACCGCGGGCGAGGTCCTGATGTACAACCAGAACATCTCGGACTGGTGGGGCAAGATGGCCGAACAGGCCACCCACAAGAAGGACTTCCGCATCGCGGGCATGGACATATTCGGCCACGACGGAGGCGACCCCCGGCTGTGGTCCGGATCGCCGGCGGGCATCTTCGCCTTCGTCAACAAGAAGGCGTCGAAGTCCGTGATCCACGACGTGCTGGCCGCCGCGAACGTCTCCGCCGCCCCGTACGGCACCGAGGAGTACATGCTCACCAACTACGGGGTGGAGGGCACGCACTACACCGTCGAGGACGGCACGCCCGTCAAGAACGACAAGGGCAACCAGGAGGTCCTCAACGCCTACGTGATGCTGGCCAGTCCCGCCCCGACCATCGCGCACCCCGACTTCCCGGACATCGCGAAGGAACAGGTGCAGTGGCAGCAGCGGATGGGCGCCTTCACCAGGAAGTCCTCCTTCTACGGCCTCCAGATCACCGAACCGGCCCGCTACACCAACCTCTCCAACGACTTCGAACAGCTGGAGGACGACATCGTCCGCGGCCGCAAGAAGATCGGCGCCATGCAGCAGGCGGTGTCGGACTGGAAGAGCCAGGGCGGCGACAAGCTGCGGGACTGGTACAAGAAGCTGCTGGACGACACCGGCTCCGCGCAGGGGTGACGAGGTGGCACACAGCACCGCACCGGGCACCACCGGCGCCGCCGCGTCGTCGGCGGCCGAACCCGCCGAGCCGTCCGTGGGCCGCGCGAAGGCCGCCGAGGCCGGCCGGGCCGCCGCGGAACCGGGAGCGGCCAAGGCGTCGAAGAGCGGCAGCTTCCGCACCCGCTTCAAGCGGGACCGCACCCTGATCCTGATGACCCTGCCGGCGGTCCTGCTGGTCCTGGTCTTCAACTACATACCGATCCTCGGCAACGTCGTCGCGTTCCAGGAGTACGACCCGTACGTCAGCGACAACGGCTTCGTCGCCATCTTCCACAGCCCCTGGGTGGGCTTCGAGCAGTTCACGCGGATCTTCGAGGACTCGGCGTTCTGGGACGCCGTGGAGAACACCCTCGTCCTGTTCGCGCTGCAACTCGTGCTCTTCTTCCCCGTCCCGATCCTGCTCGCGCTGCTCATCAACAGCGTGGTCAGGCCCCGGGTGCGGGCGGTGTCCCAGGCGATCCTCTACCTGCCGCACTTCTTCTCCTGGGTGCTCGTCATCACCGTCTTCCAGCAGATCTTCGGCGGCGCCGGCATCATCGCGCAGACCCTGCGGCAGCACGGGTACGAGGGCTTCGACCTGATGACCGACCCGGGGATCTTCAAGTTCCTGGTGACCGCGGAGGGCGTCTGGAAGGACGCCGGCTGGGGGATCATCGTCTTCCTCGCCGCGCTGGCCTCCGTGAGCCCGGACCTGTACGAGGCCTCGGCGATGGACGGGGCCGGGCGCTGGCGCCGGATGTGGCACGTCACGCTGCCCGCCCTGCGTCCGGTGATCGCCCTGCTGCTGGTGCTGCGGGTCGGTGACGCGCTCACCGTCGGCTTCGAGCAGATCCTGCTCCAGCGGGACGCGGTGGGACCGGGAGCCGCGGAGGTCCTCGACACCTACGTCTGGTGG
The DNA here is from genome assembly GCF_056435845.1 of Streptomyces sp. NPDC043867. Taxonomy (NCBI): domain Bacteria; kingdom Bacillati; phylum Actinomycetota; class Actinomycetes; order Kitasatosporales; family Streptomycetaceae; genus Streptomyces; species Streptomyces sp. NPDC043867. The sequence goes on along the minus strand of NZ_JBWKDS010000007.1, from coordinate 17,643 downwards.
AACGGCGTCCGCAACCAGGACTTCAGTTACGCGGCCGCGGCCGGACTGATCAAGGGCGTGGTCAGTCTCGGGCTGGTCCTCGCCGCGAACAAGGTGGCCCATCTGATGGGCGAGCAGGGGGTGTACAAGAAGTGAGCGCCGTGACCGAGCAACGGCCGAAGGCCCCCGGCCGCTGGGCCGCCCCGCCCCGGCCCGTCTGGGAGGAGCAGCCCCGCACGGCGGGCCTCGCGGGCAAGGGCATCGTCCTGGCCGGCGCCTGCCTGGGCGTGCTGTTCCCGCTGTGGATCGTCGCCGTCACCAGTCTGTCCTCGAAGGAGACCATCACCGAGGCCGGCGGTCTGGTGGTGATCCCCAAGGGCATCACGTTCGTCGCGTACCAGGAGCTGCTGAGCGGCGGGCAGGTCACCCGGGCCACCCTCGTCAGCCTCGGCGTCACCCTCGTCGGCACGCTGTTCTCGATGACGGTGTCCGTCCTCGCGGCGTACGGGCTCTCCCGCATCGGGTCGGTCGGGCACCGCTGGTTCCTGATGACGCTGCTCGCCACGATGTTCTTCGGCGCCGGCCTCATCCCCACGTACCTGCTGGTGCAGTCGCTCGGCCTCACCGACACGTATCTCGCGCTGATCCTGCCGAGCGCGGTCAGCGTCTTCAACATCCTGGTGCTGCGCGGCTTCTTCATGGGCATCTCGCAGGAACTCGTCGACAGCGCGCGGATCGACGGCGCGGGGGACTGGCGGATCCTGCGGCAGATCGTGGTGCCGCTCTCCCGCGCGGTCATCGCGGTGATCACGCTCTTCTACGCCGTCGGCTACTGGAGCGCCTGGTTCAACGCCTCGATCTACCTGAGCGACCAGGACATGATGCCGCTGCAGAACGTGATGATCCAGCTCGTCCAGAAGCAGGAGCCCCCGGTCGGCATGGGGCAGGCCATCAAGACGGGCGAACTGTCCGCCCTCGCCGTGCAGATGGCGGTCATGGTGCTGGCCCTGCTCCCGGTCGCCGTGCTCTCGCCCTTCGTCCAGCGGCACTTCAAGAAGGGCATGCTCACCGGGGCCGTGAAGGGCTGAGGCAGGCCCGCCTCCTCCCGCCGGCTCACCGGGCGGTGCGCCCGGGAGAGCAGCAGCATCCGTGTACCACCGCAGGCGACCGGTCGCGCAGTTCCCCGCGCCCCTCGGCCGACGGGCCCCTCCCCACGCTCTTTCCAGGAACGAGGTATGTCATGCGCACGCCGCGCCTGAGCCGACGAGCCGTGCTCGCCGGGACCGCCGCCACCGCGGCCCTCACCGCCGTCCCCGCTGCCGGGGCCCCGGCGCGAGCCGCCGGGGCGCGCCCGTACCGCTGGCGCAACGTCGTCATCGGCGGCACGGGCTTCGTCACCGGAGTCCTCTTCCACCCCTCGGTCCGCGGACTCGCCTACGCGCGTACGGACATCGGCGGCGCCTACCGCTGGGACGAGCGCGCCGCGCGCTGGACCCCCCTCACCGACCACCTCGGCTGGGACGACTGGAACCTCCTCGGCGTCGAGGCGATCGCCGTCGACGCGGCGCACCCGAACCGGCTGTACCTGGCACTCGGCACGTACGCTCAGCCGTGGGCGGGCCCCGGTGCCGTCCTGCGCTCCGACGACCGCGGCGCCACCTGGGCCCGCACCGACCTGGACGTGCGGCTCGGCGCCAACGAGGACGGGCGCGGCGCCGGTGAGCGGCTCCTCGTCGACCCGCGCGACAGTGACACCCTCTGGCTGGGCACCCGTCACGACGGCCTCCTCAAGTCAACCGACCGGGGCGCCAGTTGGGCTCCGGTGGCCACGTTCCCGGCCAGGGCGAGCGGCACAGGGCAGGGCGTCACCCTCCTGGTCGCGGCCGGCCGTACGCTCTACGCCGGCTGGGGCGACGGCGACGGCACCGCGGGCACGGCGAACCTGTACCGCACATCCGACGGCACCCACTGGGAAGCCGTCCCCGGACAGCCCTCCGGCACCTCGGCCAAGGTCCCGGTACGCGCCGCGTACGACGCGCACACCCACGAGCTGTACGTGACCTATGCCGACGCGCCCGGCCCCAACGGCCAGTCCGCGGGCAGCGTGCACAAGCTGCGGACGGCGCGCGGGACCTGGACCGACGTGACACCGGTACGGCCCGGCGGCACCACCTCCGAGGGCTCGGCCGACACCTTCGGCTACGGCGGTGTCGCCGTCGACGCCCGCCGCCCGGGAACCGCCGTCGTCTCCACCAACAACCGCTGGGCGGACGTCGACACCCTCTTCCGCACCACCGACGGCGGCCGCACCTGGACGTCCCTCAAGGACACCGCGGTCCTCGACGTGACCGAGACCCCGTACCTCAACTGGGGCGGCAGCACACCCAAGTTCGGCTGGTGGATCCAGACGGTCGCCGTCGACCCGTACGACTCCCGGCACATCGTGTACGGGACCGGCGCGACCCTCTACGGCACCCGTGACCTCGGACACTGGGCGCCGCAGATCCGCGGCCTGGAGGAGACGGCCGTACGCCAGTTGGTCTCGCCCCCGGCCGGCGAGGCCCATCTGATCAGCGGGCTCGGCGACATCGGTGTGATGTACCACGAGCGGCTGACCGCCTCCCCGTCGCGGGGCATGGCCACCCACCCCGTGTCCGGCTCGGCGACCGGACTCGCCCAGGCCGCGGCCAGGCCGTCCTACGTCGTGCGCACCGGCTGGGGCGACCACGGCAACGGCGCGTACTCGAACGACGGCGGACGGACCTGGACGCCCTTCGCGGCCCAGCCCGCCATCGCCAAGGACGCGCCGGGCCCGATCGCCGCCGCCGCCGACGGCTCCGCCCTGCTGTGGTCCTTCGTCCACTGGGACGGCACGACGTACGCGGCCCACCGCTCCACGGACAACGGCGCGACCTGGACCGAGACCGCCACCTTCCCCAAGGGCGCCACCCCGGTCGCCGACCCCGCCGACCCGGCGCGCTTCTACGCGTACGACACCGCCACCGGAACGCTCCACGCCAGCACCGACGGCGGCGCGACCTTCACGCCGCGCGCGAGCGGACTGCCGTCAGGGGACAGCCAGTTCCGGCTGGCCGCCGCCCCAGGCAGGACCGGGGACCTGTGGCTCTCGGCCAAGGGGAACGGCCTCTACCGGTCCACCGACGCGGGCGCGAGCTTCGACAAGGTGAGCAGCTGCCGGTCCTCGTACACCCTCGGCTTCGGCCGGGCCGCCGACGGTGCTCGGTACCCGGCGCTCTACCAGGTCGGCTCGACGGGGACGGTCACCGCCGTCCTGCGGTCCGACGACGAGGCGAAGACCTGGGTGCGGATCAACGACGACGCCCACCAGTGGGGCTGGACCGGCGAGGTCATCACCGGCGACCCCCGCATCCACGGCCGCGTGTACCTCGGCACCAACGGCCGGGGCATCCAGTACGGAGACCCGGCCTGATGCCCGCCCTCGCCGACGCCACCCGCGGCCGCATCCTCTTCGGCGGCGACTACAACCCCGAGCAGTGGCCCGAGGAGACCTGGCAGGACGACGTACGGCTCATGAAGGACGCCGGCGTCAACTCCGTCACCGTCGGCGTCTTCTCCTGGGCCCGGCTCGAACCAAGGCCCGGAGCACGGGAGTTCGGCTGGCTCGACCGGCTGATGGACCTGCTGCACGAGAACGGCATCACCGTCGTCCTCGCCACCCCCACCGCAGCCCCGCCCCCGTGGCTGGGCCGGCTGCACCCCGAGACGCTGCCCCGCGACGAGAACGGGCAGATCGTGTGGTGGGGCTCGCGGCAGCAGTTCTCGCACTCCAGCCTCGTCTACCGCCACTACGCCGCCGCCATCACCGAGGACCTGGCCGCCCGCTACGGCGGCCACCCGGCCCTCACGATGTGGCACATCAACAACGAGTACTGCACGCACGACTGGGGCGACGAGGCCGCCCGCGCGTTCCGCGACTGGCTGCGCCGCAGGTACGGGACGGTCGACGCGCTCAACACGGCCTGGGGCACCGCCTTCTGGAGCCAGCGCTACGACACCTGGGACGAGATCATCCCGCCGCGCCGCGCCCAGTACATGAACAACCCCACCCAGGTGCTCGACTTCCGGCGCTTCACCTCCGACGCGCTGCTGGAGTGCTACCTCGCCGAGCGGGACATCGTCGCCCGGCACACCCCGCACATCCCGGTGACCAGCAACTTCATGCCGTTCTGGCAGGGGCAGGACGCCTGGGCCTGGGCCGAGCGGGAGGACGTCGTCTCCATCGACGTCTACCCGGACCCGCGCGACCCGCACGGCGGCCAGTACTCCGCGCTGATCCACGACATGACCCGCTCGCAGGCCCGCGGCGGCCCCTGGATGGTCATGGAGCAGGCCGCGGGACCGGTCAACTGGCGCGGGGTGAACCACCCCAAGCCGCACGGCCTGAACCGCCTGTGGTCGCTCCAGGCCGTGGCCCGCGGCGCCGACGCCGTCTGCTACTTCCAGTGGCGCCAGTCCCGGCAGGGCTCCGAGAAGTTCCACTCCGGCATGGTCGGCCACGCCGGGGAGCAGGGCCGCACCTTCCAGGAGGTCAAGCGGATCGGGGCCGACCTCGCGCGGCTGAGCGAACGGGTGGCGGACACCCGGGTCGAAGGCGCCGACGTCGCCGTCCTGCTGGACTGGCACTCCTGGTGGGCCGGCCTCCAGGACGGCCGGCTCTCCTCCGAGGTCGACCACCCGGCGCTCGTCCGCGCCTGGCACCGCGCCCTGTGGGAGGCGCACACCACGGTGTCCTTCGCCCACCCCGAGCACGACCTGTCCGCGTACCGGCTCGTCGTCGTCCCGCAGCTGTACCTGATGACGGACACGGCGATCGACAACCTCGTCGCGTACGTACGGGGCGGCGGCACCCTCGTCTCCGGCTTCCTGACCGGCGTCGCGGACCAGGACGACCGGGTGCGCCCCGGCGGCATGGACGCCCGGCTGCGCGACCTCTTCGGCATCCGCACCCTGCACGAGTGGTGGCCGCTCGACGCCGGCGAGCACGTCGACGCCGAGGGGTTCCGCGGCACCCTGTGGTCCGAGGAGATCGAGGCGGCGGACGCCGACGCCGTCACGCCGTACAAGGGCGGCGAACTGGACGGGCTCCCGGCCGTGCTGCGCAAGGGCCGCGCCTGGTACCTCTCCACTCTTCCGGAGCCCGAGGCGCTGCGGACCCTGCTCGCCGGGATCGCCGCGGACGCCGGGGTCCGGCCGCCGCTCGAGGCGCTCCCCGCCGGGGTGGAGGCCGTACGGCGCGGCGGGCTGCTGTTCCTCCTGCACCACGGGCGCGACCCGGTCACCGTGCCCGTGCCGGGCCGCCACCGCGAACTGCTCACCGGCGCCGACGTCACCGACACCGTGGAACTGGGCCGCTACGGCGTCGCCGTGCTGGAGGCGGCCCATGAGTGAGCCTGTCCACGGCACCTGGGAGCCGACGCCCGCCGCCCGCTGGGAGGACGCCTTCCTGAGCGGGAACGGGCGGCACGGCGCCATGGTGTTCGGTGATCCGGACAGTGACCGGGTCATCGTGAACCAGCACAGCCTGGTCCGGCCGAACGGCGGCGAGAACGCCCGGCCGCCCGCCCTCGCCGCCGCCCTGCCGGAACTCCAGGACCGGCTGCTGGCCGGGGACACCACCGGCGGGGACGACTTCACCGACGGCCGGCCGCTGCAATGGGTGCAGCCCTTCCACCCCGCCTTCCAGGTGCGGCTGCGCAGACCGGCCGCCCAGCGGCGCTCCTACCGGCGCGAGGTCGACTTCACCACCGGTGTGGTCCGCGCCGAGTGCGACGGCTGGCGCAGCGACGTCTTCGTCTCCCGCGCCGACGACGTCGTCGTGCAGTACGTGACCGAGCCCGGCCTCACCGTCGACGTGACCCTCGACCACCGGCTCCCGGGGGCGCCGCGGGATCTGTCGGTCGGCCACGGCGCCGTCCTCACCCCCGAGGGCGCGCTCCTGACCCTGCGGGCCCGCTACCCGGGCGGCGAGCGGGCCTACACGGGCGTGACGCTCGCGGTGGTCACCGGCGGCCGGACCCGGACCGCGCTGCCCGGGATACGGGTGGCCGGAGCGGGCGCGGTCCTCCTGCTCACGCGGGTACGGCGGCACACCGGCGAGCTGGACGTCCTGGCCGAGGCCCGCACCCTGCGCGCCCTGCTGCCGGACGGTGACGAGGACCCCTACCGCCGCCTCCTGGACCGCCACACCGGCCGGCACCGCAGCGCCTATCTCCGCGCGGGCCTCGACCTCGGCGCCGGCCCCGGCGAACGTGCCCTCCCGGGTTCCGAGCTGGTGCGCCGGCCCGAGAGCCCCGCGCTCGTCGAGCGGCTCTTCGCGGCCGGCCGCTACCACCTGCTGTCCGCCTCGGGCATGCTGCCGCCGCGGCTGACCGGCCTGTGGACGGGGGAGTGGGACACGGCCTGGTCGGGAGCCTTCACGACCGACGCCAACGTGAACCTGCAGACCGCGTCGGCCGCCGCGGCCGCGCTCCCCGAGGTCACCGAGGCCCACGCGGCCCTGGTGTACGGCCAGTTGCCGCACTGGCGCGACAACGCCCGCTCGGTCTTCGGCACCCGCGGTGTCGTCGCCCCCGCCCACACCGACGGGGAGTCGGGGCACCTCCACCACTTCAGCCGCGACTATCCGCTGCACGTGTGGACGGCGGGCGCCGACTGGCTGCTGAAACCCCTGGTGGACCACGACGAGGTGCGGGGAGCCCGGGACCCGCACCTGGCCGCCGCCCTCGACGAAGTCGCCTGCTTCTACGAGGACTTCCTCACCCGTACCGACGCCGACGGCCACCTCGTCGTGGTGCCCTCGTACTCACCGGAGAACCACCCGGCGGGCTCGGGCCCCGTCGCCGTCAACGCCGCCATGGACCTCTCGGCGGCCCGCCACGCCCTGCTCACGGCGGCCGACTACCACCCCGGACCAGGCGCCGAACGCCGGCGCGCGCTCGCCGCGCGGCTGCCGCCCCACCGGATCAACGACGAGGGAGCGCTGGCCGAATGGGCCCGGGACGGCCTCCGGGACAGCTACGACCACCGGCACCTCAGCCACCTCTACGGCGTCTGGCCGCTGGACGAGATCAACCCGTACGACACCCCGGAACTCGCCGCGGCGGCCCACCGCGCCCTCGCACTGCGCGGCGCCGAGAACGACTCCGCGCACGGCCATCTGCACCACGCCCTGGTGGCGGCCCGGCTGGGCGACGCCGAGCGGGTGGCGGGCGCCCTCGGCAACGTCCTGGCCGGCGACTACTTCCACGTCTCCCTGATGAGCGGCCACTACCCGCACCGCCACGTGTACAACGCGGACGCCGCCCACACCCTCCCCGCCGTGCTCATCGAGATGCTGGTCCACTCCACACCCGGGCGGCTCGTCCTGTTCCCCGCGCTCCCCACGGCGTACCCGACGGGCCGCCTGCACGGCATCCGCACCCGCTTCGGCGCCGAGATCGACCTCGACTGGGGCCCCGCCCGGCGCACGGCCGTCATCCGCCCCGCCCGCACCGTCCGCGTCGATCTCAGGACTTCCTCCGGAGCGCGAACGCTCCAGCTGCGCGCCGGAGAAGACTGCGTCCTCACCCTGGGGCCGCAGTAGACCCACCGCACCACCGAACTCCCCCCACCCATGGAAGGGACACCATGGCATCACGTACTCCCCGCCGCATCGTCAAGGCGCTGCTGGCCCCCGCGCTCGCCCTCGGCGCCACCGTCGGCCTCGCCTCGGCGCCGGCCCAGGCGGCCGTCTGGAGCTCCTGCGACCAGTGGGGCAACACCTCACTGAACGGCTACACGCTCTACAACAACATCTGGGGCTCGGGCGCCGGCTCGCAGTGCGTCTGGGCCAACTCCGGTACGAACTGGGGCGTCAACGCCAACCACCCCAACACCGGCGGCATCAAGTCGTACCCCAACTCCAAGAAGGTGATCAACAAGTCGATCACCTCGCTCGGTTCGCTCAGCAGCAGCTACAACGTCTCGGTCCCGTCGTCCGGCGCGTACAACACCTCGTACGACATCTGGGACACCGACTACGACTACGAGATCATGCTCTGGGTGAACTACAACGGCGCCGTCGGCCCCCTCGGCACCTCGCAGGGCAACGTCACCCTCGGCGGCCACACTTGGACCGTCTACAAAGGCAGCAACGGCGCCAACGAGGTCTTCTCGTTCCTGCGGACCTCGGACTCCTCGTCCGGCACGGTGAACATCCTCCCGATCCTCAAGTGGATCAAGGACACCAAGCACTGGTTCGGTGACGAGACCATCGGTGACGTCCAGTTCGGCTACGAGATCACGTCCTCGTCCGGCGGCCTGAACTTCACCACCAACAACCTGACCGTCAGCAGCAGCTGACCCGGGCGGGCGGAGTGCGGCCGGTCCCTCCCCGGGCCGGCCGCACTCGTCCGTGTGCGGCTACGGCGCCACGGGCAGCCGCGCGCCGTCCCGCAGGAACAGCGGGATGCGGTCCAGCGGGGCGTCGACCGTCACGCGGGTGCCACCCGCGTACTCCTCCCCGGTCCACGCGTCCGTCCAGCGCGCCCCCGCCGGAAGGTACGCCGTACGGACCGTCGCCCCGGCGGTCAGCACCGGCGCGACGAGCAGGTCGGGGCCGAACAGGTACGCGTCGTCCACCGACCAGGCCGCCTGGTCGTCGGGGAACTCCAGGAAGAGCGGGCGCATCACCGGCAGCCCCTCCTCGTGGGCCTCCCGCATGACGGTCAGGACGTACGGCTTCAGCCGCTCGCGCAGCCTCAGGTACTTCTCCAGGATCGCCCCCGCCTCCTCGCCGTACGACCAGACCTCGTTCGGGCCGCCGGTCATCCGCGGGCCGAGCGCCGTCCCCGGGTCGCGGAAGCCGTGCAGCCGCATCAGCGGGGACAGCGCCCCGAACTGGAACCAGCGCACCATCACCTCGCGGTACGCCGGATCGTCCGGGTCGCCCCCGTGGAAACCGCCGATGTCCGTGTTCCACCAGGGGATCCCGGACAGGGCCGTGTTCAGGCCGGCCGCGATCTGGCGGCGCAGGGTCGCGAAGTCGGTGCCGATGTCGCCGGACCACAGGGCGGCGCCGTAGCGCTGACTGCCCGCCCACGCCGAGCGGTTGAGGGTGACGATCTCGCTCTCGCCCGCCGCGGTCATACCCTCGTAGAAGGTGCGGGCGTTCTCCCGCGGGTACATGTTGCCGACCTCAAGGCCCGGGCCCGCGTGATAGCGCAGGTTCTCCTGGAAGCCCGGCTTCAGCTCCGGCTCGCAGGCGTCCAGCCAGAAGGACTTGATGCCGTACGGCGCGAAGTAGTGGTCGCGGACCTTCGACCAGACGAAGTCGCGCGCCTCGGGGTGCGTCGCGTCGTAGAAGGCGACCTGGACCGTGGAGGCGACCTCCTTGTCGGGCCAGTCGGCGTGCGCCATCGGGCCGTACTGCGTGCCGATGAAGTAGCCGCGCTGCTCCATCAGCTGGTGGTTCTCGGAGAGCGGCGACACCGAGGGCCAGACGCTCACCACCAGTTCGACACCCAGTTCGGCCAGCTCCCGCTGCATCGCGGCCGGGTCGGGCCACTCCGCCGGGTCGAACTTCCACTCGCCCAGGTGCGTCCAGTGGAAGAAGTCGCAGACGATGACGTCGAGGGGCAGTTCCCGGCGCTTGTACTCCCGTGCCACGGCGAGGAGTTCGTCCTGGGTGCGGTAGCGCAGCTTGCACTGCCAGAAGCCGGCCGCCCACTCGGGCAGCATCGGCGTCCGGCCGGTCACCGCGCTGTAGCGGCGCTGGGCCGAGGCCGGGTCGCCCGCCGTGATCCAGTAGTCGAGCTGGCGGGCCGAGTCGGCGACCCAGCGCGTGCCGTTGCCGGCCAGCTCGACGCGGCCGATCGCCGGGTTGTTCCACAGGAGGGTGTAGCCGCGGCTGGAGGTGAGGACCGGGATGCTCACCTCGGCGTTGCGCTGCACCAGGTCGAGGACGGTGCCCTTCTGGTCCAGCAGCCCGTGCTGGTGCTGGCCGAGGCCGTACAGCTTCTCGCCGTCGTACGCGGCGAACCGCTGCTCCAGGCGGTGGTGGCCGTTGCCGGTCGGCGTGTAGAGCCGCGGGCCCGGCCACCAGAAGTGGGCGCGTTCCTCGGCGAGGAGCTCCGTGCCGTCATCGGTGCGCAGGAAGCGGACGAGCCCCTCGGCGCCGACCTCGACGGTCAGGGCGCCGACCGTCAGCCGGCCCTCGCCGCCCTCGATCGTGACGGTGCCGCCGGTGGCCGGCGGCTCGTCGAGCAGGGCGCCGGGCAGTCCCTCGAGGACAGGTCCGCCGAGACGTGCGCGGACCCGGACGGCGTCGGGCCCCCAGGGCTCGACGCGTAGGGTCTCCTGGCGGCCGCTCCATTCCAGCGCGCCGTCCCGTTCGCGGAACGTGCCGACCGTGGGGGAGGACTGGGCGAGGCTGACCGCCCCCTGCTGGGGCTGGTTCTGGGCAGGCTGATTCACGTGGGGTGCTCCCGGAGTAAGGAGTGGCGACAGGACCCGGCGCGGCTGTGGCGCCGGGACGGGCAGGGGTGTGGCGGCGAGCCCCTGGGCGTACGGAAGTCGGCTGGCGTGGGGGTCAGGAAGCGGCGGGGCCCGTGCTGGCCCGTACGGTCAGCTCCGGCGCGAGCAGGACGACCTCGTCCTTGCCGTGCCCGTCAAGCTTGGCGATCAGCTGCTCCACGGCCTGCCGGCCCATCTCCTGGGCCGGGATGGCGACCGAGGTCAGCCGCACCGACGCCTGGACGGCGACCTGGTCCGGGCAGATGGCGATCACCGACACGTCCTCGGGCACGGCACGGCCCTGCTGGCGCAGCAGCGCGAGCAGCGGTTCGACCGCGGACTCGTTCTGCACGACGAATCCCGTGGTGCCCGGGCGCTCGTCGAGGATCCGGGCGAGGGTCACGGCCATCGCGTCGTACCCGCCCTCGCAGGGGCGGTGCAGCACCCGCAGGCCCAACTCCCGTGAACGGGACCGCAGGCCGTCGAGCGTGCGCTCGGCGAACCCCGTGTGGCGCTCGTAGACCGCGGGCGCCTCGCCGATGACAGCGATGTCACGGTGGCCGAGCAGCGCGAGATGCTCGGCGCACAGGGCGCCCGTCGCGCCGAAGTCGAGGTCGACGCAGGTCAGTCCCGTGGTGTCGGCCGGCAGTCCGATGAGCACGGACGGCTGGTCCGTCTCGCGCAGCAACGGCAGCCGCTCGTCGTCGAGTTCGACGTCCATCAGGATCATCGCGTCGGCGAGCCCGCTGCCGGTGACCCGGCGCATGGCGTCGGGACCCTCCTCGCCGGTGAGCAGCAGCACGTCATAGCCGTGGGCGCGGGCGGCGGTCGCCACCGCGATGGCGATCTCCATCATCACGGGCACGTACATGTCCGTGCGTAGGGGGATCATCAGCGCGATGATGTTGGACCGGCTGCTCGCCAGGGCCCGGGCCCCCGCGTTCGGGTGGTAGCCGAGTTCCTGGATGCTCCGCTCCACCCGCAGCCGGGTGCCCGCGGAGATGGACCGCTTGCCGCTGAGGACATAGCTCACCGTGCTCGCCGAGACTCCGGCGTGCTGGGCGACCTCGGCGAGGGTGACCATCCAGCTCTCCAAGCATTGTGTGAAGCGCTTCGACAGCGCGTCCTGCGGACAACGGCGAGTGAGGGTGGCTCGACAGTAGCCCGACGGCGGATGGGTGTCCATAGGTTGTCGAAGCGCTTCGACACGTTTCTCGCGAGGCGGTGCCGGAGCACTCCCGCCCGAGTCTCCCGCGCGCCCCCCGACGCGGGTACGTGCCCCAGACGGTCCCCCGAAGGGACCCGGGGCGCAACACCCGCACCGCGTTCGCGAAGGGACGGAGGTTCGCCCGGGCGGCCGGACGTTGAGCCGAACGCTGCGCCAGGACTGGTGGGGGCGGACCGGATCGGGTACATACGATCGGGTAGCACCCGTCGGTAACGAACGGTCCCAAGATCCCTATTCGCGGCGAGGTGAGCCTCTTGTCCGCAACACCCCACCAGCCCACAGTCACCGAACGTGAGGCCCGACAGGTCGCGGAGGCCGCGCGCGAACAGGACTGGCGCAAGCCGAGCTTCGCCAAGGAGCTGTTCCTCGGCCGCTTCCGGCTCGACCTCATCCATCCGCACCCCGTGCCGTCCGACGAGGCGGCCCAGCGCGGCGAGGAGTTCCTCGCCAAACTGCGCGACTTCTGCGAGACGAAGATCGACGGGGCCCGGATCGAGCGTGAGGCGCGGATCCCCGACGAAGTGGTCAACGGGCTCAAGGAGCTCGGCGCCCTCGGCATGAAGATCGACACCAAGTACGGCGGCCTCGGCCTGACGCAGGTCTACTACAACAAGGCGCTCGCCCTGGTCGGCTCCGCGAGCCCCGCCATCGGCGCCCTGCTGTCCGCCCACCAGTCGATCGGCGTACCGCAGCCGCTGAAGATCTTCGGCACCCAGGAGCAGCGGGACGCGTTCCTGCCCCGCTGCGCGCGCACGGACATCACGGCGTTCCTGCTCACCGAGCCCGACGTGGGCTCCGACCCCGCCCGGCTGGCCACGACGGCGGTCCCGGACGGGGACGACTACGTCCTCGACGGAGTGAAGCTCTGGACGACCAACGGCGTGGTCGCGGACCTCCTCGTCGTGATGGCGCGCGTACCGAGGTCGCCGGGGCACAAGGGCGGCATCACGGCCTTCGTCGTGGAGGCCGGGTCCGAGGGCGTCACCGTCGAGAACCGCAACTCCTTCATGGGGCTGCGGGGCCTCGAGAACGGGGTGACCCGCTTCCACCGGGTCAGGGTCCCCGCCGCGAACCGGATCGGTGCCGAGGGAGCGGGTCTGAAGATCGCGCTCACCACGCTGAACACGGGGCGGCTGTCGCTGCCCGCCATGTGCGTGGGCGCCGGCAAGTGGTGCCTGAAGATCGCCCGCGAGTGGTCGGCGGCCCGCGAGCAGTGGGGCAAGCCGGTCGCGTTCCACGAGGCGGTCGGGGCGAAGATCTCCTTCATCGCGGCGACGACGTTCGCCCTGGAGGCGGTTCTCGACCTGTCGTCCCAGATGGCCGACGAGGACCGCAACGACATCCGCATCGAGGCCGCCCTCGCCAAGCTGTACGGCTCGGAGATGGCCTGGCTGATGGCCGACGAACTGGTCCAGATCCGCGGCGGACGCGGCTTCGAGACCGCCGACTCCCTCGCCGCCCGCGGCGAACGCGCGGTTCCCGCCGAGCAGATCCTGCGCGACCTGCGCATCAACCGCATCTTCGAGGGTTCCACGGAGATCATGCATCTGCTGATCGCCCGCGAGGCGGTCGACGCCCACCTGAAGGTCGCCGGAGACCTGATCGACCCCGACAAGTCCCTGTCCGACAAGGCCAGGGCGGGCGCCAACGCGGGTGTCTTCTACGCCAAGTGGCTGCCGAAGCTGGTCGCGGGCCCCGGGCAGCTCCCGAACTCGTACAGCGAGTTCAAGCGCGAGGTGGACCTCTCCGGGCACCTGCGCTACGTGGAACGCACCGCCCGCAAGCTCGCCCGCTCCACCTTCTACGGCATGTCCCGCTGGCAGGGGCGCATGGAGACCAAGCAGGGGTTCCTCGGCCGGATCGTCGACATCGGCGCCGAACTCTTCGCGATGAGCGCGGCCTGCGTACGCGCCGAACTGCTGCGCACCACCGAGGACCACGGCCGGGAGGCCTACCAACTGGCCGACGTCTTCTGCCGCCAGGCCCGCATCCGCGTCGAGGAGCTCTTCGGGCGGCTGTGGAACAACACCGACGACGTCGACCGCACGGTGGTCAAGGGCGTCCTGTCGGGCACGTACGAGTGGCTGGAGCACGGCGTTGTCGACCCGTCGGGCGAGGGGGCGTGGATCGCCGACGCGGCACCCGGCCCGAGCCGGCGGGAGAACGTCCACCGCCCCATTCGCTGACGCGTTCCGCGGGAGGGCGCCCCTGCCCCGCCGCCGGTGTGCCGTCCCCGCACGTCCCGCGTGCGGCGGACGGCACACCGGCGCCGGCCCTCAGCAGTAGGTGTCGCTGGGGTCCCGCGTCGTCCACGAGCAGGAGTCGGCCTTGGTCCCGCTCGCCTTGTAGAGCGTGGCCGTGTCGCTGGTGTTGTTCCAGACGTACGCCCCGCGGTCCTGGTACTTGTTCGCCGCCGTGTCGCTACCGCTGCCGGTGCGCACCTTCTTGGTGGAACCCGCCCCGATCTTCACGTCGAGGAACGTGTACGAGTGCCGTGACGCGTCGACGAGCGTCCAGTTCTTGAGGGAGATCGTCGACGAACCGGTGTTCTTGATCTGCACCCACTCGGCGTTGAGGCTCGCGTTGGAGCGGTCGTCCGAGCCCGGGCTGTCGAAGTAGACGCGATGGATGGTCACACCGCCCGCCGCCTGGGCCGGAGTGCTGAGAAACGTGCCCGTCAAAGCCACGGCGCCGGCGAGCGCGGGCAGGGCAGCACGAATGCGCATGAGAACCCCCCTGGGTTTCGTCCCGGCCGGTCGATCAACAGGCCAGTGGTGCAGTGTTATCACGTGATCTTCACTCTTGTTTCACAAAGAGGATGATCGGCTCGGCCGCGCTCTCGGGGTGCCGGGGTGACCGGGACCCGGTCGGCGCCCCAGGACGTCACCGCCACCGGGCCCCGGCGGCACCCCAGGCCGCCGCGACGACCGGGCCCGGCCGACGTCCGAGGTGTCATGAGAGACGGGAGTGGGGCGCCCTGCCCTGCCGGGCGCCCGTTGCGGCCACAATGGAGGCATGAGCGACAGTCCAGTCCCCCTCGCCGATCCGCATCTCGTTTTCGACCCCGTGGACGGAGTCCGGGATGTCGTGATCCTCGGTTCCACCGGATCGATCGGCACCCAGGCCATCGACCTCGTGCTGCGCAACCCCGGCCGGTTCCGGGTCACCGCGCTCTCCGCCGCCGGCGGGAGGGTCGGACTGCTCGCGGAACAGGCCCACCGCCTGCGCGTCAGGACGGTCGCCGTGGCCCGCGAGGACGCCGTGCCGGCACTGCGCGAGGCGCTCGCGGCGCGGTTCGGAGCGGGGGAACCGCTTCCGGAGATCCTCGCCGGGCCCGACGCGGCCACCCGGGTCGCCGCCTCCGACTGCCACACCGTGCTCAACGGCATCACCGGCTCCATCGGCCTCGCACCGACCCTCGCCGCCCTGGAGGCGGGCCGCACCCTGGCGCTGGCGAACAAGGAGTCGCTCATCGTCGGCGGCCCGCTGGTGAGGGCGCTGGCCAAGCCTGGGCAGATCATCCCGGTCGACTCCGAGCACGCGGCCCTCTTCCAGGCCCTCGCCGGCGGCACCCGCGCCGACGTGCGCAAGCTGGTCGTCACCGCGTCCGGCGGCCCCTTCCGGGGACGTACGAAGGCCGAGCTGGCGGACGTCACCCCCGCGGACGCCCTGGCCCACCCCACCTGGGCGATGGGACCGGTCATCACGGTGAACTCGGCGACCCTGGTCAACAAGGGGCTCGAAGTCATCGAGGCGCACCTCCTCTACGACATTCCCTTCGAGCGGATTGAGGTGGTCGTGCACCCGCAGTCGTATGTCCACTCGATGGTTGAATTCATTGACGGATCCACGCTCGCCCAGGCGACGCCCCCCGACATGCGCGGGCCGATCGCCATCGGCCTCGGCTGGCCCGAGCGCGTCCCGGAGGCGGCGCCCGCCTTCGACTGGACCAGGGCGTCCAGCTGGGAGTTCTTCCCGCTCGACACCGCGGCGTTCCCGTCCGTGGGACTCGCCCGGCACGTCGGGCAGCTCGCGGGCACGGCGCCGGCGGTGTTCAATGCCGCAAACGAGGAGTGCGTGGACGCGTTCCTGAACGGCGCGCTGCCGTTCAACGGGATCATGGAGACCGTCACCCGGGTGGTCGAGGAACACGGCACCCCGCGTACGGGAACTTCCCTGACCGTCGCGGACGTCCTCGAAGCGGAGACCTGGGCGCGCGCCCGGGCCCGTGAGCTGACCAAGACGACGGCGCACACGACCGCGGAGGCCCGTGCATGACGACCCTGATGATGATCCTCGGCATAGTCGTCTTCGCGGTCGGCCTGCTCATCTCGATCGCCTGGCACGAGCTGGGGCATCTGTCGACGGCCAAGCTCTTCGGCATCCGGGTGCCGCAGTACATGGTCGGCTTCGGCCCGACCATCTGGTCGCGCAGGAAGGGCGACACGGAGTACGGCATCAAGGCCGTCCCCCTCGGCGGCTACATCCGCATGATCGGAATGTTCCCGCCGGGACCCGACGGCAGGATCGAGGCCCGCTCCAGCTCCCCGTTCCGCGGCATGATCGAGGACGCCAGATCGGCCGCGTTCGAGGAGCTCAAGCCCGGCGACGAGACCCGCCTCTTCTACACGCGCAAGCCGTGGAAGCGGGTCATCGTGATGTTCGCGGGCCCCTTCATGAACCTGATCCTGGCCGTGGCGATCTTCCTCGGCGTGATGATGACGTTCGGCATAAACACCCAGACGACCACGGTCGGCCGGGTCTCCGACTGCGTCATCCAGCAGAGCGAGAACCGCACGAAGTGCGAGAAGGGCGACCAGCCCGCACCCGCCAAGGCCGCCGGGCTCAGGCTCGGCGACAAGATCGTCGCGTTCGACGGCAAGCCGGTCGAGGACTGGTCGAGCCTCCAGTCCGACATCCGCGCCAACCCCGGCCGCGACGTCACCCTCACCGTCGACCGCAAGGGCGAGCGGCTCGACCTGACCGCCCACCTGATCAAGAACCAGGTCAGCAAGACCGACGGCAACGGCGGCTACGTCCAGGGCAAGTACGTCTACGCGGGCTTCCTCGGCTTCACCCCTGCCTCCGGCATCGTCGAGCAGTCGTTCGGTCAGTCCGTGGACCGCATGGGCGACATGATGCAGAACGGCGTCGAGTCGCTGATCTCGCTGCCCGGCAAGGTCCCCGCGCTGTGGGACGCGGCCTTCGGCGACGGACCGCGCGAGGCCGACTCCCCGATGGGCGTGGTCGGCGCGGCCCGCATCGGCGGTGACGTCTTCACCCTGGACATCCCCGCCTCCCAGCAGGTCGCGATGATGCTGCTGCTCGTCGCCGGCTTCAACCTCTCCCTCTTCCTGTTCAACATGCTCCCGCTGCTCCCGCTCGACGGCGGGCACATCGCCGGCGCCCTGTGGGAGTCCCTGCGGCGGACCGTCGCGAAGGTGCTGCGCCGGCCCGACCCGGGCCCGTTCGACGTCGCCAAGCTGATGCCCGTCGCCTACGTGGTGGCCGGGATCTTCGTCTGCTTCACCATCCTGGTGCTGATCGCGGACGTCGTTAACCCGGTGCGAATCAGCTAGTTCGACTCCGTTCATGACGGCCGGGCACGGTGTGTGCCCGGCCGTCACTCATGAGTGGGTTCAGGCATGGGATGTGCTCGGGCCGGAGCCCGTGCCGTAATCTCGGTTCCTGGAGCCCGCTGTCCCGGGACCTTGATCCAGCACTTGGGGTTGCACAGCAGATGACTGCGATTTCTCTCGGCATGCCGTCCGTTCCGACCAAGCTCGCCGAGCGCCGGAAGAGCCGGCAGATCCAGGTCGGAACCGTGGCCGTGGGTGGAGACGCACCCGTCTCGGTGCAGTCGATGACGACGACGCGTACGTCGGATGTCGGGGCGACGTTGC
>NZ_JBWKDS010000006.1:237197-268862 GCF_056435845.1 Streptomyces sp. NPDC043867 | reverse complement strand
CTTGGTGCGGGTGGTACGGAAATCCGTGGACGCAGGGCGTGGTGCGGGCCTCGGAGGGAACCGTCGCGTACGGTGTGCCGACGGCGCCGTCGCCGTACCGGGTGAGGGTGAGATCCTGGTCGACCTCGGGCGGCGCCGGGCGCAGCGGAGGCTCGGGCTGGGCCTGCGCGTTGCGGCGTACGGCGGCCAGGGCGCGTTCGTAGCGGGGAAGGACGCGACGGCTGACCGCGACGGCCGCACGGACCGGGTCATTGCCGACCTTGATGCCGTTGGGCTCGTCCACGCCGGCGAAGTGGTGGGGCTTGAAGCCCTCGCCTGGGGCGAGGGGGCCACGAGGAACTGGTCGCGATGAAGAGGGCGGTCGATGACGCACAGACGCTGACCGTCGGGTCCGGACAGCTGCGCGTCGTGACCGCGGACGAATTCGCTGAACGCCCAGCTGACGTGGCCGTTGTCCCAGACCTCGTCGTCGAGGGGGAACTGGTCACTGTACGCATCGTGCCGGCGGTACGTGCTGCGCCAGTCGCCTGGTAGGGGGGAGGCGAGGACGTCAGCGAAGGAGGCAAGGTCGGTGCGGGAGGCGGGCATGAGTTCCTGGGACGTGAGAGGCAGGGTCACCGCCGGAGCGGCGCGCGGCCGGGAGGGGCGCTGGGTGCGGTTGAGTGAATTGGGGCTTGCCCTGCGCGGTGCGCCGGTGCGGTGGTGTCATCGAGCGCCGTCACCTGCCGGTAGGCGTGGAGGACTTCCTTGAGACGCTCGACGGCATCGGCGCGGCGCGCGGCCAGGATGTCGATCTGCGTGGCGCTGTTCTGCAGGACGCCAAGGGAGTTGATCTGTGACTTTCCGATGGCGACGCGTGTCAGAGTGGAGGCCGCGCGCTGGGCGGCGTCGGTGAGCTGCTCGTGCACGCGGTCCAGATGACGGGCGGCCATGGCCACGAGCCAGGCGACGACGTCCTCGGTGGAGTCGGTCTTGTGGAGCCGAGCGAGGCGCTGCGGCGAGGTGCCGAGCGCCTCGATCACCATCTGGGAGCCGACAGCGGGAGGGCGAGCGGGGCTCTCGGCCTGTGCATCGGTGAGGCTGGGCTGTGAAGCGGTGGTCACGGGTTTCCGTTCGGCAGTTCGATGTGCTAATGCATACGGGCATCCGTATCGAATAGTGACAATTCGTATGGGTGGAGGAGGTGTTGGACGATGAAGGATCGTCCGGCGACCTTCCAGAGCCCTCTGCCGCGGTTGAGGTGGGCGATGGCGTCGCTCTCCACCGATGTCAGGCCCAACAGCGCTGCTGCGGCATGGAGTTGGTCGGTTTCCTGCCGGTAGATGATGCGCGTGGAGCAGTCGGCGAGCAGGCCCTCCGCGAGGGCGCGTCCGCGGGATCCGGCGTCGCCCGCTGTGAGCAGGTCGGACAGCCGGTGGATCACCATCAGGTTGGCGATGCCCAGGCCGCGGCTCAGCTTCCACTGGGACTGCATGCGCTGCAGCAGGCCGGGGTGGCGCATCAGGCGCCATGCCTCGTCGTAGACGATCCAGCGCCGTCCGCCGTTGGGGTCGGAGAGCGCGGACTCCATCCAGGCCGAGGCGCAGGTCATGGCGAGGACGAGGGCGGTGTCGTCGCCGGAGCCGCCCAGGCGGGACAGGTCGATGGTGAGCATCGGCGAGTCGGGGTCGAACGCGACGGTGCTGGGAGCGTCGAACATGCCGGCCAGGTCACCGTGTACCAGGCGGCGCATGGCGTGGGCCAGATCGCGGGAGGCGTCGCCGAGGCGTCCGGACATCAGGCCGCCGGCGGCGTCGAGGTCGTCCGGGCTGTTGAGCATGGCGGCGATGTCGCCGAGCAGCGGGGTGCGTCCGGTGGCGGCGGCGCGGGTGACCACGGCATCGAGGGCGACGTCGAGTCCGGTGTGCTCCATCGGCATCAGGTCCCGCCCGAGCACGGTGCGGGCCAGGGAGCCGAGCAGCAGGAGGCGCCGTTTGCGGATCTCACCCGCCCAGTCCGTCTCGGAGACCGACGGCGGTCGCGGGGCCGCGTCCAGGGGATTGAGTTTGCCCGGCAGACCGGGACCGAGCGCGATCGAGGTGCCGCCGAGTGCGGCAGCCACTGGTGTCCATTCCCCTTTGGGGTCACAGGGCACGTACACGCGGTATCCGAAGGCCACGGACCGCAGGGCGAAGGACTTCGCCAGGGCGCTCTTGCCCTGGCCGATCACCCCCGCGAGCAGCACGTTCGGGTTGGTGAAGCCTTCGACCTTGCCGTACAGGGCGAACGGGTCGAAGCAGAAGCTCGCTTCGGCGTGGACGTCGCGGCCAATGTAGATGCCCTCGGCGCCGAGCCCGCCTTCGGCGAGGAAGGGATAGGCGCCCGCGACGGTCGCGGTGGTCATGCGATGCGCGGGCAGCTTCAGCTTGCCACCGCGGGCGGAGGCGGGGCCGGGGCGGCCACCGGGCGGGAAGAGGGGGAGCGGCATCTCCTGCTCGGCCGGTTCGGTGTCGGCCAGGTGCAGGGCGGCTTCAGCGCGGGCCTTGGCGGCGGCCTCGGCGAGCTGGCGGCGCGCTGCCTTGCGGCTGGCGCGGTCGGTGCCGTGCGGGGTGAACAGAGGAGAGGCCGAGGCGCGGCGGGCGCGCCGGGCGGGCCGGTGGGTCATGGCGGAGCGGCTTTCAGGTGACGGCGGTCGGGGCGGCAGGCGATCACACGACCGGTGAGGCGGTGAACTGGTGGCGCCCGTATCCGTGGCCGTCGTTGTTCCAGTCCAGGTACAACTCGCCGTCGGTGAGCACGCGGGCCGGGCCGACCTTCGTCTTCATGACCGGCGTCGTGTAGTGGTTGTTGTAGTTGGCGTTGGAGTCGCTGTTCTCCAGCCGCGATTCGATGCCGTGGTAGTTGGCCGACTTCAGGACCGGGTCGGTGCCCGCGACGGACTTCTTGGCCTGCACCTTGAAGTACGCGCCGTCGAAGATCGTGGAGTCGTCGACCTGGGCGTATGCCGGACCGTCCCAGGAGAGGGAAGCGTAGCTGTAGAGGTAGTCGCCGGACTGCCGGGAGCACAGCTTGACGGTGAAGTCCCAGTTGTCGGCCCAGAAGCCGTCGTAGGCGGCGTCGTCGACGGACTTCGTGCTGGTCGTGCAGTGGTAACTGGCGGCGGAGGCCGGGGTGGCGGTGGCCAGCGCGGCAGTGCCGGCGAGCGCGGCGAGGATGGCGGCGGTGGAGGCGGAGCGCTTGAACTTGTGCATGCAGTGCCCTTTCGAGCGAGGGGAGTTACTGAACGCAGGCGGTGGTACGGCCGTGCAGGGGGCTGTTGAGGTCGGTGGGGGTAGTGGTGCGTCGGACGAGGTGGCCCGCGGTGAGGTGACGCTGGCAGATCGTCAGCACCGGAGGGCCTTCCGGAAGCCGCTCGGGATGGCACTCCTCCTCGTCCTCAGCGGCGGCGTGGACGGCGGGCAGGAGATGGAAGGCGTCGTGCACGGCGGCCGTGGCCTGCCACAGCCGGGTTCCAGCGGTGGCCAGATGGCGTCCTGCCGCCGGGTGCGGTGGCCGCGTGGCCGCCTGGAGCTGGTCGAGGAGACAGTGCAGGGCGACTAGGTGCGCGTGCAGCACGTCCAGGTGCGTGCGGTCCGCGGGCGCTGGATCGGTGGCCGCTTCGGTGACGAGGGCGCGGGTGTGATGGCGTACTCCAGCGCTGGCGGCCCGGAGGTAGGGGTGCGCGTCGCCGACGGGGGTGGATGAGGTCAAAAGGGGAAGTCCTTCCTGCCGGTGCGGCAGGGCGCGGGCCCCAGCCGGAGCCGGGGCGGGCTACAGGGCGGTGCGGGCCAGGGGCAGCGCGCCGAGAGTGAAGGCGTCGGGCTGCTGGTAGAAGAGGCGGCGCAAGTCGACCTGGGCGGTGACGGCTGCGGTCTCGATCTGGGCGCACGCCGCATCGAGGAGGGCGTCTGTCTCGGCGGAGACGGTGAGCAGGCCGGTCAGGGCGACGTCGGCGTGGCCGGCGATCAGCTGGCGCTCGCGGGTCTTGACGTCGGCGTACTCGACGCTGTCGGCCTCGGAGTCGACCTGGCCGCGGCGGGATCGCTCGGCGGCATCGGAGATGATCGCGGCCTTCTTGCGCTGGACATCGCGCATCGCAGACTCGAGCTTCTGGGGCACATAGATAAGGGACAGGCTGCGCCGCACCCCGGCGGTGAACATCAGCCCGTGGAGGAATCCGGCGCCGGTCTCCGTACGCGGCCAGTCCTCGACCCAGTACGTGGTGTGCCGGGCGGAGTCGGTGGCCACCCGGTCGTGCTCCTCGACCTGGACGACAGGACCGGCGGCGGCCGGGTCGGCCTCGGCGCGCCCGCTGTCGGACCATTGCTGCAGGCCGGAGAGCGCCTTGGGGTCGTACGCGGTGCGGATGACGGCGGCGATCTCGCGGGCGGTCAGCCAGCCGGTCACCATCAGCCCTGCGCTGCGCGCGGCCTGTGCGATGGCGGAGGTGGTCTGTTCCATCACCGTGAACGCTCCGGGGAAGCCGCCGCCGGCCTGGGAGATGAGGCGCTTGGCGGCCTTGAGGTCCAGGGAGATGGCCAGGTACGCCTCGTGCGGGGCGGCGGCCGGGCCTGCGGAGGCGACCAGCTCCGAGTACACCTGCCCGGCGACCGGGGTCTCGGGGCGCCCTTGCTGGGCCCAGTGGCGGGCGAGCGTGTCGCCGCTGTCGGGCACGGTGCGCTCCAGGACCTGTACGGAGGCGACGTGCCCGGTCCGCGCGATGCCCGCCAGCGCGCGTCCCCAGCCGGACACGTTGTGGTTCTGGGTGGCGGGGTCGAGCAGGGCGAAGGCGCGGGAGGAGACGCGGGCGACGGCGGTCAGGGTCTGGTTGTGCGGGTCGTGGACCGCGGCGGCGCCGTTGGCCGAGTCCGAGGGCGTGACGACGCGCAGGGAGGCCGCGGTGCCGGGCAGGTGCAGGGTGCCGTCGTGGCGGGGCCGGGTGACTGGGCGGGCCAGCCACAGGGTCTGCCCGCTGCGTCGGCGCCTCGCGAATCGGAGGACGATCGGAGCCCAGTCGATCAGGGACTTGCCGTGGCGGCGGATGACGACCAGGGCAGCGACAGCGGCCCACAGCGGGGCGAGCACGATCGCGCCGAGCAGCCCGGTGCTGACGACCGTGATCAGCAGCAACGCCAGCGCGCCGGAGACCAGGAGGAGTTGGGGAAGGGTGAGGCCGAGCAGGATGCCGCGCTTCGACCTGTGGGGGAATTTGACCGTGAGCGGAGTGATGGACAGTTCAGACAAGGGCCGTTCCGGTGGTGCTCGGGCGGGGCCGGAGCGGCACGGACAGGGGTGTACGTGTGCCGCTCCGGCGGGAGAAGACGGGGTCAGAGGCCGGTGGGCGGAGGCGGTGCTCCGGCGCGGCCGGCACTGCCCGAAGCAGCGGAGTTCGGGGCCGGAGGCGCACCCTGCGGCGGAGGCATGGCGGAGCCTGCCGGGTTGGACATGAACCCGCCGCCTGACGGGGATCCCGAGCCTGAGCCGGGTCCGCCCTGGCCGGGCCCGCCGCCGAACTGGCCGCTGGTGTCGTCGGTGGCGCTGGTGGGCGGAGGCTGGACGGCCTTCTCCAGTCCGTCCTTCATGCCCTGGCCGCCGGAAGAAGCACCGGAACCGCTCGTGCTTCCGGACTCCTGTCCATTGCCGCCGGTGTCACCGGGGAAGCCGCCGGGCACCGAGTCGGGCCCCTGCGGGGCGGCGCCCGCTCCGGCTGCTGCGCCGCCGGTTCCGGCGGTGGCCGCCATCGCGGCGGCCTTGCGGCCTGCGCGCTCGGCGTGCTGCTTGGCGAGCTGGGCTCCGGCACCACCGGCGCGATGGATGTCCTCGCCGGACGTGCCCTCCGCGGCCCAGTGCACGAACTTGAACGTCGCGTACGGACACAGCAAGACCAAAACCATGATCACGATGCCCGACATGACGTCGGCGAGCGCGCCCAGCCCGTCCTTGGCCTCGGTCTTGCCCATCGCGGCGATACCGAGCACGAAGATCACGGTCATCAGGAGCTTGGAGACCACGAGGGTGGCGGTGGCTTCGATCCAGCCGCGACGCCAGCGGCGGGCGACTTCCCAGCCGCCGCCGGCTCCGGCGAACACGGCCAAGGTGACCATCACGAGGATGCCGACCTTGCGGACCATCATCACGCACCAGTAAAGGAACGCTCCGATCGCGGCGCCGATCGCGGCGAAGACCGCGACCAGCCAGCCCAGCCCTGCCAGAGCCGGGATCTGGCTCACCTTGACGATGCGCCGCACGGCCGATTCGATCGACAGGTGCGACGCCTTGAACAACCCGTCGGACAGCGCGTCGACGACTTCGATCGCGACGGTGGTCAGGGCGATGGCACTGAAGGCGAAGATCACACCGCTGGCCGTGCCGGTGAACGCCTGGGTGAGGGCCTGGCCATCGCGTTTCATCGCCGCCCGCACCAGCTGGGCGCAGAAGGTGGCGACGAGGATGACCAGACCGATCGGCAGCAGCATCTCGTAGTTGTCGCGGAACCAGCCGGCGTTCAAGTCGACCTTGGTCGTCGCGTTGACGGCCTTGGCGGCCAGGTCGGCTGCCGCGGCGGCGAGTTCACCGGCGGACTTGGCCATCCAGTCGCCGATGACCTTGCCCGGATCGCTGGCGAAATCGACCGCGCCCTTGGCGGCGCCACCGATGGCGCACATCTTGTCGGCGAGCGGAAGATCACAGAAACCCACGGGAAGCTGGCCTCCTTTCTTGTGTCAGGCGCGGGTCACTGCGTGACGCTCGGGGCGATGGCGGCCAGCGAGCAGTCGTGGCCGGGGCGGCACTGGACGGCCAGGGTCACGGCGCGCTCCTCGGCTCCGCCGCCGCCCTTCTTCCAGGCGATCTCCTGCTTGCCGTTGACGGTGACGACGTAGATGTACGCCTTGGTGATCGCGGACGGGTCCTCGGCCAGGGCCGCCTTGAACGCGGAGGGGAAGTGGCCCTCGGTGACCTTCGCGGTGGCGTGCTGGTCGTTGTCGGCCATGCGCGACCACAGGGTCGGATCCGGCACCTGGGCGGACACCGAGGTCCAGTCGGCGTACTTGGTCTCCTTCGACATCCACGCGCGCATGCCGGCCAGCTGCTGGTCACGGCTGGTGTCACGGGTGTCGTAGGACCAGAGCATCGCCGCCGCGGCCTTGGCGAAGGCGACCGGTTCGGCGATCTGGGGCGGCTTTGGTACGGACCCGGATCCCGTGCCCGGCTTCGGCGCCTCCTGGGAGGGTGAGGCGGTGCCGGTGGCGGACGGTGAACCCGGCCCGGTGGGGGCGCCGTTGTTGCGTCCGGTGAAGAACGCGACTGCGGCGGCCAGTGCCAGCAGGACGGTGAGGGTGATCACGGCGATGGCGATGCGGCGGTTGACCGACCAGCCGACGCCGTAGGAGGAAAGGGAGAACGAGGGGGAACGTTTCATCAGTGGACCTGCGACCCCAGCGCGCTGAAGAACGCGACGATGCCGTTGGCGGCGCCGAGGCCGAGCGCGGCGCCCGCGGACACGAGCGCGCCCTTCTTGCCGTTGGCCTCGGCCTGGTGGCCGCCGGTGTGGTGGCCCCAGGCCCACACGCCGAGCGAGACGGCCAAGGCCCCGACGACGGCGACGATGCCGAAGAGGTTGATGCTGTTGACGACGTTCTTCAGGACGGACAGGCCGGGAAGGCCGCCGCCCTGCGGGGAGATGCCCGGGTCGTAGGCGAGCTGGATGACGCGGTCCGCGAGAGGTATGGGCATGGGTGTGGCGGGGCTCCTTGCATGCGCAGGCCGGACACGGCCCGGCGAAAGGGGGAAGAAAGAAGGGGGAGTGGCGCGAGCGGCGCCGAGAGAGGCCGGCCCGGCCCGCGTAGCGCGGGCAATCGGGCGGAGAGCGGCGTCAGATGACGCGGCGGACGGCGAGAATGGCCCAGTCCTTCAGCGGCGTGATCCGTACCGGTTTGCCCGTTTTTGGGGCCTCGATCACGAGACCCGCACCCATGAACATGCCAACGTGCTCCGGGCGTTGCGCGGTGCCGCGGCTGAAGATCAGGTCACCGGGCTGCAGCTTGCTGGGCGAGACGGCCTTGCCCTCGTTGACCTGGGTGTATGTGGTGCGGGTGAGCTGGACGCCGGCCTTGGCGTACGCCTGCTGCATCAGGCTGCTGCAGTCGCAGCGGCCCATCGGGTCAGGGCCGTGCGCGGCAGTGCAGGATCCGCCCCACTGGTACATCGTGCCGAGCTGGTGCATCGCCCAGTCGATGGCCTTCCGCGCCTTAGGGTCGGCGTCCTTCGGGATGGCGTAGCCCTTGGGCACGCTGCCCTCGGGGATGCGCCCGTAGGAGGAGCCGTCCTTGGCCGGACCGCAGCCGGAGGCCGGGGCCTTGGTGTCCTTAGACGTGTCGCTGTCCTTGGCGGGCTTGTCCTTGCCGCCGCCGGGGAACGTGGCGGCGATGGCCTTCTGCAGGGCGGTGGCCAGCGGCTCCCACTGCGCGTACGCGTCCGGGAAGCCCGACTTCTGCACGGCCTGGGCGGCCTGGGTGACGGTCATCTGCTCCCAGCCCTTGACCTGCAGCAGTGCCTTGTAGAACCGCTCCGAGGCGTAGACCGGGTCGCGGATCTGCTCGGCAGTGCCCCACCCCATGCTGGGCCGCTGCTGGAACAGCCCGAGGCTGTCGCGGTCGCCGGAGCCGAGGTTGCGCAGCCGTGACTCCTGCATCGCGGTGGCGAGCGCGACGATCTGGCCGCGTTTGGGCACGTCGAGCGAGAGGCCGGTGGCCACAATGGTCTGGGCGTTGGGGACCTGCTCGGCGGGCAGGGACAGGCCCTCGACCTTCACGTCCTTGCCGGACGCTCCGTCGAGAATCTTCGTCACCTGCTTGGTGACGGCGTCCGTGTCGACGTCATGCAGGCATCCGCTGAACCCGCTGGTGGTTTCGGCGGCTTCGCTGGAGGCGGCGGCCAGCATCATGGCCGTGCCCGCGAGCAGCAGGGGGGAGAGGAAGACGACGCCGATGCCGGCGGCTATCGCCTTCAATCCGGCACGCCTCCCGGCGGCGGGGTTTCAGGCAGGGGTGGGTAGGGAGTTGTCACGAGGGTGTCCTTGAAAGTGAAGTCCCGGCCGCGCGGGCGTGTGGGTGGGAGGCCGCGGCAGCCGGTGGTGGGTAAATCGGGCTCCGACGCACGCGGCGAGCACCTCGTTGTGCGTGCGTCGGTCGGGTTCAGGCGGGTTCGGGCAAGGGAGTACCTCGGTCAGGGCAGGGGAGGGGTTGGCCAACGGCGGTGTCCGCCGGGCAGCTCCAAAACAGTAAGCCCAGATCCCCGGTCCCCGAAATCACATGTGATCAAGGCTTGATTTCGGGGAATTTTGGCGGCGACACCGCTCCACCGGGGATCGTGCCCTACAGTTTTGGCTCCTCCCCCTCGCATCCCGCATTGCGAGCCGTGGGCATCGTCATGTCCGCGACTGTTCCGCCGGGTTCTGTGCGCGAGCCGGAGTGAATCAACCCACCCTCACCCGAACCGAATTTGGGGCACCCCTTTGCCTTTTTCCCTGCATCAGGGCGACGCGCTGAGCGTGCTTGCGACGCTGCCGGACGGATGTGTCGACTCCGTCATCACTGACCCGCCGTACAACTCCGGTGGGCGGACGGCCAAGGAGCGCACCAGCCGCAGCGCGCGGCAGAAGTACACCTCCGCCGACGCCAAGCACGTCCTGCCCGACTTCACCGGCGAGAACATGGATCAGCGCTCCTACGGCTTCTGGCTCACGCAGATCATGACCGAGGCGCACCGGCTGACCAAGACCGGAGGCACCGCGCTGCTGTTCACCGACTGGCGGCAGATGCCGACCACGACGGACGCGCTGCAGGCGGCCGGCTGGCTGTGGCGCGGCGTGCTGGCCTGGCACAAGCCCCAGGCCAGGCCCCAGAAGGGCCGCTTCACGCAGAACTGCGAGTTCATCATCTGGGGCTCGAAGGGCGCCATCGACGGCTCCCGGAACCCGGTCTACCTGCCCGGCCTCTACTCGGCCTCGCAGCCCTCGGGCAAGAACCGCCACCACATCACGCAGAAGCCGGTGGAGGTGATGCGGGAGCTGGTGAAGATCTGCCCCGAGCAGGGCACCGTTCTGGACTTCACCGCCGGATCCGGGTCCACCGGCGTCGCCGCCCTGCTGGAGGGACGCTCGTTCATCGGCGTGGAGAAGACCCGCGAGTACGCCGAGGTGGCTGCTGACCGGCTCACCGAGACGGTGCAACAGACCCTGTCCCAGGACGACTTCGTCCTATCCGCCTAGGCGCAATCCGCCGCCCGGCACCGGGGCGATGCAGCATTCTCCCTGTCTCTCCCTCGTGCCGGGCGATGCGTTGTACCACCGGATCCCCGGTTAGCGAAACCGGGGATTCTCTGGATCGTGGAGCCGCAATACACGCCTACTGGCTGCGGCTTCAAGGAGACCCTTTTCGTGCCTGAATCCATAGACCTCCCCGACGACGGGGAAATGGAACCTGTCCGGCTGCCGGACTCGAATCTGGAGATTATCGAGGCCAGCGTCCGCAAGCTTATGGAGCAGACCGCCGAACAGGCCCGGCAGCTCGACAGTCTCTCCGCGCTCCCGGACCCCTCGCCCTACGCGCCGTTCGGCATGCCCAACCTTCCGGGCATGCCCGAAGCACCGGCCCAGGCCCCGCCGGAGCCGCGGCCGATCCTGGAGCTGGAGGGCGACGAGTACGAAGACGAGATCGACGCGCTGACGGACTGGGTCGACGGCTTCCTCATGGACACCTACGGCGCCGAGGTCACCACCGCGGCCCCCTGGTGCAAGCAGTGGCAGGAGCACGACGACGTCGTCGCCTGGCTCCACGCTCTGTGGATGGCCTACCAGCAGCACAAAGACCCTGAGTCCGGGCCGTCCGGCATGTTCGTGTGGCACCGCGACTTCCTCACCCACTGCATGGCCCACGTGCGCGGCGCCGGCGGACCGCTCTCGGCCTGCATGACCGACCCCGATCGGCCGGCGCACCGCCTGCTGCCCGGCCCCACCCCCTCCACCCGCTCCTCACGCTCCGCTGCCGAAGACAAGCCGGAGCCGGGCGAGCCGGACCAGGCCGCATGAGTGGACCCGAGCACCGGCCCGCCTTCGGCCTCTCCTTCGACCCCCGCGCCCTCACCGACCTCCTCCAAGCCCCCAGCGACATCCGCGACCTGGCCCTCGCCCAGCTCCAGGACGTCGTCAACGCCAAGCTGTTCGGCCCCAAACTGCTCGGTGAACTCGCCGACTACCGCAAGCTGTACGTCGATCACCGCAAAGCCTGGCGCATCGTCTACGGCCAGCGGCCGGCACCGCCGGGATCGGCGCACCGCGCCGAGATCCACGTCGTGGCCGTACGCCCACGCGACCGGCACGAGGTCTACAGCGTCGCCCGCAAACGTCTGGGCATCTCCCCCCGACCCACCAGTGCGCTCGCCCATGCCGCCCGCTCCAGCTCCCCGCAGCTGGAGACGCGCCGCGAAGTCCCCAAGCCGGGCCGGCCGCCGTACGCGGTGCCTGGTCTTCCCCGCCCCGCTCTGCCCCTGACCCCGAAGGACCGCACTCTTTGACGACCCACTTCCCCTCCGGCCTCGACGATCTCACGGCCGTCCTCGCCGGCCTCGACACCGCGCGGGAGAACCCGCACCACCGGGCGATCCTGGACGCCTACCGGCGAGTTCAGCAGCTGGACGCGCAGCTCCTCGCCGTGGCCGGCGGCGGGTCGACCGGCTGTTTCGCCGACGCCCACGAGCAGCTGGAGCAGATCACCGACGTCCTCATCCTGCGCGTGCTGGCCGGCGCCGGGCTGATCCGCCTGCTGAGCGTCCCGTGCTGCTGCTCCCACGCCGGCGGCGACAGCGACGAGGACACCGTCGAGGACGCGGTGGACTGTCGCTCCTGCCCGGCCGCCGAGCACACGATCGTCCACGCGTGCCTCGACGTGTTCGCCGCAGAGGGTGATCCGGCCGCCATGTCCTCGGCCGATCTCACCGAGCGCCTGCGCCAGCTGCCGGGCATGGCGGAAGGCCGCTGGCCGTACGCCGAACTCACCCCGCTGCGTCTGAGCCGACTTCTGGCACCGTACGGTGCGCGGCCCCGCAACGTCCGCTTCGGCACCCACCAGCTCAAGGGATACCGGCGCAGCTCCCTTGAGGCCGCGCTGCCCGACTGCTCTTGCTGAGGCACCCCGCCCTCACGGCGCTACGCCCCGTGAAGGCCGAGGACTTCCCGCTCGTCGACGCCCTCCACCGGCGCTGTTCTCCCGCGCACTTGCTACGCCGCTGGGGCCGTACGCACCCGTCGCGCCGCACCTTTGGCCAGCTGCTCACACATGCCGATTGCTGGCTGGCGCTCGGCGCCGGCGACGAGCTGCTCGCGCTGGTCTGCGCCGGCCCTGTCAGCCGGGAAGCGGGCGTCTTCGACCTCGGGCTCCAGGTGGCCGATGCCCACCAGCGCCGCGGCCTCGGCACCGCGCTGGCCCGGCACGCAGCCCAGTATGCCCGGGACCGGGGCGCCCACACCCTGAGCACCTACACCGAGGCGTCGAACCAGCCGATGCTCCGTCTCCTTCGCTGCCTCGGCCCCGTCCGCGAGACGCGGCACGGAGCGCACCTCGACGTGCGCCTGCCCCTCGGCATGGGCGGCCTCGCGCTCCAGCCCTCGTGACACTCCAAGGAATCCCCCTATGCCCCGCGAAACTCCGGTCAGGAAGGCTCTGACCCGCCTTGACCACCGCATCGAGGCGGCCGTGGGCCACAGCATCGACCGGCTGTGGCAGCACCGCGACAGCGACCTGCTCGACGAACAGCACGTGCACTTGGTCGACGCTCATCGAGCCCTCGTCCAGGCCGAGAGCAACGTCACCTTCTACCGGTCCCAGCTCAACAGCCTGTCCTCCGGCGACTACCCGGTCGACAACGCCCTGCTCGACCGCATCGACCGGACCGTCACCCTGCTGGAGGACGCGGCTCGTACCCGTGACCAGCGGCTGGCCCAGGCCGTTGCCGCGCTCGAGCCTGTCGAAGCCGCCGCCCGGGCCAGCGCTCCCCATGACGTGCCGAACCTGTCCGCGCCCGACATCGCTGCGCTGCTCGCCATCACCCAGGGCGCCAAGCTTCACCAGAACCTGCTGACGCAGCGCCTGTACGTCGTCACCGCCGCCGGCACCCGCATCCCCTTCAGCCAGCTGCAACGCCTCGAAGAGGACCGCCTGGTGGTACGCGACACCTCCCACCCGGTCACGGCAGGTCAGCCCGTCACGCTGACCGACACCGGCCGTGCGGCGGTGACCGGCCCGCGCTCGCCCAAGGTGCCCGGCGTCGCTCCCGTGCCCCGGCCCGGCACCTGGCCCGTGGCTACCCCCGCCCGCCGTTGAACCCGCATCCCGTCGCGTGCCCCGCCTCGAAAGCCCTTATGTCCTCATCCCCGGACTTCCGCCTCGACGGCTACGACGCCGTCAACGACCGTGTTGCCGAGCAGTTCTGGCAGCACATCGATATCGAGTCATCTGAACTCACCGTGCTCGCCGAGCACCACACCGACGACCAGCGGCACAGCTACTACGTCCTGCACAACGGCGCGGTGACCTGGGGTGTCCCCGGAGAGCCGCAGCTGGTGGCTCTCCACCTGCAGCGTGACGTGGAAGCCCGTACCTTCCGCTTCCAGCACGAGCGACTGCCTCTGCCGGCCATGGCGCAGAGCTGGCTGATTACCCGCGGCTGCCCGAAGGGGGCCATCGGCCTGCGCCCGGACATGAGAACCGACGCGGCCGACGAGGCCACCAAGGTGCTGGAGGATCGCCTCACCTCCGACGGCGACCACTTCGCCCTCGTCACCAGTTACACCTCGGACGACCCGGATCGCCTGCAGATCACGGTGCTCCTGGCCGCCATCAATGAGAAGGCGCCGCTGCGCTTCCGAGTGCTGCTGGAGGAGGTCGACACCGAGCACTGGACGCACACCCTGCGCGAAGGCGGCTTTCAGACCTACGAGCAGGCCACCGCCTGGTGGCACGCCCACTGGTCCGGCGAGGACGTTCCCCTTCCCACCGCCCCGCTGGCGACCCGGCACCGCGCCACCTCCGCGATGCCCGGCATTCCCGCCGCCCCCGCGCCCCGCACCGGCCCAACTCGTTGATTAGGGGCTCCAACTCGTACCCCTGCCGGATCTTCTCCGGGATGAACCCGTGCGGCATCGGTATCCCGCGGAGCGCGAAACATAGCAGCCAATCCCCGGTTAGCGAAACCGGGGATTCTCCGGACTCTTGAACACGACCCGCCCGGCGTCAGCCCGGGGGCGCTTTGTGTTCCCTTCCTTCTCCTCTGGAGGTCAATTCCTCATGCGCTCACCCCGCATAGCCGTCTCTGCCGCCGTTGTCGGCGCGCTCGCCCTGCCGCTCCTTGGCGCCACGTCCGCGAGCGCGGCACCCGCCCAGGCGCCGGCCTCCGCGCCGACCAGCCGCCCGTGTGACCGGCCCGGACCGTGGGCCGTACACACGAACGCGGTCACGATCCGTTCCAGGGCGAGCACGAAGTCCACCGCCGTCGGTGTGCTCTACCGAAGCCACCGCTTCACGGTCCACAAGACCAGCGGGAATTGGCACTACATCACCGACAAGAGCACGGGCGTGAAGGGCTGGGTCTCCGGCTCGTACGTCTACCGCGACGTCTACATGTGCCTCGACTAGCCGCCTGGCTACGCGAATTTCCCAGACCGGCGCCGCCCTTCGCTGCTGAACAGAGAAGCGCGCCCCCTTGCCCACGCATTTCTAAGGAAAGGAGCCGTGTCGTGTCCGACGGCGCCGACGACGTGATGGGTGTCATCGCCCAGCAGATCGAGGCCCGCTTCCAGATGCCGCTGGCCGACCTGCGTCGGGCGGTGGCTGCGGCCCCGCACGCATCCAACGACGCCACCGTCGTCGTGAAGTGGTACGGCATGCTCGCCGAGGCCCAGGAGGTACTGGAGAAGGCCGAGGACGCCCTCGTCGCAGCCCTCGACAACGCATCCGGCGACGTGCTGGACGACCCGGTCATGGAGCTGGCCCACCAGGTCAATGCCGCCGTGGCGGTGCGCGACGGGCGGGCGATGGTCGTACGCCACTACACCGACCCGAACTCCCCTGGACGCAGGGGCCCGGGAGCCTGGCGCGGAGCCGAAACGGCCTCCCGTCGCAGCCCGGCCCTTCAGACCGCACCGGTAGCGAGCGCCTCGCCCACGCCGTCGGTCCCGGTGCGAGGAGCGGTGCGGTGAGCGTTATGCACAAGCCCACCAGCCAGGACGAGGCGCTGGTCCAAGCCTTCGGCGCCTCGCTGAGCGAGCTGTACGCGCAGGCCGGCGGCCCCGAGGCGTCCGCCGCCCTGACGCGTGCCTTGGAGCTGCGCTCCTGGCTGGCCGTGGCCGAGGAGCAGGTCGCCCGGGTCCGTGACCGCATCCACGACGCCACCGCCGCTGACCGCGACATGGGCGAACTGTCCGCTGAAGACCTGCGGTTCGACGCGCAGTGGATGGAGGCGGCCCTGTCCGCCCGCGACGGATACGCCACCGCGCTCACCGAGTTGCTGCGCACGATGCCGCCGCCCGGGCCGCGTCCCGAGCGGCCGGCGCAGCTCCCCCGGCCCCGCCTCGCCACCATGCTCCCGCCCGCCCCGGCCCCGGCACGGGCCGGGGCGGCGCGGGCCCGCCGACCGTGAAAGCCCCCGATTGCCCCACTCCGCCTCCCAGACCATCGCTGGACGCATCGAGGAGCTGTACGGCCAGCCGATGGCCGCGCTCGAAGCCCACGCCGATACCAATCCGACCGGCACCATGCTCGCCGCCCTGACCAGTAGCCACGCCGATCTGCAGCTTGCCGAGCGCAACATCACCTTCCAACTGCAGCGATTGCTTGAGCTGGCTCACCCTGACAGGCAGATCGGAACGTTCGAGGCAGGCCACCTGCTCGACTGCGCTCGCCGGATCGCTGAATCCGTCGCCACCCGGGACGCCCACGCCAAGACCGTCAGTGCCGTCCTCGCCAGCCTGCACCGTGCCCCCGCCGCACCGCCTCCGCCGTCGTCAGCACCTGCTGCACCCGCCTGCGCCCCGGCACCTGCTGCCACCCGCTCTCGCTGAACCACTGCCCCGCCTTAGGAGTTAGCCCCTTGGCCACCACCGGTCTGCCCCGCTCCACCCAGGTCGACGTCTCACGTGTCACCGAGTCGCTGGAGATGATCACCCCGCTGTGGAGCGTGTGGATCCTGATGACGCTGTCCGCTCAGCCCCTGCGCTACGCGGAGATCAAGCCGCGCCTGCCCTGGCTCAATGACGGCACACTCCACCCCAAGCTGCGCAAGCTCACCGACGCCGGGCTGGTCGAGCGCACCGAGGTCGCTCAGGGACACGTCACCTACGGCCTGACCGGCCGCGGCGCCGACCTGATGCCCGTCCTGACCGTGATCGCCGCCTGGGGCGAGAAGCACCTGGAAAAGCCTCTGGTCAAGAACAAGGACACCGGGAAGCTGGAGCCGGTCACCCAGGTCGCGCCCGCGCAGAACATCGAAGACACCCTCGCACTGATCGGCCCCCGGCACGCCACGCCGATCCTGTGGGCACTCAAGGCCCGCGGCGCCTTTAGCGCCAAGGCCCTGTCCGCCGCGGCGATGCCGAGCCACCGGCTCAGCAACATCTACCCCCAGCTGGACCGCCTGGTCGAGGACGGCCTGGTCCACAAGGACGGCCGCGCCTACGAGCTGACCGCCAACGGCCACGCCCTCGCCCCCGTCTACCGGGCTCTGAGCGCCTGGGCCGCAGGACGCCCGCTCGCCGACGCCGACACCCACCCCCTGTGGGGCCAGGCCCGGGCCGCGACGCAGACCACATCCGGACCATGGCTGACCACCCAGCCCCGCGTACCGGCACCCGCAGCCCCCACCCCCGCGGCAGCGGCCCCGGCCCTGTCCACCCAGCCCGCGGCCACGGCCTGGAAGCCCACCGACCTTTTCTCCCACCAGATACCGGTACGCCCCGGCGCCCTCCCGCAGGCAGGAGGCCACCGCCGATGACCAGATGCCCGACCCCCCGCCTGGACAGTCGCCAGACCATCCGCGCCCTGTCCCTGCCGGGCCTGATCCGCCTCGTCAGCGAAATCGCCGACAACGGCCCCATCGCCTGCCGCCGCGGCAGCCTGCAGGCCGCCTTCAGCGACCTGACCGCCAATCAGCTTGGTCATGCCATAGACCGAGCCCGCGACTTCGGCCTCGTCTACGGCGACGAGCACGAGCGGGTCCGCTACCGGCTCACCTCCCGTGGCGAGGACCTCGCCGACGTGTACGACACGGCCGCGCACTGGGCCCGCACCCACCAGTTCCCCACAATGGCCAGCGACTTCGTCACCCGCGTCCAGCGCACCCTCACCCTGCTCAGCCACACAGAGGATCTTG
Organism: Streptomyces sp. NPDC043867; assembly: GCF_056435845.1. Lineage (NCBI taxonomy): Bacteria > Bacillati > Actinomycetota > Actinomycetes > Kitasatosporales > Streptomycetaceae > Streptomyces > Streptomyces sp. NPDC043867. Next base: position 251,423 of record NZ_JBWKDS010000006.1, on the reverse strand, counting down.
AAGGCGGAGCCGCCAGGCTCGGCAACGCGAACGGGCTGCTGGTCCCCGGTGGAGCGGTCCTCGCCCGTGAGGCCATCTCCGCCCTCGACGGCCCGCAGCGCGCACTGGCCGCCTGGCTCCAGACGAATGCGTACGTCGTGCACCACACGGCCCTCCACTCCTCCCACGCTGCGGATGAGATGGAGCCCGCTGCGTGAGGTCCCGCGTCGGACCCCGGCACGCCCGCCGGCCGGTCCCCACCCTGCTGCGCGGCATCTACCTGCCCCGCAGCATGGATGCCGGCGCCTTCGCCGTGACGACGTACGGCATCCCGCTACTGGTGCTCGCCACCACCAGCTCCGCAGCCCTGACCGGCTTGGCGTTCGCACTGGAGTGGGTCCCGCGCCTGGGTGCGTTCGCCGTCGCCGGGGCCATGGTTGACCGTCACGGCACCACCCGCGTGCTGCGAGTGGCCTCGGCGATGCGGGCCGCCGTGGTGGTGGCCGCCGCCGTCGCGCTGCCGCAGCTGGAGGCCGGCCTGCCCACTACGGTCACCGTCATGCTGCTCGCCGCCCTGACCGGCGTGCTCACCGAGTTCTCCTACATTGCAGCGGAGACCGCGGGAGGCGTCGCTAGCCGCCAGGCCGGCGAGCGCGCCCACCGCGTGCAGTCGGTACTCCTGGGCATCGACCAAGTCGGCACCCTGGCCGGACCCGCCATCGCCGGCCTCCTGCTGGAGCGGGCCGGGGCCGCCGGGATGCTGGCCATGATCGCGGTCTTCTCGCTCCTCGCGTGCGCGCTCGCTCCCCGCCAGCACGTCGGGCAGACCGATGTGCCGGAGCCGGTCCTTGCGGGGCTGCGCACCGGATGGACGACCTTGCGCTCCCTGCCCGCCCTGGGCTGGCTGGTGTGCGGACTGACCGTGTCCAACCTCGCCATCGGGCTGCTCCAGGCCGCAGCTCCGGTGATCGTGGTCCAGCAGTTCGGACACTCCAGCGCGGACGTGGGCCTGATCTGGTCAGTGGCCGCCGGAGCTTCCCTGATCACGGTCGCGGTGTGCCGCCGCGCGATCGACCGCTTCGGCTTGTGGACCGTCGGCGCATTCTCCGCCACCGTCGCGGCCTGCGCGTGCCTGGCCGTCTCGCTCACCCACACCTACACCGCGTACCTCGTGCTGATCGCGGTGCTCATGGCCGGCGAGGGCGGCATGACGGTGGTCCTGCGCACCCTGCGCTCCCACCTCATCCCGCAGCAGGTCTTCGGCGCCACCCTTTCCCTGACGATCCTGCTGCTCCTACTGCCCTTCCCCCTGGCCGGCCTCCTGGTCGCCACGGTGCCGACCGCCCTGCTCGGCCACGTCATCACCGCCTGCGCGGTGCTCCAGGCCCTCGGCCTGTGCGCCGCCTTCATGCGCCTGCGCGCCCTGCCCGGTCTCCGCGCCCGTCTCGCCTGACCGTTCCCTGACCGACCTCGTCCTTCCCCCGGTTCCCCCTGGAGATCCCTCTCATGCCCGTGCTCTCTGCTCTTGCCCAGGCCGTCACCGCGGCGCCCCGCCCATCCTCCCGCGCGGGATCCCGGCCCACGATCATCGACCAGTTCCTCGCCTTCGACGCCGCGCACCCTTACGTCTACCGGGCCCTGGAGAAATTGACGGCCGAACGGCTCGCCGCCGGGGCCACCCGCATCGGGCTCAAGGAACTGTTCGAGGACTTGCGCTGGCGACTCCCGCAGGGGCTGCGCGGGCTCAACAACAACTACACCGCGCTGTACGCGAGGCAGCTGATCGCGGACCACCCCGAGTGGGCCTCCGTCTTCGAGCTGCGCCGCCGGCGCTCCCCCTGAACCGACGCCGCCGTGCCTGAACTGCCCCCTACCTGCTTTGTCTTGGAGAGCCCTTGTCCGCCGTCCTTGTCGTTTCCACTACCGGTCCGGAGGCCGAGGTGTACCGCGGCTATTGCCTCGAAGCCGTCGCCGCCCGGTACGACGTCGTCCTGATCACTCCCGCCGCACCCACCTGGGAGCGGGAGTTCATCACCGACTTTGAGATTGCCGATCCCTGCGACGCCCAGGCGCTGGCCGCTGCCGGCCAGGCCCTGGCCGAACGGCACGAGCTGGCGGGGGTGGTGACGTGGACCGAGCGGTATCTCGTCCAGACCGCGCGCCTGGCTCGGCGCCTTGGCCTGCCGACGAACAGCCCAGAGGTGATGGAGGTCGCCCGCAACAAGGCGACCGCCCGCACTCTGTTCGCTCGTCATGGCGTGCCCTCGGCGGCGTCGATGACCGCACGCTCCCTGCCGGAGGCGTCGCTCGCCGCCGAGACGATCGGGTATCCGGTCGTGCTCAAGCCCGACGCTCGCGCGGGAAGCCTCGGCGTCATCCGCGTCAACCGCGCTGAAGAACTCCCGCGCGGCTTCGAGTTCGCCGCCGCCGGCGCCCGCGACGGCATCGAGAGTACCAACGTGCTGGTGGAGGAGTACCTCGACGGCCCCGAGGTCTCCGTCGAGTGCGTCACCCACCGCGGCCACACCACCCCCGTGGCCGTCACCCGCAAGACCCTCGGCGTCCCGCCGTTCTTCGAAGAGATCGCGCACAGCGTCGATGCCGCCGATCCGCTGCTCGACCAGGTGGCGCCCGTCGCCGCCGCGGCCATCAAGGCGCTCGGCATCACCGACGGCGTGAGCCACGTCGAGATGCGCCTCGTCAACGGCCGCCCCCGACTGATCGAGGTCAACGCGCGCCTCGGCGGCGACATGATCGGCCACCTGGTCCGGCTCGCCACCGGTGGGGACCTGGCCCGCGCCGCCGCTGACACCGCCTGCGGCCAGGCCCCCGACCTCACACGCACGCACCGCAGCGCCGCCGCGATCCGGCTGCTGTACCCGAGCGCCTCCGGCACCCTGACCCATTGCCACCTCGATCACGGCTTCGCCGCCCGCACCCCGTGGCTGGAGCGGGTCACCTTCCAGCGCGCGGTCGGCGACACGGTCATCCTGCCGCCAGCTGGCGACATGTTCAGCGCCCGCGCCGGATTCCTGATCACCACCGGGCCCACGGCTGAGACCGCCCAGGCGCGCGCCGACGAGGCTCTCGCGCACCTCACCCTCGCCGTCGCCCCGCCGTCCGAGTCCGCGGCGTAATCCGCGCACTGCCCCGAGCACGGTCCGCTGAACAGGAACCACCGCCATGCCCCAGCCCTCCCGCACTTCCTCGTCCGAGCGGCGCTCCCTGCGCCTGAACGACGTCGCTCACATGGGCGCCGCGGAACTTCAGCCGCTTCTGCAGGGCAGCTTCCGCAATCTGGTCACGGCCGCCATCGCGGACGCGGCCGGCCACCTGCCCCGCAGCTCCCGCAAGCTGCTGCACGGACCGCACTTCCGTGTCGACCTCGTCGACGCGCTGCGCTGGGCGGAGGGCGAGATGCAGGTCGCCCCCGAACGCATGCCGCCCCCCGGCGTCGGCAACGCCGCACTTGTCGGCGGCCCCCGCCGCGCCGAGGCCGGCCACACCCGCCGCGCGCCCGGCCGTCACCCGCTAACCTTCCTCCCGATCCCGACGAAAGTGCCCATGACCGACCCCACCCCGATCGAGGGAGATGTCTACGTCTCCCCGCGCTACCTCGCCGGCCTCGGCGGAACCGGCGATCCCAGCTTTGAGCCCGTCGAAGACTGGCCGCACCACCACCTAGACGACGGACCGTGCCAGCTCCTCATCACTTCCCCGGATCACCGCATCAAGATCGGCTGGTTCGGCGACGACTTCGACGTGTGGAAGATCAGCGCCGCCGAGGACGCGGTCTCCGCCTCCCGCTGGACGGCGAGCGTCAGCGACAAGATGCCGCCGGAGATCGTCCGCGACTTCATCCATGCCCTGGCCAGTGAGTGGGACGAGGACAGCGAGAGCTTCCTGGCGGACCGCTCGTACTACTGGACCGACGCGGTCCAGCCTCTCCTCGACGCGGGCTGGGAACGCAAGCCGCTCGCACACGGCTCGATCGAGATCGTCTCCCCGGACCAGCTGGCTGGCGCGAGCATCGACGTCGTCAGTAGCGGCCCCGATGCCGAAGTGGTGACGCTGTGGGCGGGACCAGAGCGGAAGAGCGTTCGTGCTCAGGCGAACTTCACCGCCCGCACCCCGAAACGTCTGATCGCTGCCATGGCAGCCTCCTTCGTCGCGCCGACCCCCATTGCCCGCTACCAGGCGGACCTGAGCCCACGACTCGCCCACCTTGCCCAGCTCACTCCCGTCGAGCCGCCGAAACCTCCCGCGCCCACCCCGCTCGACGTCCGGAAGGCTGCCGCCGCCCGACGCCGCCCGCCCGCGCTCAATACGCGCAGCGTCCCCCGCTGGAGCACCGCCACGCTCCCACCGGCCGCGGCCGGTGCCACCCTGCCCACTCGCCGCCGCTGAGGACCCGCCCGTGTCGACTGACCCCTTCACCAATCTCGACCCGGATCGGGCCGTGAAGGTCCTGCCCCGCCACTTGGCCGGACCCGGGCCCGCGGACCTCGCTACGGCCTGGCCTTTTCCCGAGGACTGGTCCGTACATCAGTCCGACGAAGACGCGGCCCTGGCCACCAGCCCCTGCCTGCGACTGTTCACCGGCCTGGTCCCCGACGCTGACAGCCCACGCAAGGGGAAGTGGACGGTCACGGCCAACCGCGCCCCGTTCGGTCCCCCGGCGTGGCAGATCAGCTTCGACATCACCACCCCCGCCGAGCTGCTGCACGACTTCCACACCGAACTCCTGGACCTCTACCTGGAAGGCCGCCACAGCGATCGGGACCGGCTGTTCACGGACGACACTCCGCCGCAAGAGGCGTACACGCTGCTCCTCACCCGCGGCTGGAGCCACCAGGTCAAGACCGACGGCACCCAGTTCTTCCGCGATCCGGAGTCCCTCGGCGTCGTACAGCACCGCTATGCCACCACCCTTCACTCCGACTCACCCACCTGGTCGGCCTGGGGCGGATACCCGAGCGAGCCCTACAGGCGCGCACGGTTCTCCCAGGGCACCCCGATCACGCTGGTCGCCGCTTTCACTGCCTCGCTGGTCTCCACGGAGCCGGTGACCCGCGTGGTGAAGGACATCCCGTTCCACACCCGCCGCCATCTGTACGTCGCGGCGACAGCCCCGGTGCGCCAGACGCCCGTTTCCTCGCCAGCCACCCCGCCTGTGGCGCTCGCCGGCCCGAGCCGGACCCGCTGACCATTCCCTCGCTCCCTGCCCATCCCGCTCCGACCTGGAGAGTTCCTACTTGCGCACCCGTTCCACCCGCTGTCTGCCCGCCGCGGCCCTCACCGTCGCCGCTACCGTGACTGGATCCCTGGCCTGGGCTCCGTCTGCCTCCGCCCAGACCCCGGTCCCGGCCCCGTCCGCCTCCACCATGCCTGCCCCGCGCAATGCCGCAGAGGGCGGAGGCGTCGCCATCCTCAAGAAGGACGAGGGCGGCGACGTCCTGGCCGGCGCGTCCTTCACCCTCTACGACTCCACGGGCAAGGAAGCCGGGAGCGGCAAGACCGACGCCAACGGCCACCTGGCCTTCAAGGACCTGGCGCCGGGCGTCTACCGGCTCAAGGAGACGTCCAGCGGCAGCCCGCTGCATGACGTAGTCGAGGACCAGGACGTCATCGTCACCCCTGGCACCGACGCCCCGCTCACCATCATCGACCCGTTCAAGCCCGCCTCCGTCCTGCTCAAGGCCCAGGACGACAAGAGCGGCAAGCTCCTGGCCGGCGCCACCGTCAACATCGGCACCGGCGACAAGACCCTCCTCACCCTCACCACCGGCGACGAGGGCACCGCCACCGCCAAGCTCCCGGTCAACAACCGCACAGGCACTGACTTCTGGGTCAAGGAGACGCAGGAGCCCGCGGGATACGACCTCTACAAGGGGCAGCGCGACTTCAAGGCCAAGCCCGGCGATCCGGTCACCGTGACCGTCACCAACGCCAAGACCCACACCACTCCGCCGAGCCCCGACCCCTCGGACATGCCCACCGACAATCCGACCGAGAAGCCCACGGCCAAGCCCACCGAGAAGCCGACGTCCGGCGGCGCCAGCGACCACGGCACACCGGAGTCGACGGAGAAGTTGACCGACTCCCCGGCCTCCGAGGCGACCGCATCGGGCACTGCGGCCCCGGAGTCAGACGGTTCCCTCGCCCACACCGGCGCCGAGGCCACCCCGTGGCTGCTCGGCGCCGCCGGAGTCCTGCTCGCCGCTGGCGCCGGCGCACTCCTGGTCGCCCGCCGACGCCGCACGGACGACGCCGACAACGACGGCTCCACCGAGAGCTAACAACATGCCCCTCTCATACGGCCCCCGGAATTTCGCCTCGCGATTCCGGGGGCTTCGTCATGTCCAACGCAGACGGCGAGAGGACTTGACGACCTCACTTACGCTGCTGCGGTGATCGAGCCCCTGCCGCTCCCCGGCGACCCCTCCGAGCTGCACCTGCGCATCGTCTACGACGGCACGCTGAGTGACACCCCTGATGCGGACGCCCTGGAAGAGTGGAGCGTGGAGATCCTCCACCGCCGCCGGGATAACGACAGCAGCCGTTGCCCGACGGCGTCCGGCGCGTGCGACGCAGAGGACTGCCCGGCGTACACGGCGAGCGATAGCGCGGTCGGCTCGATGACCTTCTTTCGTGTGCACCTCGACCGCGGGCGCAATGCGTACGCGGCCATGGAGGAGGCATCGGAGGACCTCTATGAGATCGCCCAGGCCCTCCTCGATCCCGCCACGGGCTATTACACGGACGAGGCTTGGGTGCGATCCTCACCGCCGAAGCCATCTTCCGGCTGATGCCCGGATGCCGAGCCGTGGCGTGCTCGCCCGGTGTCTCCGACCTGAGTGCGAACCGGCTGCGGAACGAAGCCGAGTGGAACCGCGTGACGGCCAAAATCGCCAGAGGGTGGAAGCAGCTCGGGTTCCTCCCGCACCGGGACAACGTTTTCGTCTTGTCGCCCACCTCGCTGGTACTGGAAGAGCAGCGAGGCCAGCTCCGCCGCAGGCTCGTGGAACTCTGGGCCGCCTGGTCGGCGACGACCCGCGGATAGGACGGCCCGTCCACCTGTCGGTGATGCGCGAGACCCGCGCCCGGCAGTTCGCCGGGGGCAGACAGGAAAGATCGCGGAAGGACTGGTAAAGCCGCCAGGGGCATGTCAACGTAGACGACCTTCCCCGAAACCCCAGGTCAGAGAGGTGTTGTCCGTGACCGTGGAAGCGTCCACGCCCGGATTCTCTACCACCACCGAGGCCCTGCGGCTGCGCTCGTGGCAGCTTGGACCCGGCCAGGCGACGATGGTCACCGACCTGTTCAAGGCGGACTTCTTCAACCTCGTCGTGGACGACCGGGCCGATGTTCACGTCAGCAGCAAGGACGGCCGTTTCTACCTCGGATGGTTCCCGCTCGGCCGCCCCGGCACCGACGGCGACGGCTGGGCGCTCGCCGTCACCGGCACCGCCAAGGTCCCCGGTTACCGGATCCGTTTCGACACTGAAACGCCGGCGGAGATCGTCGCGGCCACGGTCCAGCGCGTCCTGGCCACGTCCCGGCCCCTGTGAGCCGGTCACCCTTCACGCGCGGCTCAGGGCCGCTGCTCATGTACGGCACGTACCCTGCTCTCGGCCCCTGGCGGGATCCCGCCCGTTACTGCAAGGAGAACGTCTTGGCCCCGGAGCTGACCATCGGCGACCTGCTGGATCGTCTGTCCGCCAGTGACCGCGACGTGGTGGTTCGCCTGTGGATCAACCCCTTCGCCCGCACGGTCCGTTGCCTGGGCGGCGTGGTCCCCACCCGCGACGACGCCGGCCGACCGGTGGTGTTCTTCGCCGAGGCCAAGGATGCCGAGCCGCTCGGAGCACGGCCGGAGCTGACCGTCGGCGACCTGCTCGACCGGCTGTCGGCCTGCGACCGCGAGGCCGTCGTACAGCTTGCCATCAACCCCGACTTCCCGATGGCTCACCGTGCGGGCGCCGTTGCCGACGCCCGCGACGACCAGGGGCGTCCGGTGCTGTTGCTCACCGAGCCGGAGCAGGCCGAGCAGTTCGGCCCCCTCCTGCCCGACGTCGCGGTCGCGCTGACCTGGCACGAGCCGACCGAAGCCCCGCCGCGCCGCCGGCGCGGCACCCGCCCCAGTGGCGGGCAGTGAACCACCCCTGAGCCCACGGAGGCGCCCCTGAACCCGCACCATCCCTCTGACTCCTCTCGCCCCGCCTCGCCGGACCTGGTGCGCTGGGTCACCCCGCGTCATCTGGCCGGCGACGACGACGCCCTCGCCGAGCGGGTCGGGGACACCCTCACCGGCCTGGGATGGCGTATGTGGCCGACCTCCCGCGACACGCTGCTGTATGTGAGCCCGGACGAACTGCGCGGCGCGGAATGGGTCCTGGCCAGCAGTCCGTTCACGCTCGGCGGCCTGCGGGTGGCCCTGCAGATCTCAGCGCGTTCGGACGCCAGCAGCGCGCTGGCGCAGTGGAACGCGTACTTCACCACCGGCGTGCCGCCCGAGGCACTTCACGACTTCCTCATCGCGCTCGACGCGAGCGCGGTGCCCGATACGGGCTTCGACGCGCCCGAGACGGTGGTCACGGCGTTGAGCGCTCAGGGCTGGATTCGTGACGTGGACCGTCCCTTCACCGCCGCCACGGACCCCGGCTTCGCCTCGCACGTTTCGCTCGAGATGCTGCCGGACCTGATCGCCGACGCTGATCTGCGGGAGGACCTTATGGGCTGGCAGGCGTGGGCCGAGCCCACGTTCGGTGCCCCTTATCTGTGGTGCGCGAACTTCAGCCCGAGCGTCCCCAACGAGCTGGTCGCACTCTTCGCGGCCTCGCTCGCATCCCCGGTCCCGGTAGCACGCCACCGGCTGCCACAGAGTGCGGAGAAGCGCCTCACCATCGTCCACCGCGGCTGACACCAGGGCCCGGCGCGATGCCGGGCCCTGCCCTCCACGGGCTGCGTTCACTCCTCAGATCCTGGAAAGGTGTTCTTCACAACCCGCTCCCTGCTTTCGACGCGCTGTGCTGCGAGCGCTGCGGCTCCCGCGCCCGCAACCGCGACCTCGCGGATGCGCCCGCCTGGTGCATCGGCTGCCATGAAAGGCCACCGACGCATCTGGCAGGAGGCCCAGGTCACCCGCCAGACCTACACGCTTCTCCAGGCTCGTGAACGCGCCCGCTGGTGGCATCAGCGGCAGGAACGCGACCTCGACGCCTTCGACGACCGGGCCGGTGCCTGCAACCCGGCGACGCCTATTCGCTGTCGGGCTGTGCCGAGACGCATCACGTCGTGACCGCGGCCGACCGTATCCAGGAGAGCCACCGGGATCTCGTCGTCCACCTGCCGACCGACGACCGGCTCGCCGGCGTACGGGTGCACCGCGACCGTGTGGTGGCCATCCCACGCCCCTCGTACGTGAAAGAGGTGATGCTTCAGCCCACACCGCGTTCCGTACTCTGCCCCGCCCCATCCCAGCCCGGTAGTCGAGCCTCAATGGCTTGGCCACCGGGCTTTTGCCGCACGAAGGACCGTCGGAGCCGCCAGGCGCGACGCCGTGGAACATCAACTCAGGAACTGGACAAAGGCTACAGGGGGTATTCGTTGCCGTTTCCGTGCGTTCGGAAGAATCACGGCCAACACGCTCCTCGGTGGGCTGCTTCCATGCTCAGATCTGGAGGCGATCACGCTTCTGGGCCGCGCTGGGAACGCTCGCGCAGTTCACGGCGCATCTGTTTCCGGCGTTCCTCCTTGATCTTCTCGACCAAGTCCGCATGGATAACCGCCATCCCCCCGATGCAGGTCGCCGTCATCACAACGCCTGCGGTCGAGGCCGGCTCGGGCAGGAATTAACCGGCGAGAACGCCTCCGATCGGGATGGCGACTAGAAGAATGAACCGAACGTCGTCGGTATCGCGGCGCAAGATGACGTTCCCTTCAGATCGTGGGCGTCTGGGCCCAGTTCGGTCCCCAGACGCTTGGAGTTGGCGCCCGCCCGCACCGTAACAAGGTCGAAAACTTCTAGTGGGGCAGGTTTACGCTCCGTCACGGCTCCCGGGGGCGTCCCGCCGGAGCGGGGGATCACTCGGTACCCGCTGGCGCCCAACCGCGTGCCGGGCCAGGTGAGTCGCGTGCCGGCCGCTGCACAACGAGACCCGTCCGGGTGGCACGCAGCCCCGCAAGCGAGACGCGCTTGCGGGGCTGCGGATACGGCCGAGGGCTAGGAGACGGCATTGGCCTTGGCGAACGCCTTGCTCAGATGCGTGTCCACGAGTCCGGGCGAGCCAGAGACGACCACGAGGACGGTGCCGCTACGGATCGCCGTCTGCTTGACGACGCTGCGCTGACCGCCGGCGGAGTACGTGAGCAGCTGGCTCCACTGCTCCTCGCCGAGCTTGGGAGCGGAGGTCGTCTGGGTGGTCATGTCGATGGCGGTGCTGCCCGAGACGACCTGGTACCTGGGGCAGGAGGCCATCGCGTCGAAGATGCGCCCGATGCCGTCGGACAGCTTGCTGGCGGTGTCGCTGTAGAGCTCCTCGCTCACCTCGGAGTCGCTGCCGCCGCTATAGGTGAACGCGGCCTTCGCCTTGTTCGGGAGGTCGAGGCTCTGGCCGGTCGCCGCGTCCCCGCCGAGCTTGTCGAGGGCGGGGCAGCCGATCACCGTGACGTCGTCGTTGTGCCGAGTGCGCTCGGGCTTGGGTAGGTACCCCTCGCCCAGGTCCCTCTCGGTCAGGAGCCGCTTGCTCAGCGCGGTCGAGGACAGCGGCTTGGCGTCGACGGCGTCGCTTCCACCGCGGGGCGAGGAGGTCGCCGTCGGCGAGGTGCCGGAGTTGCCGGCGGAGCAGGCGGTGAGGGCGAGTGCGGCGATCGTGGTGAGGACGAGGGCGGCCGTGGTGTGGTGACGCATGTGAACCCCTTAGTGTGCGAGCGGGCGGTCTGACTTGGGCCGACGCGCGATCCGCTGTCGGCGGGCAGGGGGTGCGGGGGTCAGTGGCCCAGGTGACGCAGGCCGTCGTCCAGCGTGGGGTGGAAGTGGTCCACGGGACCGGAGTTGCGGTTGTACCAGGCCGGGTCCAGGCGCGGCTCGGCGGTGTTGTGGCCGGCGCGGCAGCGCAGCCAGATCGTGTCGTCGCGCATGCTGAAGATGATCCAGTCCCGGTACGCGCCGCACTGCGGGCACTCGCGGACCTCGCTGTCGATGACGAGCGGCTGCTCCCAGCGCATCATCAGCCCCTCGACCTCGTGGCGTGAGGGCACGCGAAGGTCCGGCGGCGGGAAGTCGGGCACCTCCTCGACTCCCTCGCTGTCCTGGGCGGTCGGTGCCGACTCGGCGGCCGGGCTGACGAAGTCGGGCGCCGCCCAGGTCGCGTGCATTTGCAGCAGAGCCTGGCCAGCAAGCTGGGCGTTGCGGAACTCGCGGTCAGCACGTCGTCGAAACATCTGTCCCCCTCGTCGTCGTTGATCGGCCACACGGAGAGTGCCCCAGGCTGCTGACCTGCTGCAACTTGCGGATTCAGTAATCACCTTGCCTTCCTGGGCCGGGAGTTGTATTCGGTGGAGGGCCGCTTCGGGCGCTCGGCGCGCTGCGGAGTGGCGGTGTCGACCTCGGGCATGGTGGACGCGTCGGCGGGCAGGTCGGCCATGCGGCGCAGCCGCCAGACCAGTACGTCGCTGACCGACTCGGCCGTGTCGAGTTCGCGTCGGGCGGCGGCCTCGGCGAGCAGGGCTGCGGGCTCGTGGCCGGCGGCTTCGACATCGGCGAGGGTCGCGGCGAGTGCGTGCCAGCCGGGCTCGGTCAGGATCTGCTCGGCCAGCTCCGGCACCGCCTGTCGTAGATGGACCGCCTGGCGGCGCTGGAGGGGCTGGGAGAGACGGCGGCCACGGTGGCGCAGGACGGCCATCGGGTGCTGGGCCGCGGACTGGTAGGCCGCGCGCAGATGTTCGGCGGCCTGGCGGGCGGCTGCGGCCTGCTGGGCGTGGTTCTTCTTGCCGTGCCAGTGGGCGGCGGCGATGACCAGGAAGGCGACCATGTCGATCACCATGGCGGTGGTGGCGCCGTCCTCGCCGCGGCCCAGGGCAGGTCCGCCGTAGACGAGATCGCGGGCGGCCTGGCGCAGGGCGCGGTCATGGCCGCGCTCGGCGCGGACGTGGGAGCGGGAGGCCCGCTCGAAGGCGCGTGCTGCTTCACGGAGTTGCTTGCGGGTGTGGGCGGCGGAGGTCTTGGCGAGGGCGTCGAGGACCTCCCCGGCCGCCGCGATGTGGGCGGCGGCCTGGTGGTCGTCGCCGTGGTCGATGATCAGGATCGCTTGCCACGCTGCGGCTGCCGCGTGGCGCCGTGCTCGCGCCGGGCCGCTCGGCGGAGCGGCGGGATCTGCCGGAGTGGTGTCGGGGGCCTGCTGGGCGGCGGACCAGCGTTCACGGATGCGAGGCAGGGAGAGGTCGGGGGCGAGCGTGGAGCCCGCGAAGAAGATCGGCTCGTCGTCCTCGTTGCGGTCGTCGGTCAGCGCGACCTTGTAGCCGAGGAGGTCACCGGAGGGTGCGAAGCGCTTGCGGATGAGCAGCCCGGCGGCGGCCAGTCGGTCGAAGAACTCTTCTTCGTTCTGGGTGCCGGCCACCGCGCGGCGGACGGTCTCGCGCAGTTCTTCGCGTGCGGTCTGCTTTCGGCCCTGGCGCTCGGCTTTGTGGCGCTCCGCGCTGGTGGGCCGTTTGGCGGCGGTGCCGTCGCCCGCGTTGACCTGGATCAGGCCCAGCTCCTTCTCGATGAGACGGCATTCGGCCTGGGCCCGCTTGCCGGAGCGGAAGTCGTCTGGACGACTTCCGTCCTCGCACACGAGGGTGGCCACGATGTGGATGTGGTCGTCCGCGTGGCGTACGGCTGCCCAGCGGCAGCCAGGCTCGCCGTCTCCGGAATCGATGCCGGTGGCGGCGACGACGCGGCGGGCGATGTCCGCCCATTCGTCGTCGGACAGGGTGCGGTCGCCGGGGGCGGCGCGCACCGAGGTGTGCCACACGTGTTTGGCGGGCCGGGCGTGCGCGGGCAGGGCCTGGACAGGCTGGTCAAGCAGGAGTGCCAGGTCCTTGATGGCGGTGGCGAAGTCGGCGGTGCGGCCGGGGTCGGGCGCCAGGCCGTCGAAGGAGGCGACGAGGTGGGGGTCGACGTGCTCCTCTGCGCGCCCCGGACCGTACAGGTAGTGGAGCAGGCCGATGGTCCGGTCGCCGGACTTGTTGACGCTGGGCATCATGCCGGGGTCTGCTGTCGGGCGATGAGCTGGGCGGCGGCCTCGTGGACGCGGTCGGCAGCGGTGCGGACGGCGGTGATGGCAGCCTCGAGCTGCGGTGCGTCGGCCCCGGAGTTGAGCGTCTTGACGGCCTGGTTGAGGTTGCTGCCCGCCCAGCCGAGACGGCGGCGGGAGTCGAACAGGGCGGTGATCACTTCGCGTTCGTCGGCGATCTCGGCGGCGGTGCGGTCAACGTCGCGGGCGGCGCGTAGGGCGGAGCGGGCGAGGAAGCCGGCGACGGACAGATTCGACTGGGCGGCGGCGGACGTGATCAGGGCGAACTCGGCATCGTTGAAACGGGCGCTGAGTTGGCGCAGGCGCTTGGTCTCGCGTGGCTGACGCGGGCGCTGACGGGCAGGTGAGTGGCGGCGACGGCGGTGGCTGATTTGGTTGTTCCCCCCAGGCTTCGACCCGCCCTCGGTCGAATCCTGCCGGACCTGCGCCCCCTGGTGCTGGTCCGCTCCCGCCCCCTTCGGGGCGGGGTCGGCGGAAGCATTGCTTCCGCCCCAACTTGCTCCCCGCGAGAAGGGGTTGGCCACCGCCTCCTCGGGGGTGCGGGGCTGGGCATCGTCCAGGTGCGTCATCGGGTGTGGTTCCTCTTGGTGCGGGTGTGGTGCTGGATCTGGGCGGCGAGAGCGACCAGGGCGGCGGGCCCGTCCAGGACGCGGACGGGAGCCTCGGGTGCGCTCTGCACGAGCCACTGGCCGTTCGGGGCCAGGACGGCGGTATGCAGGAGGTGCCGGCGGACCAGGACCTCCGCCCAGGCAATCGCTTCGGCTGTGGTCGGGATCGACGTACGAGAGTTGCGGGAGCGGATGGCGGGCCCTCCAGGGTCGGGGCGGGGGGGGGGGGGGGGGGGGGGGGGGGGGGGGGGGGGGGGGGGGGGGGGGGGGGGGGGGGGGGGGGGGGGGGGGGTGGGGGCGGGGGGGGGGGGGTAGAGACGTGCGAAGTATTTCGAGAGAGG
>NZ_JBWKDS010000006.1:0-237187 GCF_056435845.1 Streptomyces sp. NPDC043867 | reverse complement strand
TAGACACCCAAGCGGCGTCTTCTTATGCTTTGGGCGAGACCCGGCCGGGACGGGGCTCGGGGGGTGGTTAGCCCCCCCGGTGCGATGCTGCCCCCCCCCCCCCCCCCCCCCCCCCCCCGCGTCACAGGGTAGGGATAGGGCGTTTGACCTGCGGTTATCGACTCGTCATCCGCAGATCGGGCAGCGCTCGAAGTGCCGGCCGAGGGCTTTGGCCATCCGGGACTTCACGGCGAGAGCGTTGGTCGCGCTCGTCTTGGCCGCCGCGGTGCCCGCGCTGCGCTGGGAGTGGTTGCGCAGGTAGGCGATGTCCTGCTCGTAGCCGCGCTTGATGCGCGCAAAGCGCTCGCAGGTCTTCATCGGGCTCTCCTTGTGTCGCGGGGGAGGTGGGCGAGCGTCGGGTCCGCGTACAGGGCGGCCTGGAGGTCGCTGAACAGCTCGTTGCTGACGGTGATGTTGGCCTTGCGCAGGTGCGGTCGGATGGCTCGGCGGGTCATCCGGCCTTCTGCGAGGGCGGCTTCGCGGGCGACCGCGACCTTCGCTTCCCACGGGACTTCGTCCTGGTCCGCGGGTTTGGTCCGCTGGTCCGCAGCCGGGGCGTCGTTGCCCGTGGTCCGCGCCCCCCGCGGTCCGCCCGAGGAGGCATCCTCACCTGGGTCCGCCGGCTGGTCAGTGGGCTGGTCCGCGTCGTGGTCCGGTGCCGGGTTGGTCCGCTGGTCCGGAGCCGGGGCGTCGTGGTCCGCGGGGTCGGAGTCGGCCGGTTGGTCCGTGGTCCGCGCGGTGTCGTCGGCGGTCCGCGGGTGCTCGCGGTCCGGCATCTGGTCCGCCGGGGCGCCCTGGTCCGCGCCCGCCGGATCAGCTCCCTCGGCCGGTCCGCGCTCGTGGTCCGCTCGCGCGTGGTCCGCCGGACCAGATGCGCTAGGGGCCGCTTGACCTGCGGCGTTGCTGGTCCGCACCTCGCTGTCGGCCTGCTGCGGACCAGCGGTGATCTCCTGGTCCGCCGACCGGTCCGTCGGATGGTCCGCGGTAGGACCGTTGTGGTCCGCGTCGTGGTCCGGTGCCGGGTTGGTCCGCTGGTCCGGAGCCGGGGCGTCGTGGTCCGCGGGGTCGGAGTCGGCCGGTTGGTCCGTGGTCCGCGCGGCGTCGTCGGCGGTCCGCGGGTGCTCGCGGTCCGGCATCCGGGTGGCCCACGCGTCTTCGTCCGAAGCCTCCGGACCGGTCTGGTCCGCTCGTCCGTCGCCGTGGTCCGCTCGCGGCGCGGTGCGGTCGGTGGTGACGGTGGCACCGAGGTGCACGGCAAGTGCTGCGGCCAGTGGCGGCACGGCCGAGACACCGATCACCAAGTACGGGCTGGCGGTGAGGTGCCCGGTCGACACGAGGTGGCCCAAGGCGTTGAGCAGGACGGAGACGGCGACGGTGAGAAGGGTCAGGACGCGGCCGAGGCTGCGGCCGGTACCCCCGGCGATCCACGCGAGGCCGGCGACCAGGGCCAGGACGTCGACGCTGACGGGAAGGGCCCAGGAGAGCACGTATCCCCAGCCCACGGCGCGGCCGAGGGCGGCGAGGGTGTCGGCGGAGGCTGCCATGGCGACAGCGGCGACCAGGGCAGCACCGCCGATGATCAAGTTGCGGTGGGTCGTGGCGATGCTCACCGATGGCACCTTGTGGTCCGGGTGGTCTCCATGGCGAAGTGGTCCCAGGCTCTGAAGCGGTGGGGTGGTCATGCAGCCTTTCCGAGGGAGGCGATCAGGGCGTGGGTCTGTAGCCGGCGGGGGCCGTCCGAGGTGGTGCTCTCTCCGTCCTGGGGGTGCTCGCCGTCGGCGTCGTCGTCGGCTTCGTCGAGGCCCCAGTAGCGGTCCCGGTCCTCGATGACGTGGGCTGCCTCGCGCATCAGGTCGCGGATCCAGTCCAGGTCGGCGCTCAGGAGGTAGGCCACACGCTCCGGGCTCCAGCCGCGCAGGTATGCGTGGTGAATGAGGGTGCTGCGCTCCGCGGTGCTCAGGTGGACGTCCCGTCCCTGGAGGACGGCGCGTACGCGGCCGTAGTCCAGGCGCTTGCTCAGGTTGGCCAGCCAGGGCTGGCGCTCCTTGTCGGTCAGGCCGCCCCAGATGCCGTAGCGGACCTGGTTGTCGATCGCGTAGTTGAAGCAGTCCTTCTTCACCGGGCAGGTGGCGCAGGTCCGCTTCGCCTCGGCGATGGCCTGGTGGTCCCGGGGCGTGTGGAAGAACAGTGCGTCGGCGCGGGCCGGGTCCATGCCGTGGCATGCCCCCCGGGCGTGCCAGCTGTGGTCGGCGATCCCTCGCAGGTCCGGTGCGGGGGAGTCGTTCGTGGTCTTGTAGCGCAAGGGAGTCTCCGAGGTCGCCTCGCTCGATGGCGGGCAGGGCAGCACCGCGGTGCGGTGGTGTGCGGCGGCGAGGCGGGACAGGGTGCGGCGGACGGGCCGCACGGCGGATCGGTGGCGCAGGAGCGGGTCAGCGGCGCCGGAAGCGGCGGTCGGGCCCGGTGAACTCGACGGCGGTGCACATGCCGGACAGGCGGGAGAGCACGCGGTCGCCGACCCGCTCGCGCAGCACAGGCTGGCGCGCGGGCACTTCGGAGGTGCGCACGGGCGGCATGTTGCTGGTGACGATCGTCGGCAGCCGGTTCTGGCAGCGCCAGTTGACCAGCCGGAAGGTGATCTCCTCGGTCCACTCGCTGGGCTTGGCCGCCCCGAGGTCGTCGAGCAGCAGCAGCGGGATCCGCACGATCCGCCGCAGCAGGTACTCGGGGTCTGCCCCGGTGCGCGGGCGCAGCTCGGCGTACAGGTCGGCGGCCGTGGCCGCGTACCAGTTGACCCCGCACCCGGCGGCGGTGAGCGCGCGGATGGCCCCGTACGCCTGGTGGGTCTTGCCGGTACCGGTGGCGCCCCACAGCAGCAGGCTGGGCCCGTGCGTGATCTGCCGGCGCCCCGTGGCGCCGTAGTGCGGGTTGACCCCGTCGGCGTTCGGCGCCACGGCATTGTCGGCGATGGTGCGCACCCACGCGGCGACGTCCGGGTGCTCGGGCACGGCGTCGCGGTAGTCGACCGGGAGGCGGGCCTGGGCGGCTTCCAGGGCCGGGATCGGCTCCGGGGTGTCCGGCAGGGGACGGTCCAGGTCCAGGCCGCGCTCGGCGAGCTTGGCCTCCAGGCGCTCACGCAGCCGCTCGGAGATCGCGGGCTGCGGGTCGGCGTAGCGGGAGCGGGTCACAGGCGGCCTCCAAACGTCGTCGGCTCGGTGGTGGGGTTGAGATACGGCGTGTAGGAGCTTCCGGTGCTGGCCCAGGGCCCCGCGCCGGAGGCGGACGACAGCGCGGCAGCCGACTGGGGCGTGGCGTTGACGACCTCGTTCACCAGGCTTGGCAGGACGCTGGGGTTGAGGCCCTTGGCCCGCAGCTTGTCGAGTGCGGCGCGGATGTCGTCGGCCTCGAACCGCTCGTCGAGCAGGGCGTTGATCTTTCGGCCCAGATGGCCGAGGAAGTCCTCCGGAGGGCGGCGGTTGCAGCCCCTGACGTACTCGGCCACCAGCTGCTTGGCCGAGACCTCCGCCGAGGAGTCGGTCGCGGGCGCCTCGCGCCCCGTAAGGAAAGATCCAGGATCCAAGATCCTAGATCCAGGGCGTGACTCCTCCCGTAGTCCTCCCGTAGTCCTCCGGGAGTCCTCCGTTAGTGTCGTCTGACCTGCGGTTTTACCCGCAAGCGTCGAGCCGGTGTCCGTGGGGGCGCCGACCGCTGCGGTCTCGGGCTCCACAGGGCGCTCCGGGGTGTCGGCGGTGGGGATGACAAGCAGCGGAAGCCCTCCCTGCGGGCTCCGGGAGTCCTCCGGGAGGACTCCCGGAGGGGTGAGTCCCACCGGGGCCGATGCCTCTGCCCGCGTGCTGGGGCAGGCCGCGTCCTGGCACTTGCCGCAGTGCTGCCGGGCCTGGTGTGTGGGGCAGCGCGGCAGGCGGGAAACGGTCGCCTTGTTGATCTTCTGGTGCTGGTCCCAGGTCACGATGTGCAGCCAAGTCCGCCCGTCGCACCCGGTGTACCGGCACACCAGCCCGGCCGAGGCCAACTCCTCCAGGTCGCGGGCGACGTGCGTGGCGGTGTGCTCGGGACGCAGGGCCCACAGCCGCCCGGCGATGATCGCGGGGTGGTCACGGTGCCGACCGGAGTCATCGGCTTGGGTCAGGAGCCCGAAGAAGGTCCGCTCGGCGGTGAGGCTGACCGAGGCCAGGTCCTCCGACTCGAACGCCTCGGGCTTGATCGTGCGGATGCGTGCCATCAGGCCCCACCCCCGACGCCGTGCTGGAGCGAGCCCTGCCGGGCCGGTATGCGGTCGCCGGCGGTGGACAGGGGGCAGCCAGCCGCGCTGGCCGGACTGATCGGCCTTTCGCGCAGGGCGGTGCGCATGCAACACTCTCCTCTGAAGTGGAAGCCGCTCCGGGGCGTGTTTGGGAATTGGCCCGGTGCGGTGAAGGTGGGTAAATCTCCGGCCCTTGCACAGGCAGGAGTTCCATTTGGCGGACGGCGTCTGGGAGTTGCACCTCTCGGGCGCCGCCGCTGTTTACTGGGCTACGTGGCCCAGCTGACTCGCGTGAACCCCATGCCGCTCCTTCTGGCGCCAGACGCCGGGCGGGGTGCCCGGCGAGGGACGACGAACATATGCGGGTGTCGCCACAAGATCCAGACTTAGCTAAAGGCCGCGGTACAAGTCGCAGAGGGAGGGCGCCGACACCGGCGCCGGCGGGTCGAGGCCGCGGGCCGTGACGCAGGCAACAGCCGTCGGATCGCTCCGAGCTTCCCGGAGATGATCTGCACTGCGCCCCCCTGTGCTTCATGCCACTATGCGTCGAACCGGCTGGTCAGATGGATTTAAGCCAAGCTGCATGAGGGCGTCAACGGCGATCTTTTGCCCGATTTGCACGCATAGATCGGTCGGCTGGTGAGTGCCCGCCGATTCACCTACGGGGCCGTAAGTCGCTTGCGGTGTAAGCGGAATGAGGTGATCCCCTTGAAGGGGCGGGGATTTCCGTAGCCTGGTCTAGACCGGCCTAGGGGCCGCGAACGAAAACCGGCAAACTTTTGCCGGTTTCGCGGAGCGATCATGAACTCCTTGCCGAGATGCCCGATTCGGCAGTGAACGTCGCTCCAGTGTCGCCGAGTTCCGTTCAGGAATAAACAATGCATTCCAGGTGGTATGTGGTCGAGGCCACACGTGGTCAAGATCGGCTAAATCTTTGCGTATGGTCGTGGTGGGGAGACGGAAGGGCGGGGGTGAGCGATTGTGCTGCCCCTCTTTTTTCATGCCCGAAAACAGGCGTCTCCATCTGAGAGGAGAGGGAGGATCTCAATGGTCGCGACGGAACCGGACCAGCGTGACAGCGACGGCGCTGCGGTAGAGGGGACCTCCGGCAAGGGCGCCGGCGGGCAGCGGCCCGCCGGCCAGTACATGGGCTTCGGCGCGCTGCTGCGCCGGTGGCGCAGGGCTGCAGGTGTCACGCAACCCAGAGCAGCCAAGGCTCTGGGCATGGGAGAGCGCACCTACCGCAAGATCGAAAAGGGTGCGACGCCGCCACGGCTCACCCCTGCGCAGTGCGAGTCCCTGGCGACCCTGCTCGGCCTGGACCGCGAGGAGCGCCACGCGCTCCTGCTGTACAACATCGGCTCGAACCTGATTCCGCCGCGCGGCGCGAACCAGCCGCAGCTACAGCAGGCACTGCGTTTGCTCATCGACCGGCAGATGCCCAGCCCTGCGTACCTGTGCGACCAGTACTGGAACATCCTGGGCTTCAACACCGCTATGGCCGAGTGGTGGCCCTGGGTGATGGAGCCGGAGGCGAACCTCATCCTGTGGGCCTTGACGTCGCCGGAGGCGCGTACCCAGTACCAGGACTGGGACATGCACGCCTCTGCCTACGTGAAGATACTCAAATTCGCCGAGGCCACGAAGCCGGATGACGCCGAGCTGCGCGAGCTGATCGAAAAGGTCAAGAAGGATCCCGACGTCAGGCACGTCTGGGAGACCGAGCATGACATGGGGGAGACGCGCGACGGTCATGTATTCCGGATGAACGTGCCGGCCCTGGACTGGGAGACGGTCGAGGTCGTCAGCCATGTCCTCTACCCGGCCTCGATGCCGGAGTGCCGGTTCGTCGTGATCACCTGGGTCGAGGGCGGCGAAGATGAGCGCGACGCGCTCGGAGGCGCCCGGAACGCCTGGGCAGCCACGACGGCCAACCAGGACGATGTGGAAGCTGCGCAGCGGCACGCGCAGAATCGCGTGGCCGCGGACGCCGCGGCCCGCTGGAGGCGGGAGGCGGCGGCCCTGGCCTCCCGGATGGTCGTGGCGAACGCAGAGGACGCGGCAGCGCTGGCCGGGGAGAACAGCATCCCGATGCCGGCGATCAGTAGGGTCGTGGGCCCCAACGCCCAGCTGACGCTCGCGCCTGACCAGCGCACCGTGGTGTGGGCGGTGGAAGAGACGGCTGGTTGCTGGTCAGTTACCCATGTCTCGCCTGCCACCGTCATCGCGCGCGTGCCGAGGGAAGCCGTGCACGGCGCATGCCGCGCCGAAATCCTTCAGCTGGTTCGCGCGGCGCTGCCAGCCGCAGCCGACGCAGCAGCCACGCGCATCGGGCAGCTCCTCGAAGAGCGCGACACCGAGCAGCGGGTGCTGCGCGAGGTTCTGAACCTGATCGAAGATCGCGACTGTGGTGAGCCGGATACCCGGGAAGCAGGCCAAGAGCCCTAGACCAGCAGCTCCGCTGGGAAACCGCCTCGGTCGGCGGCTTCCCAGCGTGCGCCCCCCTCTGCCCTCTGCTGCACCTCGCCCTCTACACAGGAAGACGCAACATGACCAAGTACACCTATGCGCTCCCGCTGCGCTGGGCCGATGCGGACACGTACGGGCACGTCAACAACTCGCTGTTCCTCACCTATCTAGAGGAAGCGCGGACGCGGATGTTCAACGACCTGTCGCCCGCCGACGAGGCCGACCGCCGTCAGTACGCCTTTGTGGTCAGCCAGTCCACCGTGGACTATCGCGCTCCCCTGGTGTACCGCGAGGAGCCGGTAGACGTGGATGTATGGGTCGTCAGCTGCCGGGGGGCGCGGCTCGAGCTTGGATACGTGATCCGGGACGCTGACCGCACGTACGCCGAGGCCACCACCAAGATGGCCGCGTACAACCTGGATACAGGCCGTCCGCGGCGCATCTCGGAGGCCGAGATCGAGTTCTTCGCTCGCTACACGGAAGCTTGATCTGGCTCGGTGCCGGGGCGATCGGGGCCGACGAGGAACAGGTCCTCAGACGTCGGCCAAGAGCGGTGCCGCAGCTTCGGTGATCAGCGAAGGTGCGGTACCGCTCCTGCTGGATCGCGTGAATCAGCACGTCCCCGACGTCGTCGCCTGGGAGTGGGGCCGCCGCCCACTGGTCGGCTGTGAGGCGGCCCTCCTCCGCGTGAGCACTGACGTGCCTCCTTCAAGAGTTACGTGGTTGCTACGAATGACGGCTTGCCGGGCGAGCCTCCGGACGCGCGTGAGTCCTCACGGGCTGCGCGGCCGAGTCGCCGGGCCCGCGTAGCTGTTGGCGGCGGGGCGGGTCTGCGCGGAGGTGCCGACACACCAGCCAGGGCGGCGAACCGCTGTGCACGGCCGTGGACGAGTCCCTCTAGCCGCGCTCGCCGAGGCGGTCGCCGCCCGCCTCGTCGACCGGACGGTCAGCGCGGACCACGGGGGCGCCGCGCTCATCGGCGGGCACGGTGACGAAGGGCGGGTTCAACGCCCTCGCGGCGGCGGCGAAAGTAGACAGGTCCGCCTGCTGCTCAGGACTCTGTGCGCCGGGTGGCTCCACCCCGGGAGCGGGTCGGTGAGTGGCACAAAGCCATCGGACCTGGCCGAAAGGAAGCCGCAGACGGCCGCGAGATTTTGAGCTGACTGACGCGGTCCCGATGCCGGGCGCGGAATCGGGACCGCGGACTGCACAGGGTCGTGAAGACTCACGCCGGTGCACGCGTCAGAGGTCTCAACGCCGCCCCGAGCCATCAAGTCACGCGGCCGCCCGGGTGAAGTGCCGCTCGCGTTCCCCTCGGTGAGGGCACCGCGTCGCGGACGGGCACGAGCACCACCTCGTCCGCGGCCGCGAGCGCCGTGCCCATCCGCGTCCCCAGGACCCGGACTGGCCGAAGGAATCCACCACTGCACGCCTCGCCGCTCGCCGACCAGCTGCATCCGGCGCCGCACACCCGCGAAGCCGGACAGTCCAGCCGCCAGCGCCTCGGGCAGCTCACCCAGGACCCGGCCCGCCGCGTATGCGGCGAGCAACGCGACCGGCCGCAGAGAATCACCCCCTGGCCACCAACAGTGCGCGGCTGAACGGATGACTCGGGCCGCCTGCGACCTGAGCGTTCTCGTGGCGAGGATGGACCTCGCCCTGTAGCGTCGGGGTCAGCTGTCGTGGTTCCGAAGTACCGGTCGCCCGTGAGCAATGCGCACGGGCGATTCTGCTGTTCACAGTCTCTGAGGACCAGGGCGATCACCTCCGGCTCCCGCACGGTGCGGGAGCCGTTTCGAATCCCCTTGGAGGGCACAATGGCCAGCGGAACCGTGAAGTGGTTCAACTCGGAAAAGGGCTTCGGCTTCATCGAGCAGGACGGCGGCGGCCCCGACGTCTTCGCCCACTACTCCAACATCGCCAGCTCCGGTTTCCGTGAGCTCCAGGAAGGCCAGAAGGTGAACTTCGACGTCACCCAGGGCCAGAAGGGGCCCCAGGCAGAGAACATCACCCCCGCCTGAGCCCCACGCACCCCTCAGCACCCGCTCTGCGACGTTCGCTGGGCGGGTGCCGGGCGTTCGGCGGCTGACTACGCCCGCTCCGGATCGGCTTCAGTCACTCGGTCGATCGTGCGTAAGTCGCTCCGTTGCAGTGTCTGTGCGGGTGAGCAAGCCCTGACGTCGTGTGCGGTACGGCGGTGGGTCCTGGCCATGTCCGGGGCCCAGCCTGGCGGTCGTCCGCCACCTGGGGGCGTACCCGGGCCGGATGCGTCTCCGACCTGGCTCCGCCCCGGGGCCCGCAGCGGGCCGGGGGGCGGAGCACGGTTCGAGGTGCTGTGGTCAGTCCGTGCGGGCCTCGAGGACTTCCTCGGCGTTGTCCCTCAGCATCCCGGCCAGGTCCCGCAGGCCGGCCAGGCCCTGGTACTTGTCGCGGACGGCGGGGTCGACTCCGTCCGCCTTGAGCTTCTCCCACAGCCCGTCGACGTAGTCGTACATCTCCTCACGGGCGTCGCGCTGCTCGCGCAGGTGCGCGGTGCTCAGCGCCTCCAGGCCGGCCCTGTCGTGGGGGCTGATGTCTTCGCCCAGCTCCATAGCGGCGAACTGCAGCGACTCGAATTCCAGCGCCATGTGGCGTCCCTCCCGTGATCAAACGGTTCTGTGCCTCCATATTGCCTGGTCGCACGGACATCCCGGCCGGACGCCGGTTGGCGCTCCTCGCCGGCCGGGCCACCGTGGAGACTTCCGGACGGGTACGCGTGGTGCGCGTGGACAGCTCCGAAGTTTCGGTGGTCTCCTGGAGACAGGCCCCGCACGGGGTGCCCCGCGGTATTGGACCAGGGGGCGCTGGTGCACGAGCTCATCAGGGTCGACGTGAAGACCACGGGTCCTGGCAGCTGCCTGGTCACCGTGGCCGGGGAGTTCCGTGCCGACACTGAGCACCTTCGGATCCCCGTTGATGGTCCGGAGGTTGACCTGGGCCGGGACGGGGCGCTCCGTCACGCCGTCCAAACGCCCGGCTTCCGACCCGCCGCGCCGTCGCGTTCGGTGTCCCGCGGACATCGTCTAACGCCCACCTCCGCCTGATCGAAGACGCGGCAGGGCTTCACCGTGTTCAACCACCGCAAACGCCCCGTACCCACAACCCGGAAGGGCTAGCAGCTCCTCACCGAGGCCCGCTGGCTCCTGCAGCTCCTCGATGAGTGGCAGCGCGAAGGCGGCCCAGCCGATCCGTTACCGGGTGACGGAAAGGCTTGTGCCGGTTGCGTGAAAGGGAAGCGGATCGGGCGCGTTTCGATCCGGGATTGTTCGGGTCGCAGAACGGGTGGCCGAACAACCCGCCCGCGGGTTGGACTGGAGCCTCGCGGTACCGGTTGGTCGCGGCACGGAGAGGGGTCGTCGGATGGGCGGGAGTGGGGGCGTCGTGGTGGTGGTCGCCGGGTTGGTGCTGGCCGTTGCAGGATGCACAAGTGCGGCGGACGAGACGAAGCAGGCGCACGGGCCAGCCGGAAAGGGGACGATGTCCCCGGCGCCAGCGTGGTCGCCGTCCGGGAAGTTGGTGACATGGGTCGGCGGCCTGTGCGAGTCCACGGTCGCGCTGAAGCACGTGCGGGCGAAAAGCGCCGCCAACGTGAAGGAGATCCGGGACGCAGGCAAGGGGGATCTCGCCGCCCGGGCCGACGCCATCAGCTATCTTTCTTCGACCCCGTCGGCGGTCGACAGTGTGCGCAGCAACTTGGACGAACTCGGCTCGTCGGGTGTTCCCGCGGCCGACCGGCTGCTCGGCGCCCTGCGGAAGAAGGTCAGCGAGGTCGCCGCGGAACTCGACGATGTGTCACCGGCCACGGCTCTCGGCGACGCGGTGAGCGGTACTGAGGACGTCGACAAGCTCGTCCAGTCCCTCACCCCGCCGAAACCGGACCTGCCCGAGCTCGCCGCGAAGGACCCCCGGCTTAAGGCCGCGTACGAGCGGGCCGAGCAGTGCGCCCCGGGCTGGCAGCCCTCCAGCGGGGAGACGTCTTCGTCCGCGCCGGGCGGTCCCCTGCCGAAGACGGCGGACGGCAAGGACTACCGGGCTTGTGCGGACGGTGCGTGCGAGGTGCTGGTGACGTCCAGGGCCGACATCACCGCGCACGGCACACGCGTGCACATCCTTGTGGCGGACGACTACGTCACCTTCCAGTCGGACGGCACCCTGATGCAGCTCGGCGGCGTGGGCGGCGAGGCCGGTTTCGGCGACGCCCTGAAGGCGACCATCGTGGCGCACACCAAGGACGGCGCCGTACTGAAGTTCGCCCCGCCCTAACGTTCCTGACAGGCTTCCCGGTAGGCGAGCTGGGGCAGGTGCTCCCGCCAGTTCGACCGGGTCAGCATGTTGCCGGTGTGCGCACAGACGTACTGCGCCGCGCGGTCCGCGTCCAGTGTCCACACCCGGGCCGTGAGGTCGTAGCCGGCGGAGGCGAGGGTGTCGCCGCGCGGGCTGAACGCGACGGTCGTGACGGTGTCGAGGTGGCCGGTGAGTTCCTGTCCGGTCGGCTCGGCCCTGGCCGGGTCGGACACGTCCCAAAGGCGGACCGTGTGGTCGCCGCTGCCGGTCGCCAGCGTGCGGCCGTCCGGGGCGAAGGACAGGGCCCGCACCGCGGCGCGGTGTCCGGTCAGCTCCTTTCCCAACAGGCGTGCGGGGCCGCCTCGTTCGACGTTGCGCACGTCCCACAGGCGCACCGTACGGTCGTCGCTGCCGGTTGCCAGGGTCCTGCCGTCCGGGGTGAACGCCACCGTCTCGACCGATTCGTCGTGTCCGGTGAGGGCGGCGTCCGCGGGCCGGGCCCGCGCCTCGCCGCTGTCCACGTGCCACAGGCGGGCCGTGGCGTCCTCCGCGCCGCTGGCCAGGAGGCGGCCGTCGGGGGTGAAAGCTACGGAGGTGACGGTGTCCGTGTGGCCGCGCAAGGCTGCACCGAGCCTCCGTGGGCGGCCTGGTCGCCGTACGTCCCACAGTCGGACCGTGTCGTCCGCGCCGCCGGTGGCCAGGGTGCGGCCGTTAGGCGCGAAGGCGGCGGCGTGGACTTCCCCGTCGTGGGCGCGCCAGGGTGCGCCGAGCGGGGCCGGGTGGCCGGGCGTGGAGAGGTCCCACAGGCGTACGGTGCCGTCCGCCGAGCCGCTGGCCGCTGTACGGCCGTCCGGTGCGAAGGCGACGGCCAGCACTTGGTCCTTGTGGACGAGCGGGCGCGGCAGCCGGTGAGGGTGGTCGGGTTGGCGTACGTCCCATAGGCGGACCAGCCCGTCGTCGGTGCTGGCGGCGGCGAGCAGGCGGCCGTCGGGGCTGTAGGCGACGGCGGTCACCGGGTTGGTGAAGTCGGTGAGGACGGTTGGTGGCCGGTGCCAGAGCAGCACGTCGCCGTCGGCGGCGGTGCTGGCCAGCGCGTGGCCGTCGGGGCTGAAGGCCACCTCCCGCACGGGCTCGGTGTGCCCGGTCAGCGGCTCGGCGAGCCGCTGCGGATAGGCCGGGTTGGCCACGTTCCACAGCAGCGGCGCGTCGTCCTCGCCGGCGCTCGCCAGGGTCTTTCCGTCGGGGCTGAAGGTGACCGACAGGACGGGCGCGGTGTGCCCGGTGAGCGGTTCGCCCAGGGATGTGAGCTGGCCCGCGCCGGACACTTTCCACAGCCGGACGGTCTCGTCGAAGCCGGCGGTGGCCAGCGTGCGGCCGTCGGGCGAGAAGGCCAGGGTCCAGACCGGCTCGGTGTGGGCGCGCAGGGGCTTGCCCAGGGGTGCGATCCCGCCGCTCCTGTCGTTCCCGCCGTAGCGCCACATCCGGACGGTGCCGTCGTAGGCGGCCGTCGCCAGGGTGTTTCCGTCCGGGGCGAAGGCGACCGCGCGGACGCTGCGGTGCTGCGAGTCGTCGGCTATGGCGGGCTTGCCGAGGGGTGTGGGGTGGGCCGGGTCGGCCAGGTCCCACATCCGGACGGTGCCGTCGTCGCCGGCCGTGGCCAGGGTGCGGCCGTTGGGGGCGAAGGCGGCGGAGACGATGTTCTGCCCGCCGTGGCTCACCAGCGGGCGGCTAAGGGCGCGGGGGTGTTCCCGGTTGCGTACGTCCCACAGGCGGATGAGGCCGCCCTCGCCGGTGGCGGCCAGCAGGTCGCGGCCCGCCGGGGCGAAGGCGACCGCGCCGACCTGGTCCGTCCCCAGTCGCAGCGGTTGGCCCGGCGCCCTGCTGCCGCCGGTGTCCCACAGCCGTACGGTGCCGTCGTCGCCGCCACTGGCCAGGGTGCGGCCGTCAGGGGCGTACGCCACACAGCTGCCGACCCCGCCGTGGCCGGGCAGCCGCGTGGCCAGGACCCGGCCCGCGTCCGAGACCAGACGGGTCCGTAGGTCCGCCGTGGCGCGCATGCGGTGGGCGGCCACGTCGAGTCGGGCGGCCAGCCCGGCGTCGGTGCCGCGGGCCCGGTCGGCCTCGGAGGTGAGAGCACCGAACACGGCGTCGTCCCGTTCGGCTTGGGCGGTGGCGCGGGCCTGGAGGGCCACGACGGCGGTGCCGGTGGCGAGCAGGGCGAGCGCGGCGAGTAGGGCCACGACCGTGCGGCGCAGGAGCACGGCTCGCTGCCGGCGGCGCAGCGAGGCGGTGACAAACTGCCTCTCCAGCACGGTCAGTTCGTCACTGCCGGGCGCGGCGCCGGCCGCCGGGAAGGCGTCGCGGGCGGCGGACAGCCGGGAGCCGGCGTAGAGCGCGGCGTTCTCCTGGCCGAGGTCCTGCCAGGTGCGGGCCGCCTGGGACAGTGCGCGGTGGACGCGCAGCCGGTCGCGTTCGGCGTCGATCCAGGCGCGCAGCCGGGGCCAGGCGGTGATGAGCGCCTCGTGGGCAAGGTCGGCGGTGCCGTCGTCGAAGGTGATCAGGCGAGCCCGGGCCAGCCGTTCCAGCACCAGCCGGGTGCCGGCCCGGTCGCCGAAGTCCAGCTCCGCGTGGTCGGCGGGGCGGCGGGTGTCGGCACTCCCGTCACCGGGCGCGATGAGGCGCAGCAGAATCCGGCGCGCCAACTCCGCCTGCTCCGGTGTCAGTTTTCCGTACGCCTGCTCGGCCGTCCGTACGACGGCGCCGTGCAGTGCGCCGGCCGCCTCGTACGCCGCCTCGGTCAGGGTCCGGCCGCTGCGGTGGCGCCAGGTCTCCAGCAGGGCGTGAGACATCAGCGGCAGTCCGCCGGGGGCGCCCTCGACCTCGTCCAGGAGCCGGTCGGTCAGGGCGCGTTCGACGATCAGCCCGGCCGCGGCGGCCGGGCGGACGATGGCCTCCCGCAGTTCCGCCCGGCTCATCGGCCCGGCAAGCAGCGTGGCGTCCTGCAACGCGGCGGTGAGAGCTGGGTGTTCGGCGCACCGGCCGAGGAAGTCGGCCCGTACGGCGATGACGACGCGCAGCCCGCTGTCGGCGGCGGTGGCGGCGACGAGCCGGTCGATGAAGGCGTCGCGGTCGGCCGGGTCGGCGCCGAGGGTGTACAGCTCCTCGAACTGGTCGACGATCACCCAGGTGTCGGCGTCGGTGCCTGGTACGGGCTTCAGCCGCTCGGCGTGCGTGCGCAGCGGGTCCGCGCCCGGGGTGAGGATCCGTACGGCCGCGGGCGGCGCCTCATCACCGCCGGCCGCCCGCAGCCGGGGGATCAGGCCCGCCCTCAGCAGCGACGACTTGCCGCTGCCGGAGGGACCGAAGACGGCGGTGAAGCGGTGCTTGCGGTTCAGCTCGACGAGCCGCTCCACGAGCCGGCCGCGGCCGAAGAACAGATCGGCGTCACCCGGTTCGAACCGGGTCAGACCGCGGTACGGCGGACGGGCAGTATCCTCGGCGGCACTCTCGGCGGCCACTTCCTCAAACGCCTCGCGCCAGCGCCGCTCCCACTCGGCGACGTCGCCCCCGCACGCCGTGACGTAGGCGAGCGTCACCGCCCGGGTGGGCAGCTGCTTGCCCGCCGCCGCCTGCGACAGCGTGGTCACCCCGTACCCCGCGCGCCGGGCCATCTCCCGGTAGGTGGGCCTGCCCGCGGACTCGCGCAGCGCGCGCAGCCCGGCCGCGAACCGCTGCACCGGCCCGCCCTGCGGATCCAGCTCGCCCTCGGCGCGCCCCGGCCCTGCCTGTCCCAGCACGTGCCCGCCCCCTCACCTCGTACGCCCTCCCCCGACTTTCGGCCGTATCGGCGTGCGTGACACGGGCGTTCACGTGATCCTCACGTTTGCAGGCCACACGGCCCGGTTCACGCCCCCCGGGTTGTTCGGTGCTGGTGAGGGGCCAGCCGAACAACCGGGCACGGCGGTCGAATGACCGAAGGACGGCCCTGGGCGGCGGTCGGAGCCCTGCGAGGGGAGGGTTCGGGCTGCCCCGCGTCCACACATACCCGCGACATGCCGGAGGAGAGCCATGCACCAAATGCACCAGAGCATCCACCCCGACCACTTCCACGGCGACGGCCTGCCAAGCGCGGCCCTCGAAGTGGACTGGGCGCGGGTCCACGACCTGCTGGACGAGCAGGGCGCGAGGTGAGCGTCATGCCGGACTTCACGACGACGCGTATGCCGAAGTCTCTGATCTTCGTCCTGGTCCTGGCCGGCGGACACGCGCTCGGCTACGTCTTCGGCGGCTGGGCGGTCATCGACGAGAACCAGAGCAAACTGGACCACGGGCAGGACCTGCTGATGCCGATGACCATGGCCTGGGTCCTGGCGCTGATCTGCTGGGGCCTGGCAGCACTCCAGGCCGCCTGCGTCATCCTGGCGCGAGGCCGCCGACGCTGGGTCCGTGTGACGCTCATCGTGTGCCTGTCCATCGCGGCCCTGGCGATGGCTTTCGCCTCCCTCGGCTCGCTGGCCGCCGGGGCACCCAGCCTCGCCGCCTTCCTGATCACCTTCGCGGACGTGGCGGCCCTGTGGACCGTGAGCGGCCAGGCGGGCCGCCGGTACTTCTCGGCACACGCCCCGGCTGCGGGGGTAGCCACGACATGACCCACCCCGCGTATGACCCGCCACGGCCCCCGGCCCCCGCCGAGCCGCCCCAGTCCCCGGCCGACCCGTGGGCGATGGCCCTCGGCAACGCCACGCTGCTCGGCATCGGCTACCTGCTGCTGCGCCAGTGGCGGCTCGCGGCCGTCGCCGCGCTCGGCACAGCCGTGCTCCTCGACCTCACCGCCTCCACCGCCGAGACCTGGTACGAGATCCTGCTGCTGCTGTGGTGGGCGGCCGGCATCGCCCACGGCTGGTTCCTGGCGCGTCGCCGCCCGGAGCGGGCCGTACGACGAGGGCAGCGCGCGGGCGCACTCGCCCTGGTGCTCGCGGTCGTGCTGACCGCCGCACTGCTGCGCGCCGACGCGTACGGCATCGAGGAGCGGGTGACCGAGGCCCGCGAGGACGGCGACTGCGAGACGGCCGTCGCCGCGCAGGGCGAGGTGGGGTGGGGCCACCGCCTGGCGGGCGCGCCGGTGGTGGAGCCCGGCGACGCGGTGGTGGAGGCGTGTCACCGGTTGGACGCGGCGGCGGCCACCCTGGCCCGCGCCGCGCACACGGGCAGCACCGAAACTCTGGGGCGCGGCTTCAACACGCTCGCCGGCGTCCTCAACGAACCCGGAAACGAACAGACCGTCAGGACGGTCCTGGACGCCTTCCTCGACGGCCTGCCCACCGACGATGCCTGCGACACCGCCGCCCTCACCGCCTGGCTGCGCGACCGCAGCCCCACCCACGACGTCCTGGACCGCTCCACCAGCCCGGCGGCACGCACGGAACCCGCCGCCCTGGTGGGCTGCGGCGACCACCTGATGACCGGGGACGCCTGGCAGCGGGCGCGGACCCACTACCAGCGGCTCCTCGACACTTACCCCGACGACGCCCGCGCCGGCAAAGCCCGGGACGGCGTCCGCAAGGCCACCCTGGCGATCGAACTGGACCACGTCCGCAGCCTGGTCGACACCACCCACGGCGCCGACGCTGGCTACTGCTCCAACCCGGCGAAGTACAGTGGAGCCCCGCCCTACCGCAAGGGCACCCACCGCGCCCTGTTCCTCGGCGACGCCGAGTACACCGGCAAACTCCCCGGCTCCTGGCGCACCGGCGACCCGGCCAAGGCCGCGCTCATAATCTGCGCTGGCGCGGCGGAGCACGGAACCGCCGTGCAAACCTGCTCCTACGAGAACAAAACGTCGAAGTACCTGCCCCACCAAGTGACCTTCTACAAGGTCAAGATCCCCCTGAAGGTCTACGAACTGCGCACCGGCAAACGCCTCGACCCGCACTCGGTCCAGATCGGCGGCGGCAGCTGCCCGAGCGTGCTCCACTACGAGTACTACATGTATGACCTCGGTCCGGGCGACCAGTTCGTCTCGACCACCAAGTTCGGGATACGGGAGGCGTTCGGGCCGGTCGTCCGACGATGACCATCCAGGCTCCTGTGGGCCGTCACTGTGTACGGCCCATGGGCCGTACACGGGGGCATGCGGGAGTGCGGGGAACTCGGGCGGTGGGCCGCCCACCGCTGAGCGGCCGCGAGGTTCTTGTGGGACGTAGGGGCCTCCAGGCTGGCCTGTCGTGGAGGCTGACGTTTTCGCCTAGCTCCGTAGCGGCGAACTGCCAGACCGCGCAAATCGAGGCACACCACCCGCAGACCTCCCTTGGCCCGCTGACCTTGGCCGCGCGCACCAGGGCAGACGAATCGCTTCGCTGAGGGCCGCGCCCCTTCACGGTTCACTTCAGGCCGGCCTGTCGTGCCTGACGCGTGGCGCCGCAAGGGGCACCGGTGAGGGGCCGGCCGTGGCCGGGTAGGAGCATGGTCGCGCCGGTCAGCTCATCCAGCCGGTCGAGGGAGGCCAGGGCCGTGCGGCTGTCGTGAGTGAAGCCGCCGCAGACCAGCGTTGGGCCGCTGTGTCCGGTCAGGCCGTCGTAGGTGACCAGGGCGTCGCCCGTGAACAGCAGCCCGCGCTCGGGAAACAGGTATCCGGCGCTGCCCGGGGTGTGGCCGGGCAGGAGGATGGCCCGTGGTGTGCCGGGGACCTCTTCCAGCGGCCGGTCGGTGTCGAAGACGCGCACCTCGGCGGTGGCGGGGGCGGTGAAGGCCCGGTTGCGGGCGAGGTGCAGCGGGGTGGCGATCGCGGCGGGCCTGCGCAGCAGGTAGGGCAGCATGGAGCGTTCCGGTTTGGCGTGGCGCAGGGCGCTGCGCGGGCCGTCGCGCAGGATCGCGGCGTCCTGCCGGTGGACCCAGATATCGGCGCCGGCCCGGTGAAGAACATGGGCCAGGCCGGTGTGGTCGGGGTGGCCGTGGGTCAGGAGTACGGCCCGGATGTCGGCCGGGGAGCGGCCGGAGCCGGCCAGGTGTTCGCGCAGCTGTCCGAGGTGGCCCGGCAGCCCGGCGTCGATCAGGACCAGGCCGTCGGGCTCCTCGACCAGGTAGAAGTTGACGATGTCGTCTCCGAGGCGGTCCACGCCGTCAGCGATACGCCGGTCGGGGCGGGGGTGGGTGGAGCGGGGCATGCGTTCCTCCGGCATCGGCACAGGCAAATATTCGATACAGTCGACTGTAATGGATGGGGAGGTAACCGGGATGTCCGAAGGAGTTTCACGTCGGCCGTATGACTCGGTGCGCCGGCAGCAGGCCGCGCGCCGTAACCGCGCTGCGGTGCTGGAGGCGTGCCGGGAGCTGCTGTTCCGCGACGGCTATCAGGCCACCACCGTCCGCGCGGTGGCGGAGCGCGCGGGAGTCTCTCCCGAGACCGTCTACAAGGTGTTCGGCGGTAAGCCGGGGCTGGTCAAGGCGCTCTGGGACGTCACGCTGGCCGGAGACGACGAACCCGTGGCCATGGCCCAGCGGCCCCAGTTGCAACAGGTGTGGGAGACCCGCGACGTGCAGGCCAAGCTGCGCTTGTACGCCGCGTTCGTCCGCGGTGTCCACGAACGGCTCGCCGCCCTGTTCACCCTCCTCATCCAGGCCGGTCCCGATGTTGGGCAGGTCCTCGCCGTCAGCGAGGAGGAACGGAGGGTCGGCGTGACCGCCTTTGTCGCCCACCTCGCCGCCCAAGGCGCCTTGCCCGCGAGCGTCAACACCGCCCGCCTAGCGGACTCCTGCTGGGCCCTGACCGGGCCGCACCTGTTCACCCAGCTGACCGCCGGCCGCGGCTGGAGCGGGGAAGCCTACGAGAACTGGCTGGCCGGCATGCTCGCTGCGGACCTGTTGGGCGGCGGCCACGCTGGGTGAAGCACGCCCGGCCGGCGTCGGCTGGCCCCAGCTGCTGGACCTGGAACTCGGCCGACCCTCCGGTGTGCCGCCAACTACGGCGCGTCGTCGGATGAGGTGAAGTCGGTGGAGAGGGTGAGGTCTTCCCAGGTGTTCAGATCATGGTCGACGGCGTCGCGTCCGGCGCGGATTAGACGCAGCGCGTCGGAGCCGAGGGCGAGGTGAGCGGGCGGGTTCGGTGCGTCGAGGATGTGCAGGACAGCCGCAGCTGCCCTGTCCGGATCGCCGAGTTGCCGGCCGCTGGCCTGCTGGCGGGCGGCGCGGATGGGCTCGAACAGATCGTCGTAGTCGGAGATGCCGCGCGGTGCGCGGATCATCGAGCGTCCCGCCCAGTCGGTGCGGAAGGATCCGGGCTCGATGGCGGTGACGTGGATGTTGAAGGGGGCGACTTCCTTGCCGATGGCTTCGAGGATGCCTTCGAGGGCGTATTTGCTGCCGCAGTAGGCGGAGACGCCGGGGAAGGAAGCCAGGCCGCCCATGGAGGTGACGGCCAGGATGTGCCCGCGGCGGCGTGCGCGCATGAAGGGCAGGACGGCCTGGATGGTGGCGGCGGCGCCGAAGACGTTGACGTCGAACTGGGCGCGCAGGTCGGCCAGGGAAGTTTCCTCGAAGGTGCCTTCCAGGCCGTAGCCGGCGTTCGCGATCAGCACGTCGATGGGGCCGACGGCCCTCTCCACCTCGCCCACCACGGCGAATACTGCTTCGTCGTCGGTGACGTCGAGGATGCGGGCGTAAGCGCGTTCCGGGTGCAGGGCGGTGAAGGCGGTCGCGTCGGTGTCCTTGCGGACGGTGCCGACGACGGTGTGGCCGGCGTCCAGCGCGGCGGTGGCGAAGGCGCGGCCCAGGCCGCTGCTGACGCCGGTGACCAGGAAGGTCTGGGCCGTGTCGGTCATGCCTGATGCTCCTTGTGCAGGACGAGGTGCTCGTGGAAGAGCACGCCGTCGCGGATGTCGCCGGTGGCGGTGAAGCCGGTGTCGTCGACGTAGTCGAGGTGGCTGCCGGCCACGGTGTAGCGGCCGGTGTAGGCGCTGGGGCGGGTGCCGCGCGATTCGTCGTAGCGGCCGTCGGCGCGCAGTTCCTGGCGGATGTGTCCGTCTGCGGTCACCCACATCCCGACCACGTCCACGTCACCCGTCCTGCGTCCGGCAGATCCCGGCGGCAGGCCCGACTGGTTTTTCACCATGCGCTCCTTCTCGATCGGGGGTGTGGCCACCAGCCTGTTCGGTACCGGGGACGGGTGCCAGGACGAGTCGTGCCTGGTTACGGCGCACCCAGGCACGCGCCTGAGCAGCGGCTTAGCCTGGTGGGGTGACCAGCAACGAGCTCGGAGATTTCCTGCGTGCCCACCGTGCCCGCCTACGGCCGGACGACGTGGGGCTGGCCTCCTACGGTGCTCGGCGGGTGGCGGGGCTGCGACGGGAGGAGGTTGCCGTCCTGGCCGGCATGAACAGCGACTACTACGCCCGCTTGGAGCAGGGCCGCGAGCGCAGCCCTTCACCGCAGATCCTCGAAGCGATCAGCAGCGCGCTGTTGATGGACGATGCGGCACGGGAGCACATGTTCCGTCTGGCGGGTACCGCGCCGGAAGGTGAGCGGCCGCAGCCGAGGGAGGCGGTGAGTAACGCGCTGCGGCAGATGCTGGACGGATACGCGAACGCCGCGGCGTTCGTCCTGAACCCGGCCAACGACTTCCTGGCCTCCAACGCGCTGGCCGACGCCCTGTTCGCACCGTTCGAGACCATGGACAACATGGCCCGCATGACCTTCCTCGACCCCGCTGCCCGCACCTTCTTCACCCAGTGGGAGCGGGCAGCGAAGGCAGTGGTCGCCGGACTGCGCCACGCCACGGGCCTCGACCCGCACTATGCGCGCCTGCACGACCTCGTCGGCACCTTGACCGAGGAGAGCGAGGAGTTCGCCGCTCTGTGGTCCTCGCACACCGTCCACGGCAAGTCCCGGGACGGCAAGGAACTCCTCCACCCCGACGTCGGACACCTCGATCTCACCTACCAGACCTTTGACGTCCGCGGAGCGCCGGGACAGCAGCTGGTGATCTACCACGCCGCACCGGGAAGCCCCAGCGCCCAGGCGCTGTCCCTGCTCGGCAGTCTCCACGCCACCCGGAACCGGGAGCCCCCGCCCGAGCGGTAGCACAGCTGTCGGACTGGTGTTCATCGTCCGCTCCGGGGCGCTGGACGGGAGTTTCTCAGCGCAGGTGTTCCTGGGCGAAGGCGACGGCGTCGGCGAGGGCCTTGTCCGCGGCCGGGAGGCGGCCGGTGAAGAGGTGCCAGACACGGGCCATGTCGGGGGCGATGTCGAGGCGGGTGGCAACGGCGGTTTCCGCGAGCCGGGCCGCGAGGCGGATCGCGTCGCTGAGCATGACCTCGCGTTCCCCGATCTGGATCCCGGTTCCGTGCGGACACGGCATGACATCACGGATGACCCGGGTCGGCAGGCCGGAACGCAGCAGGTCACGTATACGCAGCACGTCCTCGACCGCCCGGTCCGGATAGTCGCGGTAGCCGTTCGCCAGGCGCTCGGGATGGATCAGTCCCTGTTCCTCGTAATACCGGAGCAAACGGGGCGTGACTCCCGTGCGCCGGGAGAGTTCACCGATCCTCATGTTCCTGCCGCCTCTCCGCACCAGCGGACGCACACACATCTTCCGGAGAAAGTCAGATGGACGGATCTGCCGGAGGGCCGTGCTCGGTGGTGGCCCAGCCGGCCAGGAAGGCCAGGGCCTGTACGGAGCGGGAATAGGGTTCAGCCGTGTAGACGAGGAGGGTCTGATCCCCGGTGCCGCGGACGTCCATCACCTGGAAGTCCAGACTGATATCACCCACCAGGGGGTGGAGGAAGTCCTTGCGGCCCGAGCGCTGGGCGCGGACGCGGTGGGTGGACCACCACTGGCGGAAGTCGGCGTCCTTCATCGACAGCTCCCCGATGAGGCGGGCCAGGGCCGCGTCCTCGGGGTAGCGGCCGGCATCCATCCGGAGGTAGGACACGCACTCGCGGGCCACCTTCTCCCAGTCCGTGTACAGGGCGCGGACCTGAGGGTCGAGGAAGGACAGCCAGATGTGGTTGCGGCGCGGGGCCGGCACCTGGCCGAAGTCGGTGATCAGGGCGGCGCCAAGGGTGTTCCACGCGAGGATGTCCATCCGCCGGCCCAGTACGAGCGCGGGCACTCCCGGCATGCTGTCCAGCAGCACCCGGGTGGCCTGTGACACCCGCTGCGCGCGGGGCGCGTGGGAGCCGGCTTTGACGGTGAGGCCGGTGGAGTCGGCCGCGCAGCGCAGCAGGTACTCCTGTTCATCCGCGTTCAGGTCCAGGGCCTGTGCGAGCGCTACGAGGATTTCTGGCGAAGCCGACTTCGCCCGGCCCTGCTCCAGGCGGACGATGTAGTCCACACTGACACCGGCCAGCGTGGCGAGCTCCTCGCGGCGCAGGCCCGGTACCCGGCGATGGCCGGAAGAGGGGATCCCGGCCTGCTCCGCGCTCACCCGGGCCCGGCAGGCACGCAGGTACTCACCCAGTTCGGTCACAGCCGTCCTCGTCTCATGGTTATCTCTCCGCCATCAACACGGGCAGACCCCTGCACCTTCCCCCGGTGGGCGGCCGGACGGCCGCACCACCAGGGGAAAGAACCGCGGGGCACCGGTCAGGCCGGGGCGAGGGTGTCGTCGTGGTCGGTGGACAGGGCCAGACCACGCCAGGTGGCGGACTCCTGTTGGAGCTGTCCGATCTTCCGGTCGAGCTCGGCCAGACAGTCGCTGCCCAGCTGCGCACGCACCGGCGGCTTCTCGGCATCAGCGAGCGCCAGAACGGCCGCGGCGCCCTTCTCCGGGTCGCCGGGCTGGGCCTGGTTGAGACCGGGCACCACGTCGCGCACGGCGCCGGCGGTGGCGGCGTAGTCGGCGATGACGGTGGTCTCGGTGTGCAGGCTGGTGGCGTCGAGGAAGTCGGTACGGAAGTAGCCCGGCTCCACCAGCGTCACTCCGACACCCAGGGGTGCCAGCTCGGCGTGCATCGCCTCGGAGATCCCCTCCACGGCGAACTTCGTCGAGCAGTAGATCCCGAACCCCGCCGAACTGCTGAACCCGCCCAGCGAACTGAAGTTCAACACCCGGCCCGACCGCTGCCGGCGCATCACCGGCAGCACCGCACGCGAGACGTTGAGCAGACCGAAGACATTGGTGTCGTAGATCGCCCGAACTGCGGCATCCGTGGACTCCTCCACCGCCCCGAGCAGGCCGCGCCCGGCGTTGTTGACCAGCACATCGATTCCCCCGAACGCCTCCACCGCAGCCGCGGCCGCAGCATGGGCTTGCGCCTCGTCGGTGACGTCGAGCGACAGCGCGAGCAGCCGGCCCCCGTACCCGGGCAGTGCGGCCTGGATGGCTTGGGGCTTGCGGGCGGTGGCGACGACGTTGTCGCCGCGGTCGAGCGCCTGGCGGGCGATCTGCAGGCCGAAACCGCGGGACGCGCCGGTGATGAACCACGTGGTCATGCTGACTCCTCGAAACGCGGGGACGCCGTGTCCCCGAAGGTGATGTCCATGCTGGCCGGGGCGCGCGGCGTCATCCAGGGAAGGATTTCCATAGGAACAACCGCCCCACGCCCGCGCGCCCGGTCCTCTTCAGCTGCTGCGGATGACCTTGGTCTCCAGGTACTCCGTCATACCGTCGGCACCGAACTCGCGGCCGTTGCCGGACTGCTTGTAGCCCCCCCACGGCGCCGACCAGTCGAACTCCGCATCGTTGATCAGCACGTACCCGGCCCGCATCTGCTCCGCGACCGCACGCGCCGCCTGCGGGTCTGCGCTGGTCACGTACGCGGCGAGACCGAACGGGGTGTCATTGGCGATCGCGACGGCTTCCTCGACACTGTCGTAGGCGATCACCGACATCACCGGGCCGAAGATCTCCTCCCGGGCGATGGCCATGGAGTTGTCGACATCGGCGAACACCGTCGGCCTCACGAAGTGCCCCGCCTCCAGACCGACCGGCTTCCCCAGCCCGCCCGTCACCAGGCGCGCCCCCGCATCCAGGCCCTGGCGGATGTAGCCCTGCACGGTGTTCCACTGCTCGGCCGAGATCAGCGGACCCATCGTCGTGTCCTCAGCGCTCGGATCCCCCAGCTTCAGCGCTTCCACCGCCGGGACTAGGACCGACAGAAACTCCTCCAGCCGCTCCCGGGGCACCAGAGTGCGGGACGGGGCACTGCACAGCTGACCGGTCATCGACATCAGCCACGTCATGGCCGTACTCACCGCAACGTCCAGATCGGCGTCCGGCAGCAGAATGTGCGGGGACTTCCCGCCGAGCTCAGAGGTGACGCGCTTGACCGCCGGCGCCGCTGCGACCGCGACCTGCTCGGCCGCAGCGGCGGAGCAGGTGAAGGAGACGATCCCGACCCCAGGGTGTGCACTCAGCGTGCCGCCGATGACCGAACCGCAACCATTGACCAGGTTGAACACACCGGCCGGAACGCCTGCGGCGTCCATGATCTCGGCCAGGATGATCGCAGAGTACGGAGTGAGCTGGGCCGGCTTCAGGACCACGGTGCAGCCGGCGGCGAGCGCCGAGATCGTCTTGCCCACAGGCTGCAGGACGGGGAAGTTCCACGGCGTGATCAGACCCGCCACCCCCAGCGCCTCTTTGCGGATCTCGGTCTCTCCGCGCATCTCGGTGAATGCGTACGTCTTCAGGACCTCGATGGCCGTGGCGATCTGCACCCGCCCGGTCGGCACGTGCGCACCGCGGGCCAGTGACAGCGGGGCGGCGAGCTCCGCGGTGACCGCCTGCGCCAGATCCTCGGCCCGGCGGTCGAACTCGACCAGGATCCGCTCCAGCAGTGCGATGCGCTCCTGCGGGGCGGTCCGCGAGTACGCCACGAACGCGCGCTCGGCCGCGGCGACGGCGGCGTCGACGTCGGCCTCACCCCCCAGTGCCACCCGGCCGGTGACCTCCCCCGTCGCCGGGTCCGTCAGCTCCAGGACCGAGCCCTGGAGTGGGGCGCGCCAGGCGCCGTCGATGTACAGGTCGTTGTGCTCGCGCATGATCATCAGCTCTCGGTGAAAGAAACAGGGCCGTACCGTGAACCCGTTGTCCGGCGCTCCGTGCCCTGTTCGTTCCCCCATCGTGGAGCCACACCGCGGAGCCCTCCAGGGACACCTTCTCCCAGGCAATAGGTGGGTAGGAAAGCCCGTACCAGCCGCGGGCGCCCCGTGACGACGATCAGCCTCCGCGTGCACGGCAGTTTGAGCAGGAACCCCGGACGAGGCGGCCGCCACGCGGCGCGGCCCCCTCGTCCGTATGCGTTCGCCGGCCCGGGTGGTGAGGACCGGTGGATCAGGCGGGGTCGCCGCAGTTGTTCTGCCAGGCGTACAGGGCGCCGTCGGGCTTCAGGACGAGGTAGTCGTCCACATGCGGTCGTTGTCGTTCATGTCGCCGAAGCGGGCCTGTTCACCGGGGGCGATCTGTCCTCGCCGGTACCAGCCGGGGTATCGCCGTCCTTGTCGATCCAGGCGAGGACGGAGTTGTCGCGCTGGACCACCGGGTCCCACTGAGGCATCGCCGAGGTGCATAAGAAATGGGATGTCTCTGCAGGGATATCGCCCGGCTCTCTCCCCGAGCACAGGAACTGGACGTGGCGGGGCGCTACCGCTCCTCCCCTTCCGGCCGCCGACGTTCTGCGGCCACTGCGCGCCCCGGACACAGCCGAACTCGCCGAAGAGTGCAGGCGACCTCTGGCGGCGGAGAGCCCTGCGGCAGCGCCTAACTCAGGCCTCGGCGTTACGGCGCCGGATTGGGGTGAGGAGGTAGGCGATCGCCATGTCGCCGAGCTCGTCGGCGTACCGGCGTCTGGCCGCTTCTCCGGTGACGGCGTCGGGGCGTACGGAGTTGTGGAAGCAGGCGCCGAGGATGGCACGGGCCGCCGTGTCGAGTGCCTGCTGGGGCTCGGAGCGCCGGATCTGGTGGACGTAGGGCTCGGCTGCTTCGAGCAGGAGGCGGTGGAGTTCGGTGATGGTGCGGGCCCCGCGCTCCAGTGACCTGGCCTGGCGCGTGCGCAGCAGCTCGGGGAAGAGGCTGCTGCTGTCGGCGAAGGACTGCAGCAGGGCGTGCGCGTAGGCGTCCATGACGCCTGAGAGTGAGGGCTCGGCCGCGCGAAGTTGCTCGGCCACAAACTCCTCGCGGCGTTCCAGCATCCGCTCGGTCAGGGCGCTGATCAGCTGTTCCTTGTCCTTGAAGCGGCGATAGATCGTACCCACGGCGACGCCGGCCCGCTGGGCGACACCGGCGATCGTCATCTCCTCCAGGCCGGCCGTGGAGGCGATCTCCTCGGCCGCCCGCAGCACACGGGCCAGGGTCGCGGCGCTACGGGCCTGCCGGGGCTCGCGGTAGGCCGCCGGGCGCTGCGGCTCCTCGGTCATGCCGGGAATGGTATCCGCGGCGCTCTCGACAGGATCTTTTGACAACTGGCGCACTCCTCGGCGTACCCTCCATGATGCGAACGTGAATTCACATTCGCATTCTATCGGAGGTTCGACCATGACCGAAAACCAGACTTCTCCGCCCGTCACCGTGACGCTCGAGTCCGGGCCCGCCGGTGCCGGGAGCATCGACGACTTCGAGCTCTTCTACGCCCGCCGCGCAGTCGACCGCTTCCGTACGCTGCTGGGCCGCCAGGGGCTCCTCGACCTCCTGGCCGAAGACATCGAGGAGGGCAACGCCTTCCTGCGCGAGAGCGCCCGCACCTCCGGCGGCGCCTTCAAGGGCGGCACCACCGTGCTCGCGGCGACGGGCCTGACCTCGGGTGAGTTCCTGGCCTGGATGGACAAGGCGTTCACCGGCGAGGAGAAACCGCTTCTCGCGGCGCACCCCGAGCACTACGTGATGGGCACCGACGAGACCGGCGCGCGGGTGGTGGAGAACATCGGTCCCCACGTCGCCTCCTTCTACATGGGCGGCTGGGGCACCGACGCGCTGGACTGGGCCAAGGACGCGGCCGAGCTCCTCCCGGAGGCGGATTTCCCGCACAAGATGTCCTCGAACCTCTTCCTGGCCGACGGCACCGTCGTCGGACGGGCCCTGATCCAGTTCGGCGACACCGCCGACGGCTTCACCGCGAACCTGACGGTCTACCTCCCCATCACCTGCCCGGACGAGGTTCTGGAGCACCACCTGCGGCACTACGCCGTCGAGTTCCGGAACTGGATCGTCGCCGCCGCGGCCGCCCGCGCCTGAGACCCCCTGCCGGACGCCGGGCCACCCCGGCGTCCGGCACCCCGAAGCCGTCGGGCCTCCCACCCGCATCCGGCCCGCACAGCCGTACGGCCCGCCTCCAGTGACGCGGCGGACAACGAACAAAGCCCTCTTCGCGCCCTGCGACGAGAAGAAGCGAAAGACCCAGGATGTTCAAGCGCACCCTGTCCGCCACGGGACGCAAGCTGGCTCTGGTTGCACTCGGCCCGGCAGCCCTGATCACCACCATGCTGTGCGCCTTCACGCTGCCCTCGCTCCACAGCGGCCCGCATCGCGTCCCCACCGGCGTCACGGGCCCCGAAGAGGGCACCACAATGTTGCGGCACAGCGCCGACGGCGACACCTGGGACATCCGCCTTTACCCGAACCCCGCCGCCCTCCACGATGCGGTCAAGGACCGGGCCATAGCCGGCGGCCTCGACATCACCGCTCACCGCGTTGGCATCCTGAAGCACAGGTCTGCCGACATGGATGATATATCTGACGCAAATGCAAGTCTGTAATTCTCGGCGGCCCGGCTTCTGGTGCGATTCTGGCAGTGCTCGATGCATGCGGTGGAGTAGCCACCTACCGCAGGTGCTCGGAGGGGATGCAGGACAGCGGAATCGCATGTGTCTCATCAGGCCGAGGCGCTCCGAGACGGGAATTAGCTTCTCCTGACATGAAGGCCAAAATGATCCCCACCACTCTCCCGGTGCTGACATCTGTGACTGCTGCACCGCTGAACCCCCAGGGAGGTGTGTCGCCCACCAGCGTAATCAGGGAATTTTCGGTTGAGCCTTGGACTGTGTAGTCCTGCATCAATCGGATGTCTCTTCCGTGGTCTCCTTCATCCGTCCAACCCACCACTTTCACTGGGGTCCCTGGCTCGGGGGAATCCATGGAGGTTCTGACCAGCCAAGGCCAGTCATCGTCGGTTTCCATGACGGCCAGGTCAAGCCCCTCGTCACGGTAGGTCACTCGCGCCCGGGAGAACGTGTCACCGAGCTTCAGTTTGAACAAAGTCTCGCCTGCAGATGCCAGATCGTGGACGACCTGACGGCGGCGAAGCGGGTGGCCGTCAGGGGGCACCACATGCGACGCTGTCACCCAACGTCTTGGGCCGATCTGAACAGCGTTACCCATCCGTCGGGAGACCTCAGAGGATCCGATGTAGACGCGCGCAACAGAATTATTCGCCGACTTCATGCGCCACGGGACTACAGCCGATCTGTGGATGACTTGAGCTCCACTCAGCATGGCGGCGACCACCGCAGCGATGGCCACCCAAGTTTGAAGCTCGAAGATCGCTGCCGCGGCAGAGGTGATACTCACCAATACCAAAGTGAGGGCCGGCAGAGCCCCCTCGGTTCGTTGTCGGATCTTCTTCAGTTGATTCATGACTTATCCCTCTCTGTTATCGCTTTCCTTGCGGCGGCGATTCACAGACTTGCCACCGGACCCCACTGGCTGGGCCCACCCTCGGCGAGCTCCTCAACCCTCCCCACCCGGGCGCCTACGCCAACCTCCTGCGCGCCAACGCCTTCATCGACGGCTCCGGCGCCGAACGCCCGGACCTCACCCTGGCGCTCTGGACCGGTATCGGCATCACCCTCGCGCTCCTCGCCGACCGGCGCGGCATGCGCCCCGCCACCGCCCCGTTGAAGCAGCAACCGCCTGAGCGCGCACTGCAGCAGCATCCTCACGAGTTCATCCGGGGATGGGCGTCGTAAAGGTAGGGCGATGAGGGCCGGTGCGCATCGCCTGCCAGTGCCACGGGTGTGCGCTGTGCGATGAGACGGCCGCGTTCTTCGTTCGCCCTGTCCGCCGCGCCCCAGGCAATGGCTGCAGCCGCTCAGCGAACGACCGGGGCAGGCAAGTCCGCGGGGGCGGCG
Source organism: Streptomyces sp. NPDC043867 (assembly GCF_056435845.1). NCBI lineage: Bacteria > Bacillati > Actinomycetota > Actinomycetes > Kitasatosporales > Streptomycetaceae > Streptomyces > Streptomyces sp. NPDC043867. The sequence goes on along the minus strand of NZ_JBWKDS010000006.1, from coordinate 208,034 downwards.
CGGGCGTGCGGTATCCGGCCAGGTCCGATGGCTTCGTGCCATTCGTCGGCAACCCACCTCTAACATCACCAACGCCCGGCTACATAAGGAGGTTGGGGTGACGAACTGCCGTCCCCGCGTAGTGATGGCCGGTCGTATAGGGGGAGGTTCGGGACGGTTGATTAACCATCAACGTGACGCTGCTGCTCGCAGTCATCGTCGTCTGGAGGCTGCGGCGGCGTACGGAGGCCCGGAGCCGCTTCGACGAGAAGCTGACGGTCGTCATAGTCCTGGCGCTGGGCGTCCTGATCGCACCCACCCCGGCGGGCCAGGGAATCTTGAACATCTTGGGACAGCTCGCGAGCGGCGTCACCCAGGCCAGCCGTTGAACCCCGGCACCCATTTGGGTCGGACGACGTCTATCGATGCGCACTGTGGGACGGATCTGGGAGCGGGGAACTGATGGCGGCACGTCGACGACGTCGGCGCTTGAAGAAGAAGACGCTCAGGCAACTGCAGGGCTGGGGTGCGCTGGTGGCGGTGGCCGCCGTGATGTGGGGGGCCAGGCACTGGTCGCTGGTGTGGCCCGTCCTGGTGGCCGTGCTCGCCGCGGCCGCGGTGGGTGGCGTCGGCTGGGCGCTGCTGCAGGCGCACCGTCGCGCGGTCGGCCAGGACCGCGCGTGGCGGGCGCAGGAAGAGGCCAGGGCGCGGGAGTTGTCGATGGCAGAGGTCGACGCGTTGTCGTGGCAGGAATTCGAGAAGTACGTCGCCGATCTGTGCCGGCGGGACGGCTGCCGAGACGTCGTCATCAGCGGTAAGAGCGGCGACCTGGGCGCGGATGTCGTCGGCTACCTGGCAGACGGCCGCAAACTGGTCGTCCAGGCGAAAAAGTACGCCCCGCACCGAAGCGTGGGCTCGCGGACATGCAGAAGTTCGTCGGCACCGCCCGCCTCGAACACGGCGCGGACGTCGCCTTGTTCGTCACCACCTGCCGCTCGTTCACGAGGGACGCACTGGGCCTGGCGCTGCGCCAGGACATCGTGGCCCTGCACCGCGACCTGCTGGGATCCTGGGTCAAGGGCGCTCATCTGGAAACCCTGATCCCGCTGAACGGAAGCGGCGGCGGCACCAGGCGGCGCCCTTCTGCCTGACCGTCATGCCCGGTCACGGCAGCACCGTGCAGCCAGCGGCCAGACCGAAGATGAGCCGGTGACGTGATCGGTAGGGCCACAGGCGACCCCGGACCAGAGCCATGAACGGGGGCAGTCCGATCAACCAGGAGGGGACTATTAGGACTTTGTTAGGTGGCTGGTCAGGTTCTGGAGTTGGTAGTTCGCTGGGGGTATGACTCCGGAGGAGCTTGCCGGGTGCCGTGACCGGCTGGAGGATTTTGCGGCGGAGGTGTTCGCGCCGCTGGTGCGGTCGGACCAGCGGGCGAAGGGCGGGCTGTATTTGCGGGGCCTGCTCCTGGACGGGCGGCGTAAGTCGATGCAGCCGATGGCCCGCCGGCTCGGCGTCGATCACCAGCGGCTGCAGCAGTTCGTCACGTCGTCGACCTGGCCCATTGCCGCGGTTGGGCAGTGGCTGGCCCGCCGAGCGGTGGCGGTGGTACGGCCGGAGGTCTGGGTGGTGGACGACACCGGCTTTCCCAAGGACGGTGACCTGTCGCCCGCGGTGGCCGCGCAGTACTGCCCGCCGCTGGGCAAGACCGCCAACTGCCAGGTGGCGGTGAGCGTGCACGCGGCCACCGACACTGCGTCGTGCCCACTGGCCTGGCGGCTGTTCATGCCCGCGAGCTGGGACGGACCTGATGCCGCCGGGCGGCGCCGGCACTGCCGCATCCCGCCCGACATGCATCACCGGCCCAAGTGGCAGCTGGCGTTGGAGATGCTCGATGACCTGGCCGGGCTCGGCCTGCGGCCCCCGGTCGTGGCCGCCGACGCCGCATACGGCAGCAACGCCTCCTTCCGCATCGGGCTGGAGCAGCGGCAGCTGGCCTATGTGCTACAGGTCAAGGGCGAGTTGACGGCCTACCCGGCGGATATCGAACCGGTCACTCTGCCCTACGGCGGGCTGGGCCCGCGGCCGCTGCCGCGCTACCGGGCCCGTCCGGTCAGCCTGCGCGAGCACGTGCTGGCCGCAGGCCATGGACAGGCCGTCACCGTCCCCTGGCGACGGGGCTCGAGGGGCTGGATGCGGGCCCGGTTCGTGTTCCTTCGCGTCCGTCCGGCCGGGCGTCGCCCCAAACCCGACCACGACGGCACCATCGGCCTGCGCTGGCTGATCGCCCAATGGCCGACGGACGCCGAGGAGCCGGTCAAGTACTGGCTCTCCAACCTGCCCGCCGACCTGCCGCCCCGTGTCCTGGTCCGCCTCGCCAAGACCCGGTGGCGCATCGAGCACGACTACCGCGAACTGAAGACCGCCCTTGGACTCGACCATTTCGAAGGCCGGTCCTGGGACGGCTGGCACCGCCACGTCACCCTGGTGACCGCGGCCCACCTGTTCCTGACCGAACAGCGCACCGACCCAAAAGTCCCTGCCGGGGCCTGACCCTCTACCAGGCCCTCACCCAACTCCAGCAGATGCTGGCCACCTGGTCAGGACGCTGCCCGACCTGCCACCAACCCGCACCCTGGCAGCCCTACGACACCACCTAACAAAGTCCTACTATGGCCGCGTCTGGGCCCGACGTGCCGGCCCCCGCGTCAGTCGAAGGCGAACTGGCGGAAGCCGTTGCGGCTGTCGATCAGGGGCTGGCGGTCGCGGGTGTAGGTCTTGGAGCTCACTTCCGGCGCTTCTCTTCCGGGACGTAGTCACCCTGGGCGTGACGCCGATGGCGAGGCCATCGGCGTCAGCCCGTCAAGCCGGTCAGCGGCCGGCGCGCACCGAGGCGACGACGTCCTTGTCCGGGTTGCGGGTGATGAACAGTCCGGACCCGTCCGGTGTGGTCAGGTAGGGGAGCTCCGTGCCGACGCCGAGCACCTTCGGGTCCCCGGTGACGGTCCGGAGGTTGACCTGGGCCGGGACGGGTTCGGTGTCGCTGCCGATCGAGTCGTCGCGGACTGCGCCGTACGCGGTGCCGTCGTCGCGGATGGAGGCCAGGACGACGGTCTTGCGGTTCCCGTCTCCCTGCAGGCAGATGCCCCGCTTGGTCTCCAGGTCGAAGGCGAGGGGACCTGCGGCCAGGTAGCGCCCGTCGGGCGAGGTGATGACGGGGAAGTCGCGGCTGGAGCTGGTCTCGTCGGGGATGTCGTAGTCGCAGACGACCTGGGCGGTGAGCGTGCCGGTGCGCAGATCGTGCACGGACCACACAGCGTCGTCGTCCCGGCCGTACCGGCCGCCGGTGTTCCAGCCGGCCAGCACGTGACCGCGGGCGGCGGCGTAGACGGTGCCGTTCCACGAGTCGAGGATGCCGGTGGTGGCGTTCACCTGCTTGGGCCGGATGGAGTCGCTGAACCACTTCCCCGGGATGCCGAAGCCTCCGCCGCCCATGCCGACCAGCGGCCCGTCGCCGGTGGCGGCCATGACGCGGCTGCTGTTACAGGCGGCCGCCTTCTCGCACTGCGGCAGGAGCTTGTTGGCGTCCTCGTAGACAGTGCTCTTGCCCGTGGCGGCATCCACCGCGGCCGACCAGCGCGGGAACGCACCGTCCTCTCCCCAGGCCACGAGCAGCCTGCCGCCCGATGCCTGCACGCTGATCTCGCCGGGGTCTGCGGAGACGGGGACGTCGATCTCCCGCACCGGCTTGACCGAGGACCCCGAAGCGTCGGCCGGGTAGAGGGCCAGGCGTACCACCTCGACGCCCTCGTGGAGATCGTCCTTGTCGCGCATGCCATGCGCGTACGCGACGACGTAACGCTGGCCGTCCTGCTCGAAGCCCATCACATCGGGAATCTCGGCGGCCTCGCCGGTCGAGCTGTCGCCCTGGGCGCCATCGACGGGTGTGGGCGGGTTCCACGGCGCGGAACGCTAGGCAACCTTGCCGCTGCTGCCCGACCGCGCGGTGACCGTGTAGCCATTGGACGCCACCTGCATCACCGCCACCGTCTGCGTGCCCGGAACGGCCGTCACCGGCAGGGTCGTCACCGACTGCGGAACCCACGACAGCTTCTCGTCCCAGCCCTTCGCCGCGTCATAGGCGGCCGGCACGCTCAGCTTGACCAGCGGTTCCGAGCGATCAAGCGGCCCCGCACCGCCATTCTTGGACGAGCCGGAGTCCGACCCTGAGCCCGAACAGCCCGTCAGCACCGTCAGCACCAGTGCCCCGGCCACCGCCGTACGCGCTCGCATGATCCGCCGCCCCCTCGTGATTGCCATGATCCAGTCAGGACCGAACCCTACAAGCAACGCGCCTCGGGCATTCGGGCCCTCCAGCCCCGACCGGGCGTTTGATCAGGCCAGCTTCTGCCCAGGCTGGCCGAATACACGACGTTCCCCTCTCGGACAGCCGGTGGAAAGGTGTTGTGGCCGGGCAGAGCGCCCGAAAGGCGACGTCGCGTGCCCGCCGTCTCACGGCGTGCCTTCGCCCGTCCCCTTGCGCCATCGGAGGGACCGTTGATCGTGTCTTGCGCCGGCGGTACGTCGGCTGCCCTCATCCTGTCCATGGCGCGCCAGCAGGGCTTCGGGCCCGAATCGTCACACTGGTGCGCCAGCCGGTCACCCCGACGGGACGGTGTGCACAGGTCAGCGTCGGCGAAGCGCAAGCGCGACAAGCGCGGCCTTCCCACGGCGTATCCGTCGGGGTGCTCACAGCCAGGCGCTGTACGCCAAGAATGCCCTGAGCCGCGCCGAGCGGGTAGGGTACGGCGGCGTCGGAAACTGGTGGCACGCCCGCCCAGTTCAGCAGGCTGGTTTCCGCCTCCGCGCTGTGGCTGGGCACGCTGGAGGTGCAACGGGCGACAGCGGCCAGGCACCCGGTCCGCTGGCGGATCGCGGTCGTGACGGGGGACATAAAGCATCTCTCGTCGACCTGCGGGCACCAGATTCCCATGGCCGACCTTTCGCAGCTCATGCAGCAGACGATGCGGTGCCGCCGTCTGACGCCCCAGACACTCGCCGACAAAACCGGCATCCGTACCCCGCGTATCCGGGCGTTCCTCGAAGACGGAGCCACTGGACCGGTGCGTCCCACGCAGGAAGAACTCGCCGAGCTCGCTGCCGCGCTCGCTGTTCCGCTAGCGAACGTCCTGAGCGCTGCCGGCGCCGGTCACCACCTTGCGGGCGTTTAGTGCGACCGCCCGTTCTCAGCGGCGTTCTGAAGCGGTGCTGCGGCGAGGGCTGGCGCCCTCCACGGACACCAGGGCGCGGCGCGAACGCGCTCTGACCGAGGAGTCCTCCTTGCGGTGGGCAGGCAGCGTCACAAGGTGATGCCGCATGGCCAGTGGGCGCTGTCGAGCGTGCAACTGGCGCACATCCAGGGCTTGGAAGCCGGGACGGTATTCAGTCCGCGGTTCAGAATGCGCCCTCTGGCGCCGGGGCGCCGTCAGCTCCCCGGCATACGAAGGTCCTGATCACCGCGAGCTATCCCTGAGCGGCAGGGCCTTGGTGCTGCCGGGCTTCGTTGCGTGCATCCCAACGGCCAGCGCAGTAGCCGCGTTGCGGCCGTGTCCATGGAGGCCGGGGATGGCGGTTTCTCACCATTGGTGAGCGTCGTACGTCATGCTTCCGGGCCTCTTCCGAGGACCGCTGGGACACCTCTGGCCAGCACATCACGAACGCCACCGTGTTGGGAGCGCGGCGGTCGGTCATTCGGGGAGGCCGACGCGGGCCTCGGCCTGGCCTGGCGCGTAGGGGCGGGGGCCGTGCCACTCGAGGAGGAGGACGGTGGCATCGTCGCGGAGGGCACCGTGGTGGTGGTCGAGGATGCTGCGGATCAGGCGGCGCAGGGTTTCGGGGACGGGCAGGTCCTCGGCGTGGTGGCGCAGGAGGAAATGCACGAAGCCGTCGAGGCCGAATTCCTGGCCGGAGGGGTTGCGGGCTTCGGTGATGCCGTCGGTGTAGAGGATGACGCGGTCGCCGGGCTGGAGCTGTTCACGGCACACGGTACGTGGCAGTCCGAGATCCGTGCCCAGGGGGTGGGCGGGTGAGTAGTGCGGGCGGGTGGTCCAGCGTCCGCCACGGATGATCAGCGGTGGAGGGTGGCCGTGGCTGAGCCAGGAAAGCAGGCCCGTGCGCGTGTCGAGCCTGGCCAGGACGGCGGTGACGTACGCGCGGTCGAACTGCTCCAGCAGGACCCGCTCGATGGCCCGGCTGGTTTCGGTCAGATCAGCGCCCTGCGCAGCTGGAAGGGGAGCCGCGCCGAGCCGGTCCTGGCCAGGGCGGGACGATCATCTGTGGCCCAGGGTGTCTTCCACCCAGGCACGCAGCATGGGGGCCGGGGCGGCACCTGTCTTGCGGGCGAGGGTCTTACCCCGGTCGCAGATCAGCAGTGTGGGTACGGCCTGGACGCCGAAACGGGCTGCGAGGCGGGGGCTTCGGTCGATGTCGACCTTGACCAGCTTGATGCGTCCTGCCAGGTCGGCGGCTACTTGTTCCAGGGCGGGGCTGACCTGTCGGCAGGGGCCGCACCAGGCGGCCCACAGGTCGACCAGGACCGGGGTCGCGGCGTTCTCGGCGATGTCCGCGAAGTCGGCGTCGGTGGCGTCGGCGATCCAGGGCAGCGGTCCCTGGCAGTGGCCGCACCGGGGACGCCCTGCCGCGACGGCGGGCACCCTGTTGCGGCGCCCGCACGCCAGGCAGGCGACGGCATGGCCGCGTGGTTCGCTCATGCTGCCTCCGCTGGCGTCACGTCCGGCCCGGCTTCGGGGGACTGCCAGGTGACGGTGAGGTGATCGTCGGCGACATCGAGCGTGACCGTGGAGCCGTCGGCGACGTTGCCGGCGAGCAGGGCGCGGCCGATGCGGGTCTCGGCCTCGCGCTGGATGAACCGGCGCAGTGGCCGGGCGCCGTAGACGGGGTCGAAGCCCTCGGCCGCGATGTGGCGGCGGGCGGTCTCGGTCAGGCGCAGGTTGAGGCGGCGGTCGGCGAGCCGGTGGCGCAGGTCCTCGGTGAGCAGGTCGACGACCCGCTCGATCTCCGGCAGCGTCAGCGGCTTGAACAGGACGATGTCGTCGACGCGGTTGAGGAATTCGGGCCGGAAGTGGGCGCGCAGCTCCGCCATGACGGCGGCCCGCGCCTCCTCCTTGATCTCGCCGTCCGGGGTGACACCCTCCAGCAGGTACTGCGAGCCGATGTTGCTGGTCATCACCACCACGGTGTTGCGGAAGTCGACGGTGTGGCCCTGGGCGTCGGTGAGGCGGCCGTCGTCCAGCAGCTGGAGCAGGGTGTTGAAGACGTCCGCGTGGGCCTTCTCGACTTCGTCCAGCAGGACCACGGAGTACGGCTTGCGGCGCACGGCCTCGGTGAGCTGGCCACCCTCCTCGTAGCCGACGTAGCCGGGTGGGGCGCCCATCAGGCGGCTGACCGTGTGCCGTTCCTGGTACTCGCTCATGTCCAGGCGGATCATGTTGTCCTCGGTGTCGAACAGCGCGGCCGCGAGCGTGCGCGCCAGCTCGGTCTTGCCGACACCGGTCGGGCCGAGGAACAGAAACGACCCGATGGGCCTGCGCGGGTCCTTGACCCCGGACCGCGCCCGGATGACCGCGTCCGCCACCAGCTGCACCGCCTCGTCCTGGCCGATGACCCGCTCATGGAGGATCTCGTCCAGCCGCAGCAGCTTCTGCCGCTCGCCCTCCAGCAGGCGGCTGACGGGGATGGATGTCCAGCGGGCGACGATGGAGGCGATCTCCTCCTCCGTCACCACCTCGCGCAGCAGCCGACGCCCGCCCTGCTTGGTCGCGAGCTGTTCCTCCTCGGCCGTAAGACGCCGCTCCAGCTCGGGCAGCCGGCCGTGGCGCAGTTCGGCGGCGCGGTTGAGGTCGTAGGACCGCTCGGCCTCCTCCGCTTCGAACCGCACGTGTTCGAGCTCCTCGCGCAGCGCCTGGACCTTGCGCAGCGCCTGCCGCTCGGCCTCCCACTGGGCGCGCAGCGCGTCAGCCTCGGCGCGGGCGTCGGCCAGTTCCTTGCGCAGCTCGCCCAGCCGACCGTGGCTGGCCGGGTCGTCCTCCTTGGCGAGGGCGGCCTCCTCGATCTCCAGGCGCCGTACGCGCCGGGTAAGTTCGTCCAGCTCGGCGGGCATCGAGTCGATCTCGGTGCGCAGCATGGCGCACGCCTCGTCGACGAGGTCAATGGCCTTGTCGGGCAGGAACCGGTCGGAGATGTAGCGGTGGGAGAGGGTGACCGCGGCGACCAGGGCACTGTCCTGGATCTTCACGCCGTGGAAGACCTCCAGGCGTTCACGCAGGCCGCGCAGGATGGAGACGGCGTCCTCCTCGCTCGGCTCGTCGATGAGGACGGGCTGGAAGCGGCGTTCGAGGGCGGCGTCCTTCTCGACGTGCTTGCGGTACTCGTCCAGGGTAGTGGCGCCGATCATGTGGAGCTCGCCGCGGGCGAGGAGCGGCTTGAGCATGTTCCCGGCGTCCATGGCCCCTTCGGCGGCCCCGGCGCCGACGACGGTGTGCATCTCGTCGACGAACAGCAGGATGCGGCCCTCGGCGGCGGTGACCTCGTGCAGGACGGCCTTGAGCCGTTCCTCGAACTCGCCGCGGTACTTGGCGCCCGCGACCAGTGAGCCCATGTCGAGGGCGAAGACGGTCTTGTCGCGCAAGCCCTCAGGGACGTCGCCGTGCGCGATGCGCTGCGCGAGCCCTTCAGCGATGGCGGTCTTGCCGACGCCGGGGTCGCCGATCAGGACGGGATTGTTCTTGGTCTTGCGGGACAGGATCTGCACCACGCGGCGGATTTCGGTGTCCCGCCCGATGACGGGGTCGAGCTTGCCGGCGCGGGCCTCGGTCACGAGGTCGCGGCCGTACTTCTCCAGCGCCTCGTAGGTGACCTCAGGCATGGCGGAGGTCACCCGCTGGTTGCCGCGCACCGAGGTGAGCGCGTTCAGGAACTTCTCCCGGTTCAGGCCCTGCTCGTGCAGGATCCGGGCTGCCTGGCTGCCGGAGCCCTCCTCGATCAGGGCCAGCAGGAGGTGCTCGACGGAGACGTACTCGTCCTTGAGCCGCTTCGCCTCCTGCTCGGCCGTATCCAGCAGCCGGGCCAGCCGCTGCGTGACGTACACCTGCCCGGGCCCGGCTCCCGGGCCGGACACGCTCGGGCGGCGGCCCAGCCCGGTCTCCACGGCGGCACGGGCCTGATCCGGGTCGGCGTCGGCCGCCGAGAGCAGCCGCGGGATCAGTCCCTCGGCTTGGTCGAGCAGGGCCAGCAACAGGTGCTCGCCGTCCACCTCGACGTGGCCGAAGCGCAACGCCTTGGTCTGGGCATCCTGCAGCGCCTCCTGGGACTTCAGCGTCAGACGGTTCATGTCCACTTCGTTCACCTCCTGTCAGCTAGGTCCGCGCCGCCCGGCGAGGGCGGCTTCGAGGTCCTCGATGCGGTCCAGCAGGTCGAGTACGACGCCGAGTGCGGCGTAGTTCAGTCCCAGGCCGGCCCGGAGCCGCTGGATGCGGGCCACCCGCATCAGATGGTCGGTGCCGAACCAGAAGTGCCCGGTGCGGGGGTCGGTGTCGGGCTCGAGAAGCCCGAGGGTGACGTAGCGGCGTACCAGCTCGGGGTGCAGGCCGCTCGCGCTGGCGAACTCCTCCAGCGTGACCTCCGCCCGGTAGGTGCCATACCTGCTGTACGTGCCGTACGTAGCGGCCACGCGGGCGAGGGGGTAACGGCTCGGGTTGTGCGCCACGTGTGCTCATCCCCTTCCGCTGGGGTTGCGGGGGTCGAACCGGGATTCCTTGGCCAGGCGCTCAAGCAGGTCTCGCTCGGCGGGTGTCACGGCGGCGGGGACCATGATCTTCACCTCGGCGTAGAGGTCACCGGTCGCTCCGCGCGGGTTGGGCATACCGCGCCCGCGCAGCCGCAGCTTGCGGCCGCTGGAGGAGCCGGGCGGCAGGTCCACCCTGGCTGTTCCGCCGGGGGTGTCCACGGGGACCGACGCGCCGAGCGCGGCCTCCCAGGGGGTCACCGGGAGGTCGACGGTGATGTCGCGGCCGTCGACCCGGTAGCGCGAGTGCGGGGCGAGCCGCACGACCAGGTACAGGTCACCGGCCCGGCCGCCGCCGCTTCCCGAACCACCCTGTCCCGCGAGGCGAATGCGCTGCCCGTCGGTCACGCCGGGCGGGATGTTCACCTCATAACTGCGGGGCCCGGCAGCGGTGTCCAACGTGATGCGCCGCCGGCCGCCGGTGTACGCGTCCTCCACGCTCAGGGTGATCTCGGCCTCCTGGTCCGCGCCCGGCATGCGGCCGAAGCCGCCCCGGCCCGCCCCGCCGCCGAAGAGGCCGCCGAACAGGTCCTCGAAGCCGCCACCGCCCATCCCGCCGAGGTCACCGAAATCGGCCTGCCCGAAGCCGCCGAAGCCCGGACCGCCGCCGGTGTTGACATACACCCGTCGGCCGCCGCCCGCCCCGAAGGGGCCGCCCGCCCCGCCCGCCCGCTCCTCGCGGGCCTGCCGCCAGGCCGGGCCGAACCGGTCGTAGCGCTTGCGGCTGTCGGGGTCGGAGAGGACTTCGTACGCCTCGCTGATCTCCTTGAACCGCTCCTCGGCACCCGGGTCCTTGTTCAGGTCGGGGTGCCAGCGGCGGGCCAGGTTGCGGTAGGCACGCTGGATCTCCTCGGTGCTCGCGTTCCGGGCGACGCCGAGTACGTCGTAGTAGTCACGGTTCGCGCTCGCCATCGACTACTCCACCGATCCTGTCGTGTCCTGCCTGTCTCACTCCTCGGGTTTGGCGGCCACCGCCACCACCGCCGGGCGCAGCAGCCCGTCGTTGCTGCCGTAGCCGGCGCGCAGCACCTGCACGACGCTGCCCGGCGCGGCCCCCGGCTCCTCGCGTACCTGCGCGGCCTCGTGCGCGGCCGGGTCGAACGGTTCACCGGTCTTGGCGATCCGCCGGTAGCCGAGCTGTCCCAGGACGGCGAACGCCTGCTGGCACACCGCCTCCACCCCGGCGATGATCGCCTTCGGGTCGGCCGCCGCGTGCTGGAGGGCGAGCTCCAAGTGGTCCACGACCGGCAGCCAGGCGGCGGTCACGCGGTCCCGCTCATCCCTGCGTACCTCTTCGAGCTGCCGCTCGTAGCGTTTGCGGAGGTTTTCCCTCTCCGCCACCGCACGCTGCCAGCGGTCCCGCAGCTCCTCGGCATCGAGCTCGGGAAGCACCGGGGCACCCCGGGGGACCGACAGCTCCTCGGCGCCCGCGGCCTCGTCGGCGGCTTGCGGGGCACCGGTGGGCTCGGCGGCGACGGCTGCGTCGGCGGCGGCCCACCGCTCTTCATCTGCCCGGTCCTGCGCCGGGCGTCGCTCGGCCTCGCGCCTCTCGTCGTTCATGGGTCACCTCACCCCCGCTTGCCTTGCGTCACCTGTTCGGCTCGCACCGTTCACTCCGGCCGGAACTCGGCGTCGATCACGTCGTCCCCGCCCGCGGTGCCCTGACCGCCGGGCCCGCCCTGCGGGCCGGGTCCCGGTCCGGCCGGCCCAGCACCCGGTGCGCCACCGGCGGTAGCGGCGAGCCCGTGTAGCATCTGCTGCAGGTCCGCGGTCAGGGACCGCACCCGGTCGAGCGGGGCCTCCTCCTTGACGGCCTGCCGGGCGTCCGCGATCAGCTGTTCGGCGCGGGCCTTGTCGTGTACGGCGACGGCGTCGCCGAGCTCTCCCAGCCGCCGCTCCAGGTGGTAGGCGGCGCTGTCGAGCTCGTTGCGCGCCTCCACCTGCTCGCGGATGCGGGCGTCCTCGGCCCGGTTGCGCTCGGCCTCCTGGACCATCTTCTGCACTTCGGACTCGTCCAGGGTGCCGCTGCCGGAGACGGTGATGCTCTGCTCGGCGCCGGTGTCCTTGTCCTTCGCGGACACGTTCAGGATGCCGTTGGCGTCGATGTCGAAGGTCACCTCGATCTGCGGCACGCCCCGGGGCGCGGGGCGGATGTTCTCCAGCCGCACCCGGCCGAGCACCCGGTTGTCCGCGGCCCGTTCCCGCTCGCCCTGCAGGACGACGACGTCGACGGCGGGCTGGTTGTCCTCGGCGGTGGTGAACGTCTCGCTGCGCCGGGTGGGGATCGTGGTGTTGCGCTCGATCAGCTTGGTCATCAGCCCGCCGAGCGTCTCCACGCCCAGGGACAGCGGGGTCACGTCCAGCAGCAGGACGTCCTTGACCTCACCCTGGAGCACGGCCGCTTGGACGGCCGCACCGAGGGCGACCACCTCATCGGGGTTGACGGACATGTTCGGGTCCTTGCCGCCGGTCAGCCGCCGCACCAGCGCCTGCACCGCCGGGATGCGCGTCGAACCGCCGACGAGGATCACTTCGTCCAGGTCGTCGGCGGTCACCTTGCCGTCGGCCATCGCCTGCCGTACCGGGCCCATGCACCGTTCGACCAGGTCGGCCGTGAGCTGCTCGAACGTCGCCCGCGTCACGGTGGTGGTCAGGTGCTTCGGGCCGGAGGCATCCGCGGTGACGAAGGGCAGGCTGATCTGCGTCTGTGCGGCGCTGGACAGCTCCACCTTCGCCTTCTCCGCCGCCTCGTACAGCCGCTGCAGCGCCTGCGGGTCACGGCGCAGATCGATGCCGTTCTCACGCTCGAACTGCTCCGCCAGATGATCCACCAAGCGCCGGTCGAAGTCGTCACCGCCCAGGTGCGTGTCACCGGCGGTCGAGCGCACCTCCACCACTCCGTCGCCCACATCCAGGATGCTGACGTCGAACGTGCCGCCGCCCAGGTCGAAGACCAGCACCGTCTCGTGCTTCTTCTTGTCCAGCCCATACGCGAGGGCCGCCGCGGTCGGCTCGTTGACGATCCGCAGGACCTCCAGCCCCGCGATCCGCCCCGCGTCCTTCGTCGCCTGCCGCTGCGCGTCGTTGAAGTACGCCGGAACCGTGATCACCGCCTGGGTGACCTTCTCCCCGAGCTGCTTGGCGGCGTCGTCCACGAGCTTGCGCAGCACGGCGGCGGAGATCTCCTCCGGCGCGTAGGACTTGCCCCGCACCGAGAAGCGCGCCGCGTCCTCAGGGCCGGCGACGACTTCGTAGGACACCTGCTCAGCCTCCGTGCCGACCTCGTTGAAGCGCCGGCCGACGAACCGCTTCGCCGAGTACACCGTGCCCTTGGGATTCAGTACGGCCTGCCGGCGCGCCATCTGCCCCACCAGCCGCTCGCCGGTGTCGGTGAACGCCACCACCGACGGCGTCGTGCGACCGCCCTCGGCGTTGGTGATCACGCGAGGCTGCCCGCCCTCATAGACGGCGATCACGGAGTTCGTCGTGCCCAGATCGATACCCACAGCCTTAGCCATCACCATGCCTCCACGCTGATAGATACGACCGCTGTCTCGGCTAGCCCGTCCTGCTCACCGCTTCCGGCCAGCTGGCGGTCATGCCCCGCGACCGCGGGAGACAGGACATCCTCGATCACCCCTGAAGGGGACTACTGCGACACATCACGCAATCCACAACTGGCCTCCACGTCATCGTGCGACTGCAACATCCGCCACGGGCAACGCTCCTTGGCCGGGCCGCCGCGTGCGCCACGCCCGGACAGCCAGGGCGGCACATCAGCAGGCCGGGCACGGAGTACCGCCTCCGTGGCGCCGCCAAGCCTGACCGGCCACGACGACTCATCCACTAACCGTAATAAAAGTTGAGCCTTGTCTTGTCAAGAATGGTGCAGTCACGCCAGAAGCCGTCGAAGTGAAGGGCTCAAGACGGCGCCGATCTCTCACGGAAGGCGATGAAGGGCTGACCGAACGCACGCCGACCATCAAGGAAGGCGCTGCGCTACTCACCTCCAAGCGGCCCACCGGCACCTTCACCAGGCAGCTGTTCCCCAGCCGGTGCGGTCGGTGCCGTACCGCCCCGGCACCGCCACACCCTCAGGCGAAGGAGAAGACCATGGCTACCGGCACGGTGAAGTGGTTCGCGGAAAAGGGCTTTGGCTTCATCGAGCAGGACGGTGGAGGACCGGACGTGTTCGTCCACTACTCGGCCATCGCCGGCGGCGGCTACCGGGAGCTTAGCGAGGGCCAGGAGGTCCGCTTCGACGTCACTCAGGGCAACAAGGGTCCGCAGGCCGAGAACGTCACCCCGGCCTGATCACACCGGCGGCCCGCGGGCCGCCATCACCATCCCGCCTCGGCGGTCAGGGGCACACGACGCTGCCAGAAACGGAAGACGCCCCCGCGCGCGACACGCCTGCCCAGCGAACTTTGCCGGAGTGGAGCAGATCCCTCCCACTGACCGGCAAGGCCAGACTCTGGGAACCTCGCCTCCTGCGGCTTCGCCTGTTCACCGCGGCAGGACAGCTCGTCACCACCAGCCGCCGGTGAATCCTCCGCCTGGCCCGGCACTGGCCCTGGACCAGCCACATCACCACCATGCTCGACCAGCTCGCACTCCTGCCGAACCCCGGCTGACCAGCAACTCTCCTGCCCCTACGACAGCAGCCCGACACCGGAGCAGTGGAACCCGGCGCCTCCCCGAAGCGACACTGGGCCCTCGATCTGCCCATTCGCAGCCCACGGCACGAAAACGGTCCACCGACTCCGTCGGCGGACCGTCACGAAACGTCGAGGCTTGGGGAAGGAAGGGATGAACCCGGGGCTCATTCACAATCTCTTCAGGACGAGCGCGGCGCCGAACATGCTTGCTGCCAGCGGAACACCGATCTCCGCAATGGCCGAGATCAGGTAGTGCGCGGTCGAGTACACGCCATACGGAATCGTATACCCGGAGCCGGCGTCGATCGCCCTCAGGGCGCTTTCACCGAAGAGGGCGCTGAAGACCCCGATGAAGGCGAGGGCGTACGACGCGACACACGCGCGCTTTGCGGCAGCCGCGTTGGATTTTGGCTCCCTTTTCAAAGTTTCCAATCCCTTCCATGATGGGACCCGCCAGCCATCCGCTCGCCGTCCCCGTGATTGTCTTCGCTGGGTTAGTCATTCGATGATTTCGGCGTTTTTGAAGATCAGGACGTTGTTGTGGTCGGCGAAGACGTCACAGGTTGCCGTCGCGGTGATTCCTTGTCCGCTCTTGAAGCTCTCCAGCCGACGGAAGGATTCTGCGCGGCGGTCATCGTGAGGGAGGACAATGCTGGCGAGATGGGTGCCGTTCTTCACATCCGATGCTTCAATCGTGGGCGTCCCGTACTCGCTGGCGCCTGTCTTCAACACGACGGCCCGGACGGTTACGGACCGGCCGTAGCACTCTTTCTCCGCGCGGGACCGGTCGGTCATGAACTGGTCGTGAAGGTCCCGGATCCGAACCGGCTCATGAGCAGCAGAAGCGTCATCGGATGCGGGGGACGTATTCTCGTTACCCGCACCCGCGCAGCCCGCCAGGACGACGAGAAGCGCCAGGGCGCCTGTGAGAATCCTGCCGTGCCTCATCGCGTCATCCACCTATTTCTTTCTTCCTGTTTCTCAAGTCCAAAGAGCATGGAAAGAAGGGATCCAGCTGGGCTCTCCACACAATGGCCCGGTGGCCCAGGGGGCCGCATTTGACGTCCCAGACTTCGGTGAGCGCGGCGGTGTACCGACGTGCGTTCCGGAAGCCGGGGCCGTTGTTCGCTCGGCGGCAGGGTCGTGGTCATGCCGTCACGCTGCTCCCTTCCCGGGTGATCAACCAGGCACTGCGTTTCCTGGTACCGCCGGTACCAGTTCGGTTGAGCCGGTACACGGTGAGGCCCTCTCGATGACGGGCTGGTCCGCAGGATCACCCTGGAGCGCTCCATGACCACGGCATCGTGCGGCAGCCGCAGGCGGTGGCCATGATGGAGGTCAGGCTGGTCGGGCGGTCAGTGTCCGGGCGACGACTGTGGCCAGCGGCGTGGTGGGCCGTCCGAGGATCTGGCTGAGGTCGCCGGTGATGTGGGTCAGTGCGCCGTGGGAGATGTACAGGTCGGCGTCGACGATGAGGTCGGCGGTGTGGGAGGGCAGACCAGCCTGGGTGAGGATCTGCCAGTACTGTTCGGCTGGCAAGTCCGTGTAGGTGACCGGCCTGCCGGTGTGCGCGGCGCACGCCGCGGCGAGTTCTGACAGCGACCAAGCGGTGTCACCGGTGAAGTCGTAGATCTTTCCGGCCTGGTCGTCAAGGGTGAGGATCACGGCCGCGGCCTCGGCGAGGTCGGATCGGGTCGCGGAGGCGATCCGCCCCTGACCCGCACTGCCGACCAGGGTGCCGCGTGCGACGGCGTCGGGCAGGGTGGCGGTGTGGTTCTCGGTGTACCAGCCGTTGCGCAGCAGGACGGTGGGCAGGCCGGAGTCGGTGAGGGCCTGCTCGGTGTCGCGGTGCACCCGCGCCAAGGTCATCGGGTTGGTGGGGGCTCTGGTGACCGAGGTGTAGGCGACCAGGCCGACGTCGGCCTTGGCCGCGGCGTCGACGGCCGCGCGGTGCTGGGCGATGCGGACGGGATCGGAACCGGTCGAGGAAACGAGCAGCAGCTTGTCGGCGCCCGCGAAGGCGGCCGGCAGGGTTTCCGGCCGGTCGTAGTCGGCGTGGCGGACCTCGACGCCCAGGGCGGCGAGAGCAGTTGCCTTGGCGGGGGTGCGGACGGCCGCGACGATCTCGGCGGCGGGGACGCCACGTCGGAGGAGGTGCTCGATGACCTCGCTGCCGTAACGTCCGGTGGCACCGGTAACGACGATCATGAGAAGCAGGGGTCTCTTCCTGTGCGTGCGCTCTATGCGGTGAGAGGGGCGGGAGCCGGAGCGCCGGAGTGGGTGGGCTGGTGCTTCCAGGCCAGGAGGAGGAACCAGACGGGCACCAGGATGCCGCCGGGGAACAGGAATTCCTGGGGCAGGACGTTGCCGAGGAAGCTGTAGAGGGCGAGCCAGGAGCCCAGGATCACGCCGACGACGCGGATGCTCTTCGACGGGGCGAGCAGGGAGGTGGTGATGAACCACATGCCGGCCATGACGTGTCCGCCCAGCCGTACGGCCCAGGCGATGTCGTGCGGTATCTCGTTGATCGTCATGATGGCTGACAGGACGTCGAGGGTGAGCCATCCGAAGCCGGCCGCTTTCGCCCACACGGGGGCGGGCATGCGCGAGACGATGAACATGATGGCCAGGTGGAACAGAACGCCGGTGTACTCGACGGCGACGGCTCCCGGGGCGACGGCGAAGGAGACCAGCGAGGGCGTGAAGAGGACGGGAGGAAGGAGGGCGAGGGTGCGGAAGCTGAGGATGTCGCGGTCAGGCGTGAGCACGTCGTGTCGTTCCTATGGCTGGCTGAGAAGGTGTTCCGGAGAGGGCGCAAGGACTCTGCGGTGGCGTCACAGGCGGCTTGCGCCCTGCGTGGCCGGGAGACAGGGAGGGGCGCCGGGACGGTGGCTGGTTGCTGCGGCCTGCTTCACCAGGGGCTGATGCCGTCGTTGTCGAGGAAGGTGCCGGTGGGGCCTTCGGGGCCGAGCAGTGCGGCCCGGACGATGGGAGCGGCGCCCTGCTCGACGGTCTGGAAGCCCTGGCGGTTGTTGAGGTCGGTGGCGGTGGGGCCGGGGTCGACGACGTTGATGCGCAGGCCGGGGTAGGCGCGGGCGTACTGGACGGTCAGCATGGACACCGCCGCCTTGGAGACCGGGTACGGCAGGAGGTTGGGCACTCGGGACTCGGCGCGTTCGCGGTCGTGGACGCGGGCGAAGGAGCCCAGCCCGCTGCCGACGTTGACGACGACGCCGTTGCTGCTGCGTTCCAGGAGGGGGAGGAAGGCGTGCAGCATGCGGACGATGCCGACGACGTTGGTGTCCAGGACGGCGGCCATGTCGGCTCCGGTGCACTGACCGAGCGGTTTGGGGCCGCCGCCGTTGATACCGGCATTGTTGACCAGGACATCGAGCCGGCCGTGCTCGCCGGCGATGCGCGTGGCGGCGGCCCGGACCGAGTCCTCGTCGGTGACGTCCAGGACGAGCGGCAGGGCGCCGAGTTCGTTCGCGGCGCGCTGGGCGTCGTCGCCGTTGCGGGCGGCGGTGTAGACGGTGTGGCCGGCGGCGATGAGCTGGCGGGCGGTCTCGTAGCCCAAGCCCTTGTTGGCTCCGGTGATCAGCGTGATGGTCATGCAAGCGAGTGTGCGCCGCACCGCTGAGAGCGGCCAGAGACGCTTCTTCCTGGTACTGGCAGTACCAGCCGAATCCACCCCCGCGTCACGAGAGGAGCCGACGGCCGGCCCGGTGAGCGCAGCGGTACCGCAGCGTGCGAAAGCCCCCCGGTTGTCTGCCGCCGGCTGTACGGTGCGTCCCTGCTGGTCATGCCTGTCGGGAGGCCAGTTCCACGATGGTGATGTCCCAAGGGGCGCCTACCCGGACGGGTGGCCCCCAGGCTCCCGCGCCGCGGGTGACGTACAGCTGGGTGTCGCCGTAGCGCTCCAGTCCGGCGACGGTCGGGTTGTCCAGGTGGGCGATGAGGCTGCCGGGCCAGAGCTGGCCGCCGTGGGTGTGCCCGGACAGCTGGAGGTCCACGCCGTGCTCGACGGCTTGGTGGATCATCAGCGGCTGGTGCGCCATCAGCACGGCCGCGCGGGCCGTGTCACGGTCGCCGAGCGCCCGGGCGTAGTCGGGGGCGTCGGCGTGGTCCTCGCCGGAGATGTCGTTGACGCCGGCGAGGTCGAAGCCGGGCATCTCGACGCGGGCGTTGCGCAAGGGGTGCACGCCCAGCTCGCGTACCCGCTCCACCCACTCCTGGACACCGGAGTAGTACTCGTGGTTGCCGGTGACGAAGTACGAGCCGTGCCGGGCCCGCAGCCGGGCAAGTGGGTCCACCGCGGTGCCGAGGTCGGCGACCGATCCGTCGACGAGGTCGCCGACGATGGCCACCAGGTCCGGCTGGGCAGCGTTGATGGTGTCGACGATCCGCTGGGTATGGGCCCGTCCCAGGATGGGGCCGAGGTGGATGTCACTGACGACGGCGATCCGGTAGCCGTGCGCGGAGCGTGGGAGCTTGGCGAGCGGCACGGTGATCCGTTTGACGCCTGGCCCGGAGAACACGTCGGCCATGCCGTAGCCGACGGTAGCGACGGCCGCCGCGGTGGCTGCTCCGCCGACGATCCGGGAGACGAAGAGCCGACGAGTCACCCCGGGGGCCTGCGGAACTGTCTGCTCCGTGTCTTCTTCCCTCGCGTTCTGGTCAGATCCGCGCCCAGGAGTGCCGGGCATGTCGGGGGCACCGATTCTGGCGGACGCCAGGGCGCCCGGGTCCATGGAGGTGATCGTGCGCCCGTCGCTCTCGGCGGGTAGTGAAGGCGCGGCCGTCTCCGGGCGGGTGGCGACTGCTGCCGGGAACGTGCGGCACCGACCGGTCACCTTCCGCCGGCGGTGGGCGCGCAGCAGCAGCGGCCGGACCACCTCACCCACAGCCAGGGCAAGCAGCAGATACAGCAGCAAGGCCAGCCACAGGAAGCCCGGCCAGGCCAGCACCCGCTGGAGCCAGAACGGGGCGCCCGCCTGGCCCGCGCCCAGCGCGCCGAGCGAGAGCAGCGGCAGGACGACCGCGGCGACCGTACCCGCACGCCGTACCGCACCTCCGCGAGCCGTCACATCGCGCACCAACCGGCGCCACACATACCAGTGAGCCCCGGCGAGCAGAACGACGATCACCGCCATGACCAGCAGCACGACCAGCACGATCCATTTTCTCCTGTCAGCTCTGTGCACGGCCATGCGAGGCGCGAGGCATAGCCCGGTGACACGCGCCGTCGTGTCCGGAAGACGACCAGAGGGCATGCCATGACCTGCGACTCTGCTGCACACCGCCGACAGGACACCAGGGACGCATCTTCCTGGGAACGCCGGTACCAGGCTGTTCACCTGCCGGTCTGCAACGATGGGCTCATGAATACGTCCGGTGAGCTGGGCACCATCCTGCGGATATGGCGTGAACGGCTGACACCGCAGATGGCCGGCCTGCCGGCGAACACCGCCCGGCGCACCAGGGGGCTGCGGCGCGAGGAGCTGGCCGTGCTCGCCGGGGTGTCGGTGGACTACATCGTGCGCCTGGAACAGGGGCGGGCCTCGGCACCGTCCGCGCAGGTGTGCGCCGCTCTCGCCCGCGCGCTGCAGCTGGGCGACACCGAGCAGGAGCACCTGTTCCACCTGGCCGGTCATGCCACCGGTACGGGCCGTATCAGCCGCCTGGTGCCGGGAAGCATCCGGCGGCTGGTGGACCGCACCAGCGACCGGCCTGTCGCCGTCTTCGACGCGATGTGGACCCTCCTGATATGGAACCCGATGTGGGCCGCCCTCATGGGGGACCCCTCCCAGTTGCGGGAAGCAGAGCGCAACGTCCTGTGGCTGCACTTCGTCGGGTTCTCCACCTGTCACGTCCGCAAGTCCGCCGGCACCGAGGCGTTCGACGCCTCCATGGTCGCCGACCTGCGCCGCAGCGCCGGCCGCTACCCCGACGACCCTCAGTTGCACCAGCTCGTCACACGGCTGGGCGAGGAGAGCGAGCGGTTCAGCGAACTCTGGCAGCGCCACGAGATCGCCGAACACGGCCCGACCGTCAAGAGCATCGCCCACCCCGATGTGGGACATCTCGACCTGGACTGTGACGTCCTCACCACCCAGCGCGGCGACCTGCGCATCGTCATGTACACCGCCGAACCCGGCAGCGAATCCGACAGCAAACTCGCCCTGCTCGCCACCATCGGCATCCAGCACATGATCACCGACGCCGCCCGATAACCGCCGGAAATCGGTCCATCGCTTAACGGCGGATGGACACCATGCAGGGGCCTCACTGACGGCGTGCTAACCGTCAAGGTCCCCAAGGCCCAGAAGGCCAAGCTCCGGCGCATCGAGATCACCTCCTGACTACGCCCATACATACCGCCGGGGCGCGTCTGTTCAGGCGGGGCCCGTGCGCCTGCCCTGCGCCTGGCGCACGGGCGGATAAAGGCATGGCCGTGCCGGATCGGGGCAGGCGGCCTGGGTGTCCTCCTCACCGTCCGACCTGCTGGAGCAGGTGCGCTATGCCTTGGTCCAGGCCGGCTTCCACCTCGCGAGCGAAGACGCGCACGCCAGTGAGCCGGGGCTGGCGGTCACAAAAGTGCCGGCTGGTGTGCTGGTGAGATGGACGGCCTCGGATGGGTTCACCTCGCTGGCGAACGACCAGCCTGGAGCCTCGGGCGACAGCATGCACGCGATAGTGCGGGCCGCGGTGTCGGGCCTGCTGGTGCAGCTGGGACACACCGTCACGGAACCGCCGGACGGTGGGGACTTGCTGGTCCTGGCCGGTCAGTAGCCCGAAGGCCGCCCCGACCGGGCGGGGCGGGATCGCGTACCCAGCAACACCGCACCGGCGATCTGGTTGATGGGGTTGTTGCTGCCGGGCGCCGTTGCGTCCGCTCCTGGCCGGTTGGTGGACTGATGGGGCTGCCGGACCGGGCCCGACCATGGGTGCGGTGGGAGTGGCGGTGGAGGCCGTGTCCGCACCGCGCGGTCAGCGCCCGTGCCCGGGGGTGACGGCGGGAGCGGGCCATCCACTCCTCGTCCGGGTGGCCGGGCACGGTCGGCCATCGGTCTCCCCCTGCCGTGCGAGCTGGGCGAAGATCGGCTCCAGCTCGGGGCGCGGAACCGTTCACTTCCGCGCACTGGGCGCTGATGACGGGCGCGGGCCGCATCGTCGTCGTGGTCATCACACCGGGTGCAATGCCTCTTCGGCCGTCCGGCCTATCCACGCAGTCGGTCGACTTGGCATAGAGCGGCGCGGGCCTGATCACCATCGAGAAGCAGAGCAAACTCGTTGAATGCGACCGCCATGACGTCATCGGCAGTGGGCTGCTGGCCCTCGGGTGCACGGCGGGCGGCGAGTTCGGCGGCGCCGCGGGCCACGATCTTCTCGCGTGTCGCGTCGTCGAGGGTGTCATCGGTGAGCGCGGCCAGCACCTGCCGCCACAGCGTCACCGCTCGCTCCCACCACGGGGTGGGGGCAGAGCTGTGTCCGGCGTCGGGGCGTCGTCGGCCTCGTCATCCTGCGGCCAGCGCCCGAAGGGACCCTCGGGCTGTTCGGGCGTGGCACCCAGGACGCCGGGGCCCTTGGTGCGGTGCGGCGGCAACACAATCACGTGAGTCACTTTATGCGGCTGCGGGCCGGTACAGGGACGAATCGGCTGCAGCTGTCAGGCGGGCATCGCGCGGATGGGGACCCACGGGGGACCTTTTTCGTGTGTGCAGGGAAACCTGTAAGCGGGGGTGCCGGTATCCACGTCACACCGGCACCCCCGCTTGTCACCTGCGGTCAGCCGGGCCAGGTGCCGGTCAAACGGCGTGTGGCCGCGGCACCGGCGCGGTCGACGGCAGCCTTGACCCCGGCGAAGATCGCGCCCTGCACGGTGGCAGCGAGCAGGACCTCTGTCCAGGCGCGGTCCTCGTCGGTGGCGTCGGGGGCGTCCTCGTCGTGGCCGAGCATCTTCCACGCCTGCTTGAACAGGGCGCCGGCGAGCATGCCGCTGACGGCTCCCAGGGCGAGACCGACCGGCTTGTAGGCGATCTTCGAGGCTTTCAATTCGCTCACCCCTTCCTGCGGCGGCAGGCCAGCCACATCAGGACGGCGCCCGCGGCCGCGGCGAACAGCAGGGAGCGGTTGTCCCGCACCGCCTGCGCCCCCTGGGCTGCCTTCTGCCGCACGGGTTCGGGTGTCTTCTCCTGGAGCAGCTGGGCCGCTTGCGCAGCCTTGGCCCGGGCCTGCCCGGCGGCGGATGCGGCCTTGTCCTTCACCGGCTCAGGGATCTTGTGCTGCACCTGGGTGGCGGTCTGGGCGGCCTTGGCCTTCAGCTCGCCGGCCTTGGCGGCGGCCTGCTGCTTGACCTCGGCTGCCTTCTCCTGGGCGCGGGCCTTGACGTCGGCCTTGGCCGCCAGCGCCTCGACCGTCTGCCCGAGCTCCTCGCGGGTGTGCTCGACCTGCTCGCGCAGCTGATCGGGGCTGGAGGCGGTGGGCTCGTCGTGGGGTGGCTGGGTCATCGCTTGGCACTCTCCTTGATCTCGGCCACGTCGGCCTTCACGCTCTCGACGGTCTGCTCGGGCGCGGGCGGCGCGGCCTGGTCGACCTGCTTCTTTCCACTCATGGCCATCACCGCGGCGATCACACCCAGCACTGCGGTAACGATCAAAGCGGCGGCCCACACCGGAAGCGGCACCGCGAGGGCGGCGATGACGGTGGCCACCAGGGCCTGTGCCATCAGGAAGCCGACCACCCCGGCGCCGCCGAACAGGCCGCCGCCTTTGCCGTAGCGCTTGCCCTTCTCCTTCATCTCCGCCTGCGCCAGCCTCAGCTCACCGCGCACCAGCTCCGTCAGCTGCTGCGAGGCACGCTGCACCAGCTCGCTCACCGGCTCGTCGCCGCCCTGGGTATTGCCGCGGCCAGAGGGTGGCTGCATGGTCGACACGACGATCACCTCCTGATCTTTTCGTCCTGATCATGACGGCAGGCCCTGCAGTGGCCTGTCGCGTGAGTACGCGTACCCCTAACGGCCCGGATCAGGACATCAGCTCGACGCGGTATCCGAGCCAGGGGTTGAACCGTGGTGCGGGGTTACCCGCCTGGCTGCGGCCCTGGTTGCGTCGCGGCGGCGACCCCGGGCGCCTGCCATCGGCGATGCCCGCCCGTCTCGTGGCCCGGCATCACAGCAATGAGCGACAGCTAGAGCCAGTGGCGCAGGATCAGGGAGGGCGCTCGGCGGGTGAACCAGGCGGCAGCCAAGCCCATGGCGGCGCCGGCGGCGACGTCGCTGGGGTAGTGGGCGCCGCTTTGCACGCGTTCGATGGCCACCATGGCGGCCGGCACCGCGCACAGGGCACCGGCCATCGGCCATGTGGGGGCGACGGCGGCGGTGAAGGCGATGGCGGCGGCGGTGTGCCCGGAGGGGAAGGAAGAGGAGTCCGGACGGTCCTCGGCCTCGTCGTGCGGGAACCACTCCTTCGGCGGCCGGGGGCGGTCGGCCAGCGGCTTGCACACGGCGTTCGACACCAGCTGCGCCACCGCCACAGCGGCCAGGCCCGCAGCGGCGGCCCGGCGGCCCCGGCCGCCGCCCGCCCAGGCCATCACCGCGGCCGCGCCGCACCACAGCTTGGTCCCCTCCGCCGCCTCCTCCACCGCCGACAGCGTCCGGTGAAGGCCGGGCGAGGCACCGGCGGCGAGCCGCTTGGTCAGATGCCGGTCTGTCTCACGAATCCTTGCCAGCAAGCTCATAGCCTGCTCATATCCCGCAGATCACCGACCCATGCCCGACCGTCGCCAGCGGTGCGTTTCAGGTCTCGTCCAGGCGGCGCCGGTCTTCCTCGTCCCATGTGCGGGTGTCGCGGGGCTGGGTGTAGGGCTCGGCCTCGGGCGGATGGCCGCCTGCGATGGCCCGCTGCCGGACGGTCTCCGCGTCGAACTCCAGGCCCAGCAGGATCGCCAGGTTGGAGATCCACAGCCAGATCAGGAAGACGATGACGCCGGCCATGGTGCCGTAGGTCTTGTTGTAGGAGGCGAAGTTGGCGACGTAGAAGGCGAAGCCGGCGGAGGCAATCATCCAGATGACCAGGGCCAGGAAGCTGCCTGGGGTGACCCACCTGAAGCCCTTCACCTTCGCATTCGGGCTCGCCCAGTACAGGATCGCGATCATCACGGTGACCAGGAGTACCAGGACCGGCCACTTGGCGATCGACCACACCGTCAAAGCGGTGTCCCCGATCCCGATCGCCTGCCCCGCCTGGCGGGCCAGGGGGCCGGTGAAGACGACGATCAGGGCGCTGATGACGGCCAGGATCATCAGCACGACCGTGACCGCGACCCGCAGGGGCAGGACTTTCCACACCGGGCGGCCTTCGGGCATGTCGTAGACGGCGTTGGAGGTGCGGATGAACGCCGCCACGTAGCCGGATGCCGACCAGATCGCCAGCGCAAGGCCGACGATGGCCATGATCGACCCGATGCCGGCGTTGCCCTGCAACTGCTCCACGGCCCCGGTGATGATGGTGCGGGCCGAGCCGGGAGCGAACTGCTTGAGGTTGTCCAGCACCGCGTTGGTGGCCGACTTCCCGGCGATGCCCAGCAGGGAGACCAGCGCCAGCAGCGCCGGGAACAGCGACAGCACCCCGTAGTACGTCAAGGCCGCCGCGCGGTCGGCGAGCTCGTCGTCCTTGAACTCTTTCAGCGTGCCTTTGAGGACCTTGCCCCACGACCCTTTGGGCAGCTTGGTCGGGGCGTTGGGTGCCCGCCGTTCGACCTCCGGTCCCGGCCCGGCCTCCTCCGGTGCGACTCCTTGGTCCTCACGGTGGTGATCTTTTCGCCCTGGAAGATGCAGCTTCGCCATACGATGCGGGTAACCCGGCGCCATGCCCTTAACACCCCCACCGTGCCATAAACGTCGCCCAGTTGGCGGTTAGAGAGCCCCGGCTGCCGACGCCCGCCCGGTACGGTGCCGGAAGACACAACAACAGCAGCAGCGGGGTGGAGCGTGATGGCAGAGCCGGTTCGACGGCGCGGAGATGTGCTCGGTTTCGGACTTGCGGCCGCGTTCTTTTTGCCCGGGGTCGCCTACCTCGGCATCACCAACGGCCACGACTTCATCGACAACGATTTCTTCGCTTTCATGTACTGCGTGGCCAGCGTGAGCTTCGTGTCGGTCCCGCTGCTGTCGTGGCGCCGAAGCGGCCGCTGGTACGCGGACCCGGGCTTCGGCCGCACGACCTGGTTCCCGTGGCTGTTCACGACCGCGCAGGGCATCGCCTACAGCGCCCAGCGCACCGACTCCAACCTCTTCGTCCTGGCCGGGGGCTGGGGCACGTTCATCGGCGCTGGCATCATCGCCATGTACTGCCTCGGCAACGCCTTCTGGCTGAACGAGCAAGACCGCGCCGCGCACGAAACCACCAAGGCCGCGGCCAGCAAGAAAGCCGGACAACCGGATCCCCACGAGCCCCAGGCCGACAGCACCTGAAACGGCGCTCCGTTCAGCATGGAGAGGGGACTTCGTCGTCCAGGCGGGCCATCATCGTCGGGCAACCCTCCCTCGGTGACCTCGACGGGAAACCGAACACCCCGGCGCTGACCGGGCTGCTGGTTGCGGAGATCAGTTGTTCCCAAGGACGGTCCGCATCCGCTGGTAGCGGTCCAGGTCCTCCCAGGTGTCGCGGTCGGGCGGGCTGGGATTGCGCCGTCCGGTGCCCCAGGCCCAGACGCTGGCGGCGAGGCCGGCGGTCAGCGGTATGAGCAGCCACAGCAGGGCCTCCACGGTTCGAACCTCCTTCGGCATGGCGGGACGGCTTGTCAGGCGGTGAGCTGCTTGGGTGTGCCGCCAGAGATGGCGATCTGTCTGGGCTTGGCGTGGGCGGCCAGCGGGATACGCAAGGTGAGGACTCCGTTGTCGTAGGCCGCCTCGGCGGCTGCGGTGTCCAGGGTGTCGGACAGCGCCAGACACCGGGTGAACCGGCCGGCGGGGCGTTCGGTGAGCACGGCCCGGGAGTCCGACGGGATGGGCGAGGGGCGCTCGGCGTTCAGGATGAGGATGCCGCGTTCGGTGGTCAGTTCGATGCTGGAGCGGTCCATGCCCGGCAGATCGAACAGCAGGTACAGCGCGTCGTCATTCCGCCAGGCATCCACCGCAATGACGGCCGCGCTCGGGTCGGCGGCGCGCGCTATGAGCCGGTCAAGATCACCCAGAGCGCCGGTACGCGCAAGCATCCCCTTCTTCTCCCTTCACAACCTTGCCCCGCCCACAGCTACGGGTTGCCGGATTCCTGCCGCTCATCCATATAGCCGACCGCAGCATCCTTGACAAACTGGCACTACGTGAAGTTGACAACACCCGACTCAGTTTCGTATCACGTGCAGTGAATGTTCGGTTGCGCCGACACCTTGCCCTGAGGGCGGGGCAGTTGGCGCGGACAGCCGGAAGGAGGTTTTGACGGTGACGGAGAGCAGGAAGACTGGCTGGCTGCTGGGGGCCCGGGGCGCGGCTGCGGTCGCCTTCGGCGCGGTGACGCTGATGTGGCCGCAAGCGACGGTGCTGGCCCTGGCCCTGGTGTTCGGTGCGTACGCGCTGGCCGATGGCGCGATGCTCCTGACGACGGCGTGGTGCCACCGGCGGGAGCGCTGGTGTGCTGCGGCCTGCGCGGGCGCTGGTGTGCTGAGCGTGGTGGCCGCTGTGGGGACGGCACTGTGGCCGGGGCTGACGGCCCTGGCGCTGGTGGTCATGGCGGGTGCTTGGGCGATCATCACGGGCTGTCTGGAGCTGTGGGCGGCTACCCGGATACGGCATGAGCTGCGGCACGCGTGGCTGTGGCGCATCTCCGCCGCCGTGTCGGTGGCGGCAGGTGCGCTGCTGTGGCTGCGTCCAGATATCGGCGCGGTGGCCATCGCCCTGGTCCTGGGCCTCTACGCGCTGGCCGTGGGCAGTATCTGGCTGGTCGCGGCCTGGCGCGAGTACCGCTCGCACGCCGGGCGCGCCTCCCGGTCGTGGAGGGGTCCGGCGTCCGGTGCCCGCATGGCCCACTGACAGCCGGAACCTGTTCATTCGCCCTCGGGTGCCATCGCAGGCCACAGGCCCGCGATGGCACGCGAGAGCACGGCTGGAAGGCTGGTGAGCATCGTGACGCTGACGCGGCTGTACCTCGAGGACGGCGATCTGGTGGTGCGTCTGCCCTGGTGGTGGGCGCTCGCGGCGCGGCGCCGCACCGTGCGCCTGCCCCTTCGATTCGTGGACGAGGTCCGCGTGGAGCCGCACTGGTGGCGCGCGGTGCGCCCCCGACCGGCTCCCGGGTACCGCTTCCGTCCGGGCCGCTGGTGCGTGGGCGAGCTGCAGCACACGCGCGGGCGGGACTTCGTCGCCGTGCGCGCACAAGGGGCCGGTGCTCGTGGTGTCGACCCTCGGCCGCGACGCTCCCTATCCCCGGCTGGCCCTGTCCGCGCGCGACCCGGAAACGGACGCCGCCTGGCTGCGGCAGACCGCCGTCACGAACGACCCAAAAGGTTGAGCCGATGAGTGTCAACTTTCTCGCGGTGTGGTATATCAGAACTAGAGGCAACGGAGTACGGAACGACCTCTGAAGGAGGGATGGAAGATGCTGATGCGTACGGATCCCTTCCGCGAGCTGGACCGGCTCGTCGACCGGGTCTGGGGCACGGCCGCGCACCCGGCCGGCATGCCGATGGATGCCTGGCGTGAGGGTGAGACGTTCGTCGTGGAGCTGGACCTGCCGGGTGTGAACCCGGAGTCCATCGACCTCGACGTCGAGCGCAACGTCCTGACCGTGAAGGCCGAACGCAAGCCGACGTACGGCGAGAACACTGAGACGGTGGTCACCGAGCGGCCCGCGGGGACGTTCAGCCGGCAGCTGTTCCTCGGCGAGACCCTCGACACCGAGAAGATCGAAGCCTCCTACGAAGCGGGCGTGCTGAGGCTGCGGATCCCGGTCGCCGAGCAGGCCAAGCCGCGCAAGATCGCCATCAGCGGCGGCGACAGCCGCAAGGAACTGAGCGGCTGACGACCTGGAGGGTCCGGTCAATTCCCGGGTCTCACGTGACGTCGGCCTTCAAGACCACAACCGGGTCTTGAAGGCCGACGTTGTCGTGTGGAGTGGGTGCGGATGCCGGTGCAGCCGAAGGGGTGTGGGGGAGATCCCGGTGGTGGAGACGGTGTGGGTGGCTCGGGCCGTGTTCCCGAAGGGGAGCTGGGGATCCTGCTGCGCGATGAGCTGGGGCCGCTCTTCCGTGACGAGGCAGTTCGCGGATCTCCCCGCCCAGGTGCCGTTCTGCCTTCTCCCCGGCGGGGCCAGCGCTGGTGTCGGTGTTGCTTTCCGGAACCCGGTCCGGCTGACGCCCGTGCAGGGGGCACCAGGGCCAGTAGGACACCTTGTAGGCTCTCGCCCTTGCGGAGCAGTGCCCGCACGAAGGACGCTCACAGGCATGTCCGATCAGCACGCGGCTGCCGCGATGACCGCCGCAGCCGTCATCGCCCCGATACTGCTCGCCCGGGCAGCGGTCATACACCAAAGCAGCCGGACACGACGTGCCCGCGCCGCTCACCCGCCGCGCCGCCCCTGCGCACCGAGAGCCCGTGAGACCCCGCCGGCTGCGGCCGCATTAGCTGAGGACGCCTTCGCCGCGTGCGTGCGGGAGGCTGAAGAGCATGTCCACCGTTGCTGGCAGCAGCTCAAAGCACGGGTGGACCCGCCCGAGTGACCTGCGCAGAAAGAGGCGGAATCGGGGGCTGGCGTGTGCCCACGCTCTGCTGCTTGCGCTCCGAAAGGTGAACTGTCCTGTCCCGGCGGGCCGGGCTCACCGGGGTGTGCCCGGCAGGCGTGCGGCCAAAAGGGCGACGTCGTCGGCGTAGTCGGAGGCCAAACCGGTCAGGAGTTCGTCGCAGAAGGTGTCCACGGGTTCGCGGGCGAGGGCGGCTGCGTGCTGGCGCAGACGCGTCATGCTCTGGTCGAGGCTTTCACCGCGTCGTTCGATGAGACCGTCGGTGTAGAGCAGCACGGTGGAGCGGGCGGGCAGAGTCTCGGTGGCGTGGGTGCGGGCCAAGGTGGGTTCCACGCCGAGCAGGAGCCCGTGGCCGCCGGTGAGGTAGCGGGTGTCGCCGTCGTGGGTGATCAGCAGAGGTAGCGGATGTCCGGCGCTGGAGTACTCGAAGGTCCAGCTTCCGTCGTCGGCTTCGCCGAGCAGGGCGTAGATGCAGGTGGCGGTCGTGTGGGGGTAGAGGGTGTGGTGGGCCAAATCGAGGCGGCGCAGGATGTCGCCCGGTGGTTCCTGGCGGTCGCAGGAGATGCCGCGCAGCATGTTGCGCAGCTGGCTCATGGTGATGGCGGCGCGCAGGTCGTGACCGGTGACGTCCCCGATGATCAGCGTGGTGTGTCCGGTGGGCAGGGGGAAGCTGTCGTACCAGTCGCCGCCGACCTCGGCGGTGGTGGCGGCCGGGGCGTAGCGGGCGGCCATCTGCAGCCGGCCGCCCTGGGGCAGGGTGGGAAGCAGCGAGCGCTGCAGGCGTTCAGCGATCTGCTGGGTCTCACCGTAGAGGCGGGCGTTGTCCACGCCCAGGGCCACGCGGTGGGCGAGGTCCTCCACCATGGCCAGGTCGTCTGAGGTCAGCGGAGCGCGCTGTGGGCCGCGGCCCACAGTGAGCGCACCGAGCACCTGGCGGCGGGCGCGCAGCGGTGCGACGACCGCGGTGTGGGTGCCCAGCTGCTGGAACAGCTCCAGCTGCCGGGCGTGCAACGGGTCCGCCGGCCTTGTGGCGGGGTTCGCCTCATCGGCGGTGACCAGCAGCGGACCCGCCCCGGCCAGCACCCGCGCGAGCGGGCCGACCGGCACCTCCGGTACCTCGGGCAGCAGGCCGGCCAGGCCCCCCACGGGCATCACGTCGGGGTCGTGGTGCACGACCCAGACGCGACGCGGCCGGCCGTCGTCCTCGAGGAGATCCACCGCGCACCAGTCGGCCAGCTGCGGCACCGCGATCCGGCACACGCGTCTGAGCCCTTCGTGCGGGTCCAGCGTGCTGGACAACGCCGTGGTCGCCTCGGCCAGCAGGGTCAGCCGGTTCAGCGCCCGCTGCACCACATCGTCCACGTCGAAGTCATCCATCACGTTCCTCTTCCCCGCCTCGCCCGCCCTACGACGCGTCGCATCATGGCAGCGCCCCTTCTGCCGCCGCCCGCGAATTGCTGCCTGGACTGACTCAGCCGTTACGAGTCCCAAGGACCCGCGACGACAAAGGGTCCTGGACTGCCTGTCGTTCACAGCGGCCTTAACCGTGTGATTGCGTGGCGGTCAGCTCCTGCATGGCCCGAGGGAAGGACGAGGGAAAACCATGAGCAGTCTCCACAAGGGCCTCAAGAAGGTCCAGGTGTCCATCGCTTGGGACCCCAGTGTCCGCGGCGATGTCGCGCACGACCTGGACATCGTCGCGGCCCCCTACACCGAGCCCGCGCCTGGCACCGGGCGGCCGGAGTACCTGGTGCACCTCGGCAGCCGGTCGCCGGACGGCACGATCACGCTCGACCGCCACAGCAAGACCGGCCAGGGCTTCGGCTTCGACGAGATCATGACCCTGGAACTCGACCGGCTCGCCACCCGCTACACGCGCGTGGTGGTCGGCGTCGCCATCCAGCAGACGGAAGGCCCGCTCACGTTCGGCGACATTCCCCACGCACGGGTCCGCATCGGCGAGGGCCACCACGACCTGCTCGTACACACCTTCGCCGGCGTACCGGCCGCCCGGGCCGCCACGGTCGCCGAGTTCCTCCGTGACGGCGCGGACACCTGGGAACTGCGCGTGGCCCATCAGGGCTTCGACACCGACCCGATCACGTTCGCCGCCCTCATGGGCACGGTCAACGGTTCTGGATGAACCCCCCACCGAACCACCCGCGCGGTCGAGCGCCACGGCGGCCGCGCCGGCAGCAGCGTCGGCCGGCGAACGGCCCGCAGAGGACCCGCCCCGCCCAGGCTTCACGGGAAAAGTCTCGGCACCTGCGAATGCGCGGCCCGTCCAGAGCGGTACCGATAGGCTTCGCGGGGCACTTTGCGGGTACACCGCTGGGCGAAAGGAACCCCAGAATGATTCGATGCGCGGATATCCGTGAGTGGCGCACCCACGACGTCGTGGATGCGGGCGGTCACAAGATCGGCACACTGGAGTCCGTCTATGTGGACACCAGCACCGACGAGCCGGCCATGGCCACCATCCAAGTGGGGCTGCCCACCCGCCGGCGTCTGGTCTTCGTCCCGCTGGCCGGCGCGACCGTGGGTCCGGGCTACGTCAAGGTCGACTACGACCGGTCTTTGGTGAAGAAGTGCCCGGCGATCGGCACGGACGACGTCCTGCCCGCCGAGAACGAGGCGGCCCTCTTCGCCCACTATGGCCTGCCCTACCAGTCCGGCGCGGACGGTGAGCGGCAGCTCGCCCGCCGCTGACCGCTCTCATCGAGGAGATACCCAGTCGTGACGCTCTTCCTGGTCCTTGTCATCGCAGCCATCGTGCTGGGCATCATCGGCGCCGTCGCAAAGGGACTGTTCTACCTGCTTATCATCGGCATCGTGGTGTTCGTCGCGGCTCTGGTCCACCTGGGGCTGCACCTGCGGCGCTCGGGCCGCCGCAGCCGTAAACTGCGCTGAGACCACATGAGCCTGCCGGGCAGCGCGGGCACAACCAGAAGCAGATGCCGAGTCTTAAGAAGCGGCAAGCGCCCCGGTCTTGTTGATGGTCGGCTCCGGCGTCACCGTCGATCGTGCAGGACGCACGCCGCGGGCTGTTGATGTCACGGTGGCTGTTGGCAGTCGAAGGTGGATCAGCAACCGCAGCCGTGCCGGACCGGCGCCAGATACAGGATGGCGGTCATGGCAGACCACCTGCGGTGCGACGACGCCTGGCTCCTCCTCGGCGGTCAGGAATGCGCCGTGGAGGTGGACCTCGTTCTGCTCCTTCCCGATCTGGGCCTGTGGGGTGGCGTTCTGCGCCACGTTCCCGCATGGCTGGCATGCGCGATGCGAGATGCTGAGCTGCGGCTGCGTCTGTCCACCGGCCAGGAGCGCCTGATCTGCCCGCTCGATGTTTCCGGCGACAGAACATCAGTACCCTTCATCGGTCAGGGGCCGCCACCTTTCGCGTGACGCCCCCGAGGTCAGAGGCCCTGCCGGCTCCCTGCGGGGCGGCCACCGCCCCCTCAGCACCCGAAGCGGGTCCAAGGCCCGCCGGGAACCGGGCCGGTAGGCTCATCCTCACGATCGGTTACGTCTCCCGATGAGGCGGTTGGGGAGAACGTCATGACCGAAGATCCGTATGTTGACGTGAGCATGTCGCAAAAGTCGGTGACGGTGCGATTGCACGGCGACATGGACTATCAGAGTGTGCCCTTCTTCCGCGGCCGGCTCCAGGAGGAGATCACACGCGGTCAGCGGTGTGTGGTACTGGACCTCTCCGCCGTGACGTTCTGCGACTCGGCCGGGCTGAACGTGCTGCTGTGGGCCTGGCGGCAGGCGGAAGGTGCCGGAGTCGGCCTGGTGCTGGCATGTGTGCCGCCCATGCTGCAGCGGGTGGTCAGCATGACGGGAGTCGACACTGTTTTGCGGGTGTACGCCACCGTCACCGAGGCCGGAGGCGCAGTGGCGATCGGCGGCGAAGCCTGACCTCCACGCCGGGTGGCCGGAGGCGCCGCTGCCCTGCGTCCTCTGACTGGGGAGAACTTCGGCTCTTCTGCACTTTCCGTGAAGCCGGTCAACTGGCGAGGAGAATGCGGCGCTTGAGGAGATCGAACCCGGCGCGTCCGTAGTGCTGGCGCTTGAGCATCTTGATCCGGTTGACGTGTCCTTCGACGGCGCCGGAATTCCAGGGGACGGTCAGGCCAGCGGTGACGGCCGCGAGGTCCTTGCGCACGCCGTTGGCGAAGACGTGCAGTTCTTTGAGTTCGCTCTGTTCGACTTCCTCGAGCCAACCAACGAGACGGTGGCCATCGCGGCGCCGCAGGATCGTGGCGAAGCTGCGAGCGAGACGGTTCGTTGCAGCGACATACTCACAGCGGTCACAGAGGTCCTTGAGGTGCTGCCGGGCGGTCTCGCTCTGGTTCTCCGGCCGTCCGATGATCCAGCGCACCACGTCGGCCACAGATAGCGGCGACGTCGGCGTAGGCGACGGCTTCGCGCTGTCTCCGAGGGAGTTGAGGAAGCGGCGGACGGTCTTGCGGGAGCCGGTGTAGCCGCGGCCAGCGATCTCGTCGCGCAGGATCTGTGCGTTGTCGCAGCCTTCCGTCCAGCGAGCCAGCAGGTAGGGCTTGTGCATGTCCAGGTTGGAGCGACGGCGAGGCCGGGGCCGGATGAGTTCGTCCGGCGAGGCGGCCCGCGCGTAACGGCGCACGGTGGTGCGGTCGTAGCCGGTGATCTGGCTGATCGTGTCGATCTTCATGCCCTTCGCGTAGAGGGGGTGGATCTGTTGCCACCGGGCTCGGGCGTTCTCCTCGGAGCGGGTGACCGCGGGCTGCTCGCGCTCGGCGTCAGGGTCCGGATCGGGCTGAGGTTCGGGCGGCTGGAGGCAGGGGCGATGACGGCGGACCGCCTTCTCGACGGCGGTGGCCAGGTTGTGCAGGACGTGCCACCGGTCGGCCACTTGCGGGATGCCTGGCAGGGCGCGTTGGGCGCCTTCGGCGAACGATCCGCCGCGGTCCCGGCAGACGGTGCGGACGTGGTCACGGCCCTGGAGCCAGGCGGCGAAGGTGTCCGCCGTGTGGTCGGGCAGCACGTCCACGGGACGGCGCGAGTGCATGTCGACCAGGATCGTGCCGAACTTCCGGCCTCGCCGGAAAGCGAACTCGTCGACGCCCAGGACCTCGACCGGCGGGACCGCCGGCAACTCCAGGCGCCGGATCAGCCGCAGCAGGGTGGAGCCACTGACCGGCATCGACAACCGGGCGGCGAGGCGTTCACCGGCCCGCCCTCCCAGTGCCAAAGCGACTTGCTCCAGGGCCCGTTGAAGGAGCACGGTTCGCCGCCCGTAGCGGAAGGTGAGGCCCTCGAGCTGTTCGGCGAACGTCTTCTTCCCGCAGTCGCTGTTGTCGCAGAAGAAACGACGGACCTGCAGGTCGATCACCGTGGGTTGTCCGCCGACCGCCGTGCCGGCAGGTCTTCGCACGTACCGGCTGTGGACCCGCCCTGCAGACGTTCCGCAACCAGGACACCGTGCAGTCGGTGCCGTACATCGCGCGACGAAGCGTACGGAACTGCCGCTCCTGACCAACTCGTCGATGGCCACATCGGATAGGCACGGGAACAGAACTTTCAGCAGGCCACAAGCACGATCCCCCACTGGAGAGGGCTACCCAAGATCAACGGCTTCACGGAAAGTGCAGAAGAGCCAGAACTTCATGGACTCTCCTATGACGCGCAAGTCGATGCGGGTGGGCGATCAGCGGAGTTGAGGTGACGGTAGATCTGGCGTGCGAGATAGCGCTTGAGGCTTCGGCGAATCTCTTTGGTGGTGCGGCCTTCAGCGCGTCGGCGTTCGACGTATGCACGGGTGTCGGGGTCATGGATCATGCGGCTTACCGTGGCCATGTGCAGTGCCCGGTTCAGACGTCTATCTCCGCCGCGGTTGAGCCGGTGGCGGACGGTGTTCCCCGAGGATGCAGGGATCGGGTTTGCGCCGGCCAGGCAGGCGAACGCGGCTTCGGAGCGCACTCGCCCACGGTGTGACCAGGCGGTCATCACAACAGCTGCGGTGACGGGCCCGATCCCGGGCTTGTCCAGCAGCCCTGCGGCCGGTGTTGCGCGCACCAGCGCTGTCATCGACTTCGCGTTGGCGCTCAGTTCCTCGTCGAGCGCGACGATGCGCTTGGCCAGGCGCACGGCTTCCCCGCGAGCGGTCATGGTCGCGACGGGCTCTTCGCGGGTGCGCCAGCGGGAGACCTCGCGAATTTGTCGACCGGTCAGTGCCCGACGCCCATCGATATCGAGGTCGACGACCCGAACCAACGCGGTCAGCGCGTTGACGTTCGCGGTCCGCTCATCGGTCATCTGGTCTCTGGCGGTCACCAGCACACGCAACGCGGCGCGTTCTCCGTCGTCAGCGCGGGGGTGGCGCAACTCGTGCTCCTCAAGCGGGAGCGCGGCCTCGGCCATGCGCCGTGCGTCGATCGGGTCCGACTTGCCCTTGCCGCGATGAACACCCGTCCGAGGTGCTTCGATCACCTGGTAGCCGGCCTCGGCGACAGTGCGGGCGAACTGGGCGCCGAAGGTCGCGATGCATTCCATGACCCATAGTGCGGCGAGGTCGCCGCCGGTGCGCCGAGCGGCCCAGGCAACCGCCCGGGTCATGCCGGACTTGCTCGTAGGGAACTCAGCCGTATCGAGCAGTTCGCCGGTGGGCGCGGCCAGGACGGCCAAGACATGGTTGCGGGCGTGGGTGTCTACGCCTATGACGTACGGGTGGCTGTGCGCGACAATCGTCACGGTGGTCGGGTGCCTTTCACTCCAGGGACCAACGGTTCGGCCGCTGACGGCCGACGTCGGTCTGGGTAAGAGTCACTCCGGGCCAGGACTGTGACGGGCCACGCCGTGAACGGCGGGCAATCTCCTGATCAGGACACCGAGGTGGACCAGGGCGGCGTCGGCCCCCACCACGTCGGACAAGTCCATTTGAGGGCACCTTCTGGGGGCCACCGTTGACAAGAGTCACCACACGGCGGGACGACCGACACCACCCTGGCAGCCGATCCCAGACCGGCCACCCCGAGTCTCACAGCCGTTGACAGTCCTCCACCGCCGACGAGTACGGGATACCAGCACGCCATGAGACGGCCGACACCCGCATCATCGTGCGCCGGGAGGGGCCGCACCCCAGCCGGGCGCCCCTGTCCGACCACGACGAGGCTTTGCGGCACCAGGTCCGTGACGCCCGATCCCAGCCCGCGCCATTTTAGAACAGCCACGCCTGCCATCCTGAGAGCGTTGCGCCCCGGCGCCAGACAAACACGCCGGGGCTCAATGGCAGGCTCAGTGCCGCGTCGGGAACAGCTGCAGCTTGGCCTTAGCGCCGGAGACCGACTTCACCCAGATTTTTAGGTTGTTGAACTGAACCGTGCCACCCGGGCTGGTGCTGCCGCTGAGGCGCCCGTCGGCGGCCGACATGTTCACGGACCGGGAGCTGATGCTCTTGATCTTCAACTTACCGAACCCGAACTTGCGGCTGTCGACCTTGATGGTCTTGGGTGCGGACACAGTGATCTTGCACCGTCCGTCGTAGCAGGGTCCGTTCGCGGCCGACGCCACCGGCGTCATCACACCGAACCCGAGTGCGCCCGCCATGGTCAACGTCATGGCAGTCGTCGCGGCCCGCTGGCGCAAACCAGCGCCGGTTACCGGACTGGCGTCTGTCAGTTGACGGATACGGTTCACGTCATCGCCGTTCGATCGGTCGGAAAGGGTGAGGCGGGGAGCCCTTACGCCGCCGGAGCCCGTGTTCTGCGCGCTCGGTTTCCGAGCCGCCGGCTGGTGCCCCGCTGCACCGATTACAACGTCCCATCTGGTTGTTCAGTAACCTGATCCGTCCCCCGAACAACTCGCGGCTGCACCCGCACCGCTCGCTCCGCGGGAGCCAGCCCGCCCTCACCCGCGTATCTCACGCAGCAAGGGTTAGGGCCACCGCGCCAGACTCGTCGCGGACTTCGCCCCAGTTCACCTGACCAGCCGAAGTCAGCAAGCCGCACCTGCACGGGGCCCCTCGTGCCGTCAGCGGATCCGGATGCCGACGTCGGCAGATCAAGATGCGGCTGGAGACGGCACCCCTTTCGTTGCGGTAGCCGCGAGTGCAAAGGCTCACGTTGAGCGGAATGCAGGGGGCGGCACCGGGCGCACGAAGCGCCGGCCGCCACGCTCCTGTTGCTTTCCGCCATTCAGCGTCGGTGGTCCCGCTTGACGTGACCGCGACTGCTCTTCGCAGGTGAGAGGCCATTCGTTCAAGGATCTTCGCAGCTGCGGCGGGCTGCGAGTCGCGGCTGAGCAGGGACCGACAAGCCCGTCCGCCGAGGTCAGCAGCCCAGGCTTCCTCCGCGGGGGCGCCGGGGCGGTTCCACACGCCTGGCTGGATAGCGGCGTGGTGCTGCGAGATCTCGTGATGATCCATCAGTTTCTGTCAGTGCCCGCTGCTACACCAGTCTGAGGGACGGGCCGCGACCGTGGCCCGCCGACGGCATGTCCCCCTCACGGCGTTTGGGAGGTGTGGTGTTCGACGAGGACGGGTCCCTCGACCCGCTGCTGAAGTTCCTGTTGTACGCCGTCCTTGCGCTGGCCATCGGCAAGATGCTGTGGGAGTGGCTCACCGAAGACGTCAGCCGGTGGATCACCGTGGATCTGTGGGAGCTGATTACCGGTCACCCCTGGTGGACCGGCTCCATCGTCCTCGGCGCACTGGCCTCGCTCTTCCTCTTCGCGAAGCTGCTCTCGTTCCTGTTCGGCACCGGCACGTACGCCTACGTCGATCAGGACGAGGACTACGCCTCCAGCGCCGCGCCGGGCGACGCGGTGGACCCGGATGTGCTGACCTTCAAGATGAAGCAGCTGGCGGCGATGAGCGCGACAGGCTTCGAGCAGGCGTGCGCCGATCTTCTGGCCCGTGACGGATTCCGCCACACACGGCGGGTGGGAGGCGCCGGCGACCTCGGCGTGGATGTCAGCGCCCGTGACCACGACGACCGGCTCGTGATCTTGCAGTGCAAGCAGTACGCGGCGCCGGTCGGCTCGGGGCACGTGCAGAAGTTCAACGGAACGGCCCGCCCCCATCATGGAGCCGATGTCCCGATCATGATCGGGCTCAACGGCTTCACCGTGCCTGCGATCGAATTCGCCCATCGCCACGACCTCATCCTCATGGGCCGCCCCGAACTGAAGAGATGGGCTCACGGCCAGCACCTGTACGACGTTTTGGGCATCGCGAGCACGACCCAGTGATCCCGCCCCCGCTCTCCGGGGTCGAATCTCACGCCACTCGGCATGCCCGGCGGGCTGTCCCGGGCCTGGCAGGACCGCCAGGCCCATGCAGCCGAGCCGCTTCTTCCAACAGCGATTGCTGTACTGCCCTCGTTACCCATCGGCCCTCGGCCACGTGTCGGTATCAGCGCAGCTCAGGAGCCTGCCGTCGCTGTCCAGGCACGTACCCGGAGACTTCCGGACGACCCTGCGCACGCCTAACGACCATGCATACAGCGCAACACCACCTCAGCGGCGATGGCCGACGCCAGGGGAGCCTCCCGGCTGCGGCATGCTGGGCGCGTCACGAGCGGGACGGGCGTTCCGGCTCCCCGCCGTGTTCGTCGAACACCTTGGTGAAGGTGGCCCCGCACCGGCAGGCGGAGTGCTCGATCAGTTCTCCGTTATCGGACACGCTCAGCCCTCGGCTGAGTCGCACGTGCACATGATCGCCCATGAGGAGCTGCTTTCCTTGAACGTGCTTGGCCCGGCTCATGGTGAGCGGTACTGGTTTCGCCCGCAATGCCACAGATCACATCGACGTCGTTGATCGTGGCACCCAGAGGTCCTCCGCCGGTGCGGTGCGGCGGTCGGAGCGGCGGGAGCGAGGAGCCGGATCACCTCGAGCGCGGGGAGGGCGTGCCGGGTTCCGGTTGCGGGTGACCGCCGGCGTGCAGCATCGGCGCGGACGTCCGTTCGGGGCGGTGGCCGCCCTCAGCCGGGACACGGCTGCGGGGCGCGTCGAAGTCGCCGGACAACGGCACGGGGCGGCGCGCCACCAGGCGCCCGACCCAGCGTCGGCCGCAATGCTCGCACGCCGGCGCGCCCTCGGGCGTGTACGGGTCAGAGACCGCCAGGTTGTCCTGGTAGAAGTACTCCCATTCCTGCCCGGTGTCGTCCTGGTAGCGCTGTACGTCGTAGTCGACGCTCCAGCGGTGCCAGCACGAACCGCAGGTGAACTCGACCCGTTCGACAGCAACTTCAGTGATCACTGCGCAACACCTCCCATCCGATTCTGGGTCACGGCCCAGGCATACAGCAACGCCGCCAAGGGCGACACGCGGGCAGGCGCCGACGCACCTGATCACTGAGTCCCCCGTACCCGCCACGACCCCTGCGGATGTCCTACCGGAGGAACCCTCTACCCAGCAGGTGCGCCAGCGGGACGGTTTCAGTGCGTGAGGTGCCCGGGCAGGGGCATGTGAGGCGCCAGGGTGCGGGCCCTTGCCCACACGCCGTGGAGCTGCTCGGTGGGGCGCTGCTGCTCACCATGCAAGGCGTTGAGAAGGACCAGGCCGCCAGTGAGTGCGGGGACGGCCCACTGCATGCAGGCCAGCTGCCGCGGGGCCTTGTCAGTGTCGATGGGGTGCTTGGCGGCCTTCTCGGCGTCCTGCGGGTCGCAGGAGGCCGCCAGTTCGATCTTCTTGCCCAGTACGCGGCTGTAGGCGGTGGCCGCGAGGGCTGCCCCGGTCAGGACGGTCTTGGCGAGGGTGGAGGCGGCAACGCCCTGCTGGGCGGCGACCCGCGGGGCGTTCGCGGCAAGCAGGCCGCCGGAGCCGAACAGGTGCGCGGCGATCGCCGCGGCGTTGACGGGGGTCCACTTCGCCCAACCGGAG
Source organism: Streptomyces sp. NPDC043867 (assembly GCF_056435845.1). NCBI lineage: Bacteria > Bacillati > Actinomycetota > Actinomycetes > Kitasatosporales > Streptomycetaceae > Streptomyces > Streptomyces sp. NPDC043867. The sequence continues at coordinate 167,937 of NZ_JBWKDS010000006.1, read as the reverse complement.
CTGGCGATCTGCGAGGTGGTCGCCCAGGTGCCGCCCTCGTCGCAGGCGGCACCGTTCAGGCCGACCGCGCCCATGAGGGAACCGCCGAACCAGGCGGCCAGCCCGGCATCGTGCAGGCTGCGCAGCATCGTGTTGCGTGTCGACATGACCGGCTCCCTTGGCCCAGACGGAAGAAGCCCGGGCGAGGCGGCCGGGCGTCACTTCACCGTCGCCGAGCAGGCGGCCGGCCGCCATCGCGGTTGGTACGAACGGAGCAGGTTTGCCAAGAAGGGGGCCGCGGATGCCAACGGAACCTTCGGCTCTCGCACCCTCCAGGAACCGTCGGCGGGTACATGGCCGCGACGGTGCGGCCCTTGTGCTCCTTGCGGGGCGGGTCAGTCGGTGGACAGCGCCTGGAGAAGGTCGCCGACCTTCGGGTCGGGAAGGGCGCGGGCGACGTCGGCCTGGGCGACGATGCCGACCAGGCGGTGGCCGTCGATCACGGGCAGGCGGCGGACCTTGTGCGAGGTCATGGTGCGCAGGACCTCCTCCGCATCATCGTCGGCGCCGATGGTGACCGCCTCGCCCTGGGCGAGGTCGCCGGCCTTGACCTGAGCGGGATCCTTGCCTGCGCCAAGGACCTTCACCACGATGTCGCGGTCGGTGAGCATGCCCTTGAGCTTGTCATCGGTGCCGCAGATCGGCAGCGCGCCCACCCCGAGCTCGGTCATCTTCTTCGCCGCCTCGAGCACGGTCTCCTCTGCACCGATGCACTCGGCGCCCTCCGTCATGATCTCGCGAGCCGTCGTCATTCGAGCAGCCTTTCCGGTCGTGTGATGAACCCGTCTGTCCCGGCAGGCCCCGGGCGGGAAGACGTGTGCCCCGCTGCCTGGCGCGGGTAACGCCGCTCACCGGTCAACCACCCAGCAGCCGGGCGAAAGGCGGTCACTCCTGGGTCCGGACAACGCGAGGAAGCAGTCCATGGCCCACGCGCGAGAGTCGGGCCGCCGCCCCCAGAGGCCCGGCGAAGGCGTCGGTCGCGGGACCAAGGCGAAGTTCGCCGTCGAGCGTGACCACGACAGTGCACCGTTTCCAGGTGGGGAGCGCGATCGACGAGCGGGCGGCGGCGGTGGGGGAGCTATAGCGGCACCCGAGGGCGCCGGCGGGTGAGGGCATGCGCTGCGAGCCGGATCCGAAAGACGTCATGACCTCGTCGGCGTGGTCCGTCGGGGTTTGGGGAGCGGCGCGGGTCAGGGGTGCGAGATCTGCGTACCGTAACGCCGGGCCCGCAGAGGAGTCCGGCGGATCAGGCGGAAGACGGCCTCGCGGACGGCGTCACACCGCGGGTGTCGATGCTGCGGCGCGGCGACGCGCTCGGCCTTCACCCTCCAGCACGGACCTTGACGCTCGACCGGGCCCCGCCGACCCGCCCCGGCGGCGTCGGCCTTCTCACAGGGGCGGGCGCCCGCTGACGGCGCCGCCGGGATCGTCACTGAGGGCAAGGCGGGCGGTGATGCGTTTGCCGACCGGCTCGCGCTGGGCTTCGAAGCCCTGGGCGACAGCCATGACGATCTCCAGGCCGTGCTGGCCGACCCGGTCGGCATCCGCGGCCCGGGCGATGGGCAGCACCGGGTCGGAGTCCCACACCACCACCTCCACCAGATCACCGGTGATACACAGGTCCAGCATGACTGGGCCGGGCGCGTACTTACGCGCATTGGTGACCAGCTCACTGACCACCAGCTGGGTGAGGTCCAGAGCCCGCTGCGAAACGTGCAGGCCGTGCTCGGCCTGCACGCGGGCGAGAAAACCGGTAGCCAGATGGCGGGCCTGAGCGATGACCGTGCCGTCCCCGTCCAAAGCCACCGTCGTCTGTAGGGCCCGCTCGTACGGCGCGGCGCCGTCCTCATCCACGTGCACTGATCCCATCGCAGCCGCCTTCACTTCCCCCGGACAACCCTCCACGCGTACCCCCGTAACGGTGGGCAACGCCTCACGGCTCTCTGTTGCCTCGGCCACATCCGTGCATCACCCGAAGCGATCCGGGCAGCATTCCCGGGCGAAGGTGTGGTGTGCCAGCATCACCGCCATGACAGAGGAACAGATGACGGATACCGCACAAGCTGCGCAGGCGGGCCAGCTTTCGACCGTGGTCACCACCGCCGACGGCATCCGCGTGGTGACCTTGGCCGGAGAGATCGATCACCACACCGGCGACACCCTCCGCCAGGCTCTGGACGCCTCCGGCGTGCCCCGCCCTCGCATCGTGGTCGACATGCGGCAGGTGACCTTCATGGACTCCAGCGGCATCAATATCTTCCTCGCCGCGCACCGAGCCCTCAGTGAGGCCGGTGGCTGGCTGCGCCTGGCCGCGCCCACCGAGAACGTGATGCGCACCCTGAGCCTCGTCGGCGTCGACGCCGTCATCGACTGCCGCGAATCCTTCCCCCAAGCCCTCAGCAACTGATCGAACGAGCCGCCGGGGCCGTGGCCGAACGACCCGTTGATCCGCGCGAGCGCGGCCCCCGTGGGTCTCTACAGGAGCCGCGGCCCCTCGATCACTGCCCAGGCCCTTTCGGCTTCAGCCGCCATGGCCGATGTGGGTATTGGAGAGCGTTCGAGGATTACTCCACCCTGGCATGACCGTGGTGCTGGTATGACGATCTAGGTGCCGCGCTCCTGCGGGTGAACGCCTTCGGATACCGGGGCGGGCGACTGAACGGGCGGATACGGTCCATCCATGACGAAAACTGCCCGGACCATGAAACGTACGGGAGCCCTCCTCGCGGCAGCCGCCGTGACCGCGCTCGCCTTCCCCGCCCAGGCCCACGCCGCTGCCGTCGCCTGCGGCGGCGAGGTCTCGACGCAGAACATCGGCGCCCGGGGCTGTATTTCCGCCGAACGCTGGCAGGACGGGGGGATCTACTGGCGCGACATCACCGCCCACGCCCTCATCACCAACTCCCGCTCTCACGCCTCATGGGTCGAGTACGAGGCGTACTCCCAAGCGGGCAGCGGCGACTGGGTGAAAATGGGCAGCGGCCGGACCATCGTGGAGCGGCGTTCCACGGTCGGCCCGATCGCCATCGCCTCCAAGACGCGCGTCTGTGACACGGTCAAAGTCACGATCCGCGTCCATGTGAGGCCGGCGGGGGGCGCCTGGTCAAACTGGTCCAGCGCGGCGACCTCGCAGTGTCAGACCTGACGCTGCCAGACCTCGCACACAGCAGCGCCCCCGCCTCGCGACCGGGAGGATGGGGGCTCCAGGCACGACCCACACGCCCGTTCCGCTGGGGGCATGACCGAAAAAGGGAAGGAAGGACAACTGCTCGCCTGCCGTGACGCGTTCGCGCACAGACCCTAGGTGAGGGGACAGGTGAGCGGGAGGACACGTTCGGTCAGCTGGCCGGTCAGGTGCGTGGCGGTGACGGCAGCTTCGGTGAGCCAGTCTGCTGCGGTCAGCTCATCGACCAGGCGCAGCAGCTCGGGCGGGCCCGCCGGGACCCAAGCGGCGAGGGAATCCAGGGTGACTCCCTGACCACGGGGGCCGAGCCGCCCCGAAGCGCTGGTCTGGGTGGCGAGCGTGAGGGCGAGGAGGCGGCCGCCTGCGGTCGCCTTGGTCTTGCGGAGCTTCTTGTCAGAGACGACTCTCTGGGCCCAGCCAGAGAGCTTGGGCCGCATCTTCTTGCCGAACGTGAACGGACCCGGACCGTCCCCGCCGGGCATCAGGGACGGGACGGTAATGGGGCAGGGGCTCTCCGGCCGGGAAGCGAGCAGTTCCGCAGCGGGGCCCGGGAGGCGCAGCCAGCCGCAGCCGGTCAGCTTCTCGACCAGGTCTTCCGGGTCACTCAGACCCAGCGTGGTGAGGTCCTGCCCCACGAGGTTGCCGGTGCCGGTTTGGGCGGTGCGCAGGGGCAGCATCATCACCAGCAGCCGTGCCTCCGGGCCGGGCAGCGGGCTGTGGTCAGCGACGTGTGTGAGGACGGACCGGGCGTGGTCCCACTGCGTCGGCACGGCCAGTAGACGTGCCACGGCCGCCCCTTCGCTGTCCGCGCTGGCGCCGGTTCGTTGCAGGTGCTGCGAGCGGGCGGTGGCAGCGGCCTGCTCCGCTCGCCGCGCCTCCAGCCGCAGATTGATGTCACCGGTGACGTCGGCCCAGGTGGTGAAGGCATGCGCCTTACGCTCCTGGAGCTCAGCGAGCAGCGCCAGGTCCGGCTCGGTGCGCCGCTGGTATGCGCGGAAGAGATCCCCGAGTTCGACGAGCTCATCGCGCAGGACAACGGGCCGCAGCTCAACGGGGATGACCCGCTGCGCGATCTTCCCGTACACAGGGCGGCGCCGCGCGGATGTGAGACGGGGAGCCGGAACATGGCGGGGCTCGGCCGCGGACGAGGGACGTTCGGAGAACTGCTGCTCGGCGGCCCGAGCGGCCGCCGGGCGGCCGCCAATGGACGGCCCTTCGGGCTGCGGGTCACCGGTGGGTCGAGCGGTGGTGACGACCTTCGCGCCGGGAGTGGCGGCCGCGCAGCGTGAACAGCACTCCATGGCCTGCCACCAGCGCCCTCCCCGATCCTTGACCACGGCCAGGACGACCGCCCCGCCGCACCGCCACGGCTGGGCGCCGCTCTTGCGGTCGGAGGGACCGATGTGCGTGCGGCAGCTCTCGGCCCGGCACGCGCAGTACGCGCCGGCCCGAGGACCGGCAGCCTCCCGCAGGTGGGCCTTGACGTGGTCGACCGCGGCCGCACGGCCAGCAGCGGCAGAGCGCTGCTCAGGACACGAGCGACGGCTGCAGGAGATGCGCACCGCCGCACTGCCACGACCGGCAGCATCCAGACGCACAGTCCACCTGTGCCCCAGCACCCGCTCGTCCAGCCCGCTCGCCGTGGCCTGCGTCATCGTGCCCTTTCCTCCCAACGCCCGATCCAACTGCCCACATTCGCCCCATCCTGACGGACGAGGTGCCCGGGCGGATGACAGGCCCCGGTGTCGCCGAGCTTCCCCCGGGCGCGGCGGGCGCCGGCTCCACCAGGGCTCGAACCACGGACAGCGGCAGCACACCCTCCCACCCAAGCAGCCGCATCCCACAGATGCCGTCGCCACTGCGCAGCTGCAGCCCCGGCACATCGCTCTCACACCACTCCTGGGGGTCGTGCGTCATGCCCCATCCTGACCGGGCAGCGCCCCGAACGGTGGGCGCCCCGCCGCAATGCGGGCCCGCACGACCAACATCCGCACCCGTCATGCGAGGCTCGACCGCTCCGCGCGGGTCCGGCGTGAGCTACCGGTCGGGGTGGACGGCCTGCACACCGGTGCCCGCGTACGCCTCGGGCGTCAGGGTCAGCAGGAAGCGACCGGAGGGGAAGGCAGCGGACGGGCGGGCCGCGTGGATGGCGTGGACGGCCGCCCAGGAGTGCCCGGAGGGCAGCAGCTTCGTGGCGGTCAGCGCGGCCGCGGTGTCGAAGGGCTCGATCTGGATGAAGCGCAGTCCGCTGATGTAGGCGAGCAGGCCGGGTCGCTCGGTGTCGCCGACAGTGAGCGAGAGCAGCGGGGCGTAGAGGGTGCCGAGGCCGCCGGAGGCTTGCACGTAGAACGCGGCGACGGCCTCGTTGAACGGGTCCTTGGGATCGTGGAGGGCGATGGCGGTCGTGTGGTCCAGGACGACCGCGATGGCCCCCACTACGCGGCCGCCGAGTCCTGGCCGGCGCCGAGGCGCTCCAGGAGGTTGCGGGCCTTCGCCTCGGCCTCCGCACTGGGTGCGGCTCCGAGGAGCGAGGCGAGCTCCGCGCGGGCCTGCGCGGCGCGCTCTTCGTACTCCGCCTGTGTGGGCCGGCCTTCGGCAAGTTCCTCCACGAGGTTACGGATCGTGGTGCCCTGCTCAGCCGCGAGGGCCGCCAAGCGATCACGGGTGGCGGCGCTCACCTTGATGCTGGTCTCATCTGCCATCCCTCCACTCTACCTCTACTGCGAGTAGAGGAGCGGAGGGACGGGCCGCTCACTCCGGTCGGCTGTAGAGGCCCGCCGCGCGGGTGCCAGACCGGGACCGGCCGGCGGGACCAGGCGGTGCGACCGCTGGTATCGCCTCGTAGTCTGCCGCTATGACCGAGAAGATCCAGACGCCGACGCCCCGCGACGCCTTCGAGCTGCTCATGGCCGGCAACCAGCGCTTCGTCGCCGGCACTCCCGAGCACCCGAACCAGGACGCCATCCGCCGCACCGAGACCGCACCGTCCCAGAAGCCGTTCGCCGTGCTGTTCGGGTGCTCCGACTCCCGGCTGGCCGCCGAGATCATCTTCGACCGTGGCCTGGGCGACCTGTTCGTGGTGCGCACCGCCGGCCACGTCGCCGGGACGGAAGTCCTTGGTTCGATCGAGTTCGGCGCGGCAGTGCTCAACGTGCCGCTGGTCGTCGTCCTCGGCCACGACTCGTGCGGCGCCGTCGCCGCGGCCTGCTCAGCTCTGGAGAACGGACAGACGCCGGGTGGCTTCGTCCGGGACGTGGTCGAGCGGGTGACCCCGAGCGTGCTGGCAGCCCGCGCCGCCGGACGGGAGAGCGCTGAGGAGATCCTGGCCGAGCACATCGAGCACACCGTGGACCTGCTGCTGGAACGCTCCCGCGTCCTGGCCGAGCGAGTGGCTGACGGCCGCCTCGGTGTGGTGGGCCTGTCCTACCGCCTGGACGACGGCAGCGCCCAGCTCGTCGCCGCCCGCGGCCTCGACGTCGATGTTCCCACCGCGTCCTGACCGCCCCGCTCACCCAGATCGATCGCGAATCCAGCCCGCGGCCCGCGCTGACCTAGCGGGGCGCGGGCTGTCGCGCGGGTCGCCTTGAAAACGGTCGTCTCCGGCGTGGAGCGGTATGCGCACGGCCACCCGGCCTGCCACGGCCGTGGGCGGTCGGTGGTGGTCACACGGTGGTACGGGGCCCAGCGGCGCGGCGGAGCCGGTTGGCGATCGCCAGTCCCAGCCCCTCCTCCGCAGGCAAGGACGCGATGATGAGGTCGCATCCCTTCTGGTCGAGTTCGCGAAGGAACCCGTACAGGCCGCGCGCGTAGGCGGCCATCGAGACGGGGACCTTCACCACGGCGTGTGCCTTCACCGGCGCCCCGGTGAAGGAGGCGGGGAGGAAGACGGCCACCCGGTGCCCAAGGCCGGAAGCGAGTTCCGCTTCGGAGATGACCTTCTCGGGCTCGACGAGGACGACCCGCGCACGCGGTGCGTAGTGGGACGGATGCTGGCCCGGCACCCGGACGTGACTGGTTGCCGGCACAGTAAGCGGGTACCCCAGCACCGCTTCGAGGTCCTCACGGGTCACCCCGCCGGGCCTCAGAATGGCCGGGGTTTCGCCGGTGACGTCGACGATGGTGGACTCGACGCCGACCTCACAGCGGCCGCCGTCCAGCACGAAGTCGACGGCATCACCAAGCTCGGCATGGACATCGTTCGAGGTGGTGGGGCTGACGGAGCCGAAGCGGTTGGCGGACGGAGCCGTGATGCCGCCGCCGAACGCCTTCAGCAGCGCGAGGGCGATCGGGTGGTCCGGCACACGCACAGCGACCGTCTCCAGACCGCCGGTCGCTTCCAGCGGCACCCGGGCACCGCGGCGCAGAACCAGGGTGAGCGGTCCCGGCCAGAAGTGCTCGGCCAGCAGGCGGGCCGCCGCAGGTACATCCTGCACCCACGCGTCCAGGTGGTCCGCGCCGGCGATGTGGACGATCAGCGGGTGGGTGGGCGGGCGCCCCTTGGCCTGGAAGATGCGCGAGACGGCGGTGGGATCCTCGGCGTTGGCGCCCAGACCGTAGACCGTTTCGGTCGGGAGGGCCACCAGCCCGCTGGCGCGCAGCACCGCGGCCGCCTTGTCGATGTCGCTTGCGGTCACCCTTCCCCTCCTAGGTGGGTCAGGGAGCGGCGACGGACGCACTCGGGGCAGAGCATGACCACCCGCGCGGTCTTCGCCGAATCGGTGGCCGGCGCTTCCCCCTCACGCGATCATGAGGTCATCGCCCGCCCTTGCAGGGAGGAATCAGCTCATGTCCAAGAAGACGTCTGCCCGGCGGCTCACGCCCGGCCCGGACCGCGACAAGCTCGCTCAGGACCTGAAGAAGAAGTACGACTCCGGCGCGAGTATCCGGGCGCTGGCGGAGGAGACGGGCCGCTCCTACGGCGGTGTGCATCGTCTGCTCGAGGACGCAGGGGCCACCTTCCGTTCGCGTGGCGGTGCCCCGCGCCGTACCGAGCCCTGAGAATTTCGCCACCTCGGGTTCCCGGGCGTAGCTGGGAGCCGTGACACGGCCACCGGCTTCACCGGGCAGATGGCGGCGCCGTTGTCCGGTGTCGCCTGGCCGACTGGCCGAGGCCGACGCGGGATGTCGGTGCCCTGTGGTGGAGGGGCCGCCTGTGTTACGTCAACTCATGGAGGCGCACGGATGGTTGAGGCTGAGGGGCATGGCGGTCAGCGGCCCGGCGACGGCGAGGAATGCGGCGGCTTAACCCAGCCGTCCGCGGCCCCGGACGGAGGTTCGGACGTAGATCTCGGGCTGGACCTCCAGGCCCCGGGCCGCAGATCGGCCGGGGCGGAACGGTGGGCCGCGCCGGAGGGGCTGCGCGGTGGCGTGCTGATCGGCGCAGCGGTCGCCGCCCTCGCCGCGGTGGTCGGGTTCGGGATCTGGGTGGGGGCCTGGCTGAACGAGCACTGGGGGATCTATGCCGTTGTGCCGCAGGTGGCGTTCATGCTGCTGGCCGTCTGGGCTCTGGCCGGCGAGCAGCGCCGCCGGTGGGAGGAGCGGCAGGCCCGGGGCGTGCGAATGCCGCTGGGGCAAGCACCCTGTCGGTCTGGGCTGCTGCCGATTCGATGTCTCCGGTGCGCCATCGGGTCTGGCGGACGCGCGCGGGCGGCGGGTAGGAGGCAAGCCGGCGGTGCATGCGGCCGAGCACCAGCCCGATGCACTGGGCGCGTGGCACGGTCATCGGCTCGGTCGCGACCCGGCCGGGAGCCTCATCGGTCACCACCCAGGCTGCGTCGGCGAACGGGGTGAGGATGTCCCCATCCCGGTTCCGCCATGCCGTGGCCACAGGCACCCGCGCCGCGCGGCAGTATTCCGACATGTCCCACGCCGCACGGGCCTGCTCCAGATCCGCTGCGGCACGGTACTGCTTGACGAAGACCCGACCCCCGTCGGTCAGCGTCACGCGTCGGTTGATGGTCTCGGTGCCCATGGGAACCGGCTCGACGTTGGCGAGGTCGACGCCGTAGCGGTCGGACAGCACCTGGCCAGGATCTCGTCGCCGCGCGCGGCCCTCCCCTGCATGCAGGTCACCACACCTGGGTGTGGCGGATGCATTCCGCACGCAGGTTCGTGATCATTGCGTGGGCTTCGTCGACCAGGCTGATGTCGCGGTGGGTAACGCCCCAGCACACTGAGTCCAGCGCGTCCAGGACGGCGTACGTCATGCGCGCGTGCAACTCCTCCGGAGACAGCGGACGTCCGTACCCGCCGTAGAAGGCGGCAGCCAGGTCTGGCCGAGGATGCAAGACCCGGTAGTGCAGTCGGCTCAGGTCCCGGCGTGCCGCGGCCTCGGGCTGGGTCCGCTCGAAGTCGATGATTCGCAGCCGCTGTTCCCGCTCCTCCCACACCCAGTTCTTCGGCATGTAATCCCCGTGCGCCACCACTTTCGCCAGGCCGACAGGAGCCTGCAGGGCCAGGGAGCGCAGCAGCGCGATGTCGTCTGCGGTCATATAGCGGGCGGCGCCGTCCAGCAGCTTCGTGAGCGCCTCGTCCCAGTCCTCTTCCACCGCGTCTGACGGAGGTTGCCCGGTGTCCGCGGCATGCAGGCTGGCCAGCAGCAGGCCGGCCTGCTGGTATGCCTCCCGCTCCTGCTCCGCCAGCAGGTGCAGCCGGTCCAGGCATCCTCCGGGGACGGCGGTTACCAGCAGCGTCCGGGCCTCGGCATCGGAGGCGGTCAGGGCGGGTGCACGGTCCGGCCCGAGGACTCCGACCCATCTCTGATACGCCTCCACCTTCCGCCGGTGCAGCTTGGGCCTGCGTGCTGTTTGGCGAACCACCGAGAGCCGTCCGGACCCTTGATCTCCCACACCGAGGCGCGAAGACCGTCGGGCCTGAAATGCTCGGCGATGACCGTGTATGCGTCGGTCACTGTGGCCATGAGGCCATGGAACGCCTCGGGCAGGGTCTTCATGGCGGTGCGCCTTTCTGTACGCGACGACGACCCTTCGCAACCGTGAGTGATCATGTCGATTCCCAGGGTTATGCCGGGGAGTGCAGGATGCCAGGTGCACTGACAGCGCGGCTGCCGTGAACAGCCAGCCGTTGGTCAAGCCCTTCTCGGCCGCCGCCCACAGCGGCGAGCCTGAGCTGTATCGTGGACGAACGAGAGCTGCGGGGCGGTGACGGCTGTGGCGTCGAGGACAGCCGCTCGCCGCCACAGCCAAGCGGCCCGCTCCAGTGGCTGGCCGATCACAGCCCGCTATCGCGTAGCTCCCTGCGATACGGGGTGGAGCGGTGCAGCGTTCTTCGGGTGGGCCGGGTTGAGGAACCACTTCCGGGCGGAGGCGAACCACCAGGTGCCGGCGAAGGCGAGTACCACTCCCACGGCGATCGGTGCGTAGTTGAACGTCTCGACGGTCACAGGGCTGGCCTGGGGCAGCATGAACAGTACGGTGATCACTGCGACCCACAGCACGGCGATCACGCCGACGGGCTTGGACCATCGGCCCAGGTGCCACGGGCCGCGCCGGAAGGTGTCGCCCTGGCGCAGACGCAGCAGGGTGGGCACGACGTAGGCGATGTAAAGGCCGATCGTGGCGATCGAAGTGACCGCGGCGTACGCGGTGGTGTTGAAGAGGTAGGGGAGACCGAGGAGGAAGGCACCGCCGGCGGCGAGCCAGACCGCGTTCGTGGGAGTGCGGGTGCCGGGGTGGAGCTTGTGCCACACCATGGAGAAGGGCAGCGCGCCGTCGCGAGAGAAGGCGTAGATCATCCGGGAGTTGGCTGTCACGGACGCCATGCCGCAGAACAGCTGGGCGCCGATCACGATGAGGAGCATCAACTTGCCGGTGCTCGCGCCGAGGGCGTCCATGAAGATCTGGGCCGGCGGCACCCCGGTCTCTGATTCCAGGGAGCCGGTGTAGGACTGGATGGCGAAGGTCAGGCCGAACAGAAGGACGAACCCGGCCGCCCAGGAGACGAGGATCGAGCGGACGATCCCTCTCGGTCCCTCCACGGAGGCGTTCTTCGTCTCCTCCGTCATGTGGGCGGAGGCGTCGTAGCCGGTGAAGGTGTACTGGGCCATCAGCAGCCCGATCAGAGCCACATAGACGGCCGAGCCCCAGCCGGTGTTGTTGACGAACTCCGTGAAGACGAACTGCGGCGACTGGTGCCGGTCCGGGACGGCCAGGAGCGCGCCGACGATCACGACGACGCCGATCAGGTGCCACCACACGGAGACAGTGTTGAAGAAGCCGACGATACGCACCCGGAAGGTGTTCACCACGGCGTGCAGCAAGAGGATCAGGCCGAACAGCGTGATGGTGTGGCCGGGGGTAGCGGCGTAGCCGAACTGGAGGTTGAGGTAGGCGTTGAGGAAGGAGGCGGCACCGAAGTCGATGCCCGCGGTCACCGCGACCTGCCCCAGCGTGTTGAACCAGCCGGTGAACCATGCCCAGGCGGGCGCGGACTTGCGGGGCGCGAGCTTGTGGGCCCAGAAGTAGAGGCCGGCCGAGGTCGGGTACGACGAGCAAACCTCCGCCATGGCCAGCCCGACGAACAGCGTCATCAGCCCGACGAGCACCCACCCCCACATGATCAGAGCAGGACCGCCGGTGTTCATGCCGAAGCCGTACATGGTCAGGCAGCCGGACAGGATGCTGATGATCGTGAACGAGACGGCGAAGTTCTGGCGCCCGGACATAGAACGGTCCAGGGTCTGGGTGATACCGAGTTCGGCGAGACGCTCCTCTTCCGAGGGCGTAACGCTCGGCATGTCCAAAGGCATTCGGCTGATTCCTTCATGTCGGTCGGAATGAACTGGTGAGGATGCACACGGGATTGAGGAGCTTTGGTTGCGGCGCCGATCACGGTGCGGAGGCTTTGACGGCCCAGGTGCGATGCCGCGCAAACAGCGTTCGGGCGTCACCGCAGTAGCTCCATGGCACGTCAGTGGCGTACGGGCCAATTGCGTCGAAGACCTCTCCGGCTTCGCGGTGCCGGTTGGCGAACGACAGGGCGTGGGCGAGGTAGTTGGCGTCCTCATGGAATGCGGCATGAGGCCGCCTCGGTGCCCGATGCGACCACCAGTTGTCCCACGCCTGCCAGGTCGACGGATTGTCCGTCCACGGGTGGATGGTCAGTCCATAGCGGTGCCCCTCCGCTTCCATCCGCTGCCGGTGCGACTCGGCGAGGGCGACCAGGGGCAGAACGTGCACCGGCAGACCACGAGGGGCCTGAGTGCACTGCTCCTGCACCCAGTGGAACATCTCCCCTCCCGTCCCATGCCAGGAGGGGAACAGGTAGGTGAGGAGTTCGTGGTGCGCCTCCCGATTCCACGGATCGCGCAGCTTCACCTGGTCCCACAGCTGTCGCATCGTGGTGCGCCACTCGCGGTCACGGGGCGGCGAGTGAAAGCGCGTTAACGCGAGCATGACAACGTACGGCGACGGGTCGTCTGGCAACGCGTCTGCGGCAGCATCACATGTCTCCCACGCCTGCTTCATCCCGTCACCGAGCCCCCGTCCTCGACCGCTGGCCATAGAACGCAGGGCCAGAACGTTGGCGAGAAGGGCAAGAGCGTGCGGAGATCGCGGCTCAGCTTGCGCCCACGTGTCGGCAAACGTCAGCCGCGCGCCTACGCGGGCGAGGACCTGGAGCCGGAAGATGCGCCGGTCCCAGTCCTGTCCCGTGGCAGTCAGCAACTCCCGGGCGCCTTCCCAACGGCCCATCGCTGCGTCCTCCACCACCACGCGCAGTTGATTGTCGTCACGGGCCGGGTGTCGATCCAGGACCGCTCTGCGACTACTCATGGCGGCCACGCTCGTGCACGAAGAAGTGAGGCCCCACGTGCTGAGCGTCTTCTCGTATGACTCGGAGGCGCTCGCCGTCCGTCATCGCCGGCATCGGGCGTGCGGGCGGCGGCGGTGCGGCAGAGGTCACCGTATCCACGGCCAGGCTCAGGGATGCAGCTGGTCTCGGCGTCATCAAGGATCCTCGGATCACATCCGGTAGTGGAGAGACCGTCAGGGCCCAGGGGTAAGGGAGGGGAGCCGAAACCTTGCCTGCGCCTCGGCTTCGGGTTCTTCTCCATCGAGAACCGCGTACCCGAGTTCGACCGGCGCTACGGAGGCAGGTTCCAGGCCGTACACGCCCTCAGCCTGGCGTTCCCCGCCCTCCTCAGCCCGGTCACCTGCCCGGCCTACGTGTACGGCCTCTCGCACCCCGCGGTCGGTGCCTCTGCCCGACTGCTGTCCCGGCTCGGCCTGCCGGACGTGACGGTCGTCAACTCCAGCATCGGCCATGCGGTCCAGGTCGACGAGCTGATCCCCGGAAGCACCGTGCGTGCCTGCCGCATCAGCGCCGGCGACGAGGACCTGGCCTTCGACGACGAGGTCCGCAGGAGCGCGGCCTCGATGCCGCAGGATCTAATGTCCGTCGCCCAGTACGAGGACCCCCGGGAGAACGTCGCCGCCGCGATTCGCGTGCTCGCCGGCCGAGACACCAGTGAGGCGCGGAACGCTGTCGCCCTCAACGCGGCCCTGCTCATGGTGATGTCCGAGGCGGTTCCCACCATCCACTCCGGCATTGACAAGGCCCTCACCATCATCGACGCGGGCGCGGGACTGGACGCCCTCCAGCAGTTCGTACGGCTCACGGGTGGTACCCCGCACCAGCTCCGCTCACTCCTGCAGCGCATCTCCCCGGCCGTTCTGGTGAGCCCGGGAATCAAGGAGGCGGCACCATGCTGACGCACGACGAACTCGCGATCGTCCACCTGGTCCTCAACACCGACTGCAACGCTTGGGAGCTGACAACGACCAGCACCTCCCCGGGCGTGTGTCGCTTCTGCTACCGCGAGCGCAACCGGGTCAGGACCGACGCGGACACGGTCTGCCGTGTCATCGACCGGCTCCGTTCGGAGTCCGACGCCCATCGGTGCGTCTTCACCGGCGGCGACCCCGTGATGCCGTACGACAACCACCTGGAGGTTGCCCTCCGGCACGCCACCGAGGTCGGCTTCGAGACGAACCTCCACACCAACGGGCTGCTCCTGAGCGAACGCTATGCCGGCCTCCGTGACTACGTGACCGTGTACTCCCTGGCGGTCGACGGCCCGGACTCCGAGACGGCCGACTGGTTCCGCGGGCAGGGGTACTTCGAACGGTTCCTGTCCAACGTCGAGTTCCTCACCGCCGACCAGCGGCGCCTCGCGTTCAACACGTTCACCACGGCCGGCTCCGTGAAGGAGCTGCCGCGCCTCGCGCGGCTCATCGCCGGAGTGACCCAGCGAACGGATGTCGAGTACTGGCTGATCTCCCAGTACCGCCCCATCGGCCGCGCGAACACGCGCAAGGCCGAGATCTACGGCTTCGAGCGGGACGACTTCGTACGTGCCGTGGACGACGTTCGCGGCGACGTCAACGGAGTGACGATCTACGCCCAGCCGACGCGTGCCCCCGAGGACCCGTACCCGTTCCGCGTGTGGGTCCTCGCCGACGGAACGGTTACGGCGGACCTCGGCAGTGTGGCGGCACCTCGCAACACCGTGCTCGGCGACCTCCTGGTCGAGGGCTTCGAGCCGCTGGTCCGCCGGGCCTTCGCCCTCCGCGAGCAGACCCAGTTGGAAGGAATCGCATGAAGTTCGACACCGCGTACTACGAGAACGTCATCGACCAGCACCGCTACGAGCGCCTGGGACTCGGTGCCATCGACTTTGGCCTGGTGGGGATGAGCCCCGACGACCTGCGCACGAAGTGGGTGTGCCACACCGGAGCGCGCCAGTTCGCGGAGGCGGTCGCGGCCGAGCAGCCCGCGATCGTCACCACCGGGGTCGGGCTCGGCGGGCCGCCCCACGCCGGCACCCTCTTCCAGCTGCTGCGCGCGATCAAGCTGCAGCAGTGCGGGCTCGACGTGCAGATCGTGCTGGGTGATCTCGACTCCTACAACGCGCGCCGTACGCCCCTGGACTCGGTGCGGAAACTCGCCGACCAGTACGAGGAGTTCATCCTGGGCCTCGGGTTCGACGCCGAGCGCGGCGTGCTGCGCAGGCAGGAGGGCCAGACCGACGTCATGGCCACCGCGTTCTTGCTGTCGCGCCACCTGGACGACGACGACTTCCATTGGGCCGAGGAGGACCTCGCCGGGCTCTACCGCAACCACGGGGTCTTCGACCACCTCAACTACGGCATGAAGCAGGCCACCCTGCTCATGGCCGCAGACTTCGTCCATCTCCTCCGCGAAGGGCGCCACGTCCTGGTCTCCCTCGGAGTCGACGAGCACAAGTACGTCGCCCTCGCCCGGCGCGGAGCGGAACGCTGGGGCCTGCCCGCGGAACGGCTGGCCGGCATCTACACCAAGATGATCCCCGGCCTCGGCGGCCTGCCGAAGATGAGCAAGAGCATCCCCGGCTCCGGGATCGACGCCTCCATGTACGCCGAGGACATCCGTGCCCTCCTCAAGGCGGACACCGACAGCGCGCCCACCGACGACGGCTCGGCGCTGCTCCAGATGTACGCGTGTCTGCCCGAGGTCGACGGGCGGGAATACGACCGGGCCTCGGCCGCGCGCAGCTCCGGAAGCCCCGAATGGCAAGTCGTACGTGAGCAGTTGGTCGAGCGGCTGATCTCGCTGTTCTCCCACTGGCCGAAGTAAGCAAGGAGTCTCCCGTGCACACAGACACCACGACCTCCCAACAGCCCATCGGCGACGCCACGTCCTACTTCATCAGGAGCGGCTACCGCAGCCGGGACCGGGTGGAGTACTTCCTCGATGAGACCGACGACACCGTGACCTGGCAGCCCGACGTCTACCCCTATGCCGCCGCGCGGGCCAAGGAGCTCGGCCGCGACGTCGTGATCGACATCGGCTGCGGACGAGCGGGCAAGTTGGCGTCGCTGGCCTACGAATACCCGGCCTGGTCCTTCATCGGGGTGGACTTCGGGGACAACCTCGTGTGGTGCCGCGACAACCACCCCTTCGGCGAGTGGATCGAGGTCGATCTGGAGTCGGCCGAGCGGCTGCCCATCGACCCCTCCCTCGTGCGCCGGTCCATCATCGTGTGCTCCGACGTGATCGAGCACCTGGTGAATCCGATGCCGGCCCTGTCTCTGATCCGTGGCCTCCTCGTGGAGGGCAGGGGCGCCGCCGTGCTGTCCACGCCGGCGCGCGAGTGCCGCAGCGGCTACGACGCTCCCGGTCCGCCCCGCAACCCCAGCCACGTCCGGGAGTGGGCGAGCGACGAGTTTCAGGCGCTGCTGAAGGCGTCAGGGTTCGAGATCCACTACGCCGGGCTCACACGAAGCGACGACGCCTCCAACGGCCTGTCCACCCAGCTGCTCTTCGTCGGCGCTGGAGGGACGGAGGGGGAACAGCGGTGACAGCGATTCCCCGTTCCGAGGGCATGCGTGTCGTCCACCTCCCGGCTCGTACCCCGTACGCGTGGAAGCTGCAGAGCCGTGACTTCCGCATCCTGAACGGAACCGAGATTCCCAGCGGCGACACGGTGCCGGCGGCGGTCGACGCCGCCTGGCTCCTCGAACACGGCCCTCTCACATGGCTCGACGTCCTGCATCTGCACCACATCGACTTCGAGGACCTCGTCACCTTGGAGCGTCTGCTCGACGCGTGCTTGGGCGCCGGAGTCAGCGTGGTCTTCACCGCCCACGACACCCGGCCCATGGTCGGCAACGCCGAGGATTTCACCGCGCGGCTGCAGATGCTCCACTCGGCCGAGGTCAGATGGGTCTGTCTCACTGAGGGCTCGGTCACCCAGCTGACGGAGATTCTCGGCGAGCGCCCCGATGCAGCGGTCATCCCTCACGGGTACGTGGCCGCCCCGGAGACGCTGGTCGGCCTGGAGCGCGAGTCCAGCTGCTCGTCCCGATATCTCATGTTCGGGGCATCACGGGCCAGCCGAGACCAGTTGTCCACCATGGCCAACTGGAGCCTCGGGATCACGGACCCCCACAGCACCCTCCACCTCCTTCTGCGCGCGTTCAGCCCTACCGACTTTGTCGACGGGGGCCGTGCCCCCTTGCTTCTGGAGACGGCCCGACGCGATCCCCGTATCCGCCTGACCATGCGCCCGTATCCCACGGACGAGGAAGTGGTCCGAGCCGGTCTGGCTTCGGACGCGCTGCTGCTCCCTTACCTCTGGGGCAGTCACTCCGGCCAGCTGGAGCTGGCCTTCGACCTGGGCCTGCTTCCAGTCTGCTCCCGCACGGGGCACCTGCCCGAACAGTATGAACAGCACAAGGGACTCGTTGAGGAACCCGAGTGGTTCGACTGGTCACAGGGGCATCCCAACCTCTTCGGAGAGAAATTCCTGGCCGCGCTGGAGAAAGCGGCAGCACGGCTCGCCTCCAGGCCCCGCCGCCTGGACCGCGAGTTCCTCGATTACAGGTCTCAGGAACACCAGGCGATCCTGGAGCAATACGCCCGTGTGTACGGAGGTGGCCAGTGAGCGGCCCCCCTCGTATTTCGTGCGTGATCCTGTGCCACAACTACGGCCGATATCTCAACCGGGCCATAACCAGCTGCCTGGAACAGGAACCCGGGAGCTTCTCCCTTCACGAAGTGATCGTCATCGACGATGGTTCCAGCGACGAAACCGAAGAGGTATGCCTGCGACACAAGGACAACGTCAAGGTCATTCGAAGAAACCGGCAGGGTTTCGGGCAAACCCTGACCGACGCCTTTCTCATCAGCACCGGCGACTGGGTGGCTCCGCTCGACGCCGACGACTGGTTCCACCCGTCGAAGCTGCGTACATGCGCCGAGGTCATGACGGGTGAGCCGCTGTTCATCGAGCACTGGGAAAACGTGGTCGACTCCAATGGGAACCCGATGCTGAGCGAGCCGCACCCGGGTGGAAATACGAGCACACTGATGGTCCACCGCGAGGCCGCTCAAAGCCTCCTTCCAGCGAGCAACGAAATCTTCTTCCATGCGTTGCGTGAGGCCGGCCGGGGGATTGCCCTGCGAGACCCGCTGACCTTCTACCGGGTCCACCCCCGCAGCATGACCGATCGCAGTACGCCGGGCATCTCCCAGGACTATCGGGCTGATGTGTGCACCGCGATCTCGAATCACCTCCGCGCGATGCGTGAGAACCCTCCTGAGTGGGCGACCTCTCGCCAGCTCCAGAAGATCTCCTGGCATTTCCGTACACTCGCTTTCGGTCACAGAGTGGAATCCGCCATGCAGCGGGAGAGGCGTCTGTCCGCGATGCTCCTGATTCCAGGAATGCTCATGGGTACGCTCCGTGCCCGTGACCCGATAGCGCCGTGGTTCCGGTCCCTCTCCAGCACGATCGCGGGACAGCCACTGGTGCGGCTGACGGCGGGCCAGGGTCAACAGGCTCACTCGTGATCAATCCGCCGATGCACCGAGGGTGGCGATGATAAAATCGCCGCTTCCAACCCCATACTGGTCAGGCCAGTTGTCCGACGCAGGAGCGTATAGGCGCCATGAGCCGTTTGAGTGAGTCCGTCACCCGTGTCATGCACATCCTCGATGGAGCGGACCTGGGCGCGGACTATACGGTCGCGCAGCTGCTCGGCGAGACAACAGCCAGGCGCACTCTTGACCTCTCCGACCTCTCCCCCCAGGAGCAGGCCGCTCTGGTCGAGGGGCGCGCGAATCACCTGATCCCTTCGGCCGCGGTGCTCGCCGAGAAGATCGAGGCCGCGCAGGCCGCGGGACGTCCGTTCGTCGTCAAGTACGGCATCGATCCGACCTCGCCCGATGTCCACTTGGGCCACGCGGTGCCGATTATCATCGCCAGCCGGTTCCAGCGGATGGGTCACCACGTCGTATTCATCATCGGCGACGTCACGGCCAAGATCGGTGACCCGTCCGGACGCTCCTCGGAGCGTCCGCCGCTCACCGACGAGGACATCGCCCGTAACCTGAGCGGTTACCAGCAGCAGGTCACGCCGTTCATCGACTTCGAGCGTGCTGACCTACGATTCAACGGAGAGTGGCTGAACAAGGTCACCCTGCCGGAGCTCGTCGGGGTCCTCGCACGGGTCCCGGTGTCCATGTCGCTCCAGCGTGAGGACTTCCGTACCCGGCTCGCTGAGGGCCACGGGCTGTCCGTCGCCGAGTTCGTGTACTCCGTCGTCATGGCGTGGGACTCTGTGGCCATCGACGCCGACGTGGAGCTCGGCGGTGTGGACCAGCTGCTGAACCTCCAGATGTGCCGCAAGGTCATGGAGATCTCGGACCAGACCCCCGAGGTCGTCATCACCACCCCGCTCATCGAGGGCACCGACGGCACGGGCGCCAAGATGAGCAAGAGCAAGGGCAACTACGTGAGCCTGACGGCCTCGCCGGACGAGGTCTACGGCCGACTGATGTCCATCCCCGACCACCTGACCGAGCCGTACCTCCAGCTGCTCACCGAGTGGACGGACGACGAGATCCGCGTGGTCACCAAGCGCCTGGAGGAGGGAACCGCGCACCCGATGGCGATCAAGCGCATCCTCGCCGGCGAGGTGGTGGCCGCCCTTCACGGCCTGGACGCTGCCGCCGCTGCCCGCGCGGAGTTCACGGCACGCTTCTCCAAGCGTTCTTTCGGGGACACTCAGAACCTTCCCGTCGTCTCCCTGAAGGACCATGCCGAGGACTCGCTCGGGGCCCTGATCAGCCGCACGCTGGACTTCGCTCCCAGTATCTCCGCCGTGCGCCGTGTGGCACAGCAGAACGGCCTCCGCCTCATCCGCGAATCAGACGGAGACCAGCAGACCACGCAACTCACGGAGGCTTCTGTTCAGCAGACGCTCGACGCGGTCGTGAGCGAGCTGGGAGCACTCGACGGCGCCGAGCTCTACCTCAAGGTGGGCCGTAAGGTCGCACGTATCGACGTGTGAGTCGGAGCTCCGGCGCCGACCCACCTGGGTGGGTTGGCGCCGTTCTCCAAGCGTCTTCGCTTGACGTTGGCTGTGGGCGATATCGCCGACGGCCCGCCCAGACGGCTCTATGGAGCCCGAATGTGGCTGAGGGCGAGCGTGCCAACGGGGGCCGGCTCGACGCGGACGGGCTAGATCGGTCAGTCCTGGATTGCAGTTGCGGTGCCGATCTGAGGGACTTTGCACGGGGCGCGGCCACGGTCGGGGATACTGGTGCGTCGATGATCTCCCTCATGGTCACAGGTCTCGCTGTGACGTACTCCAGTGAGAGGGGGATCACTCGGCTGGGTGTGACGCATCAATGAAGGGGTCTCGTCAGGTGGCGACCGCTACGGGGTATCCGCAGGGGGCAGCGAGCGGCGCAGGGCGGACGGCGGCGCTGCCGCCGATTCCGGAGCCCGGCCAGGTGGTGAAGGTACGAGGCTCGACCTGGGCGGTGTCCGATGTGCGCCGGCAGGGGTTGCCCCGGAGTCCCGCTGATGAGGGGGTTCCCGGCCTGGCGCATGTGGTCAGCCTGCAGTCGCTGGACGAGGACCGGCTCGGCCAGGAGCTGACCGTGGTCTGGGAGCTCGAGGTGGGACACACGGTGGCTCCGGACCAGGGGCTGCCGGAGAAGGTGCGGACGGAGGCGTTCGACGACCCGAATGCGCTGGCCGCCTTCGTGGACGCGGTGCGCTGGGGCGCGGTGACGTCGGCGGATGCGAATTCGTACCAGGCCCCGTTCCGCAGCGGGGCGAATGTCGAGGCGTACCAGTTGGAGCCGCTGCGTCGGGCGCTGGAGTCCTCCCGGACGAACCTGCTTCTCGCCGACGACGTGGGTCTGGGCAAGACCATCGAGGCCGGCCTCGTCGTGCAGGAGCTGCTGCTGCGCCACCGGGCGAGGACGGTGGTCATCGTGTGCCCGCCGAGCCTGTCGCTGAAGTGGCAGGACGAGATGCGGGAGAAGTTCGGCCTGGACTTCGTGATCGTCAACAGTGAGCTGATGGCGAAGGTGAAGCGGAGCCACGGGCTGAACGCGAACCCGTTCCGTCTGTTCCCGCGGGTGATCGTGAGCATGGCGTGGCTGCCGTCGCTTCGGGCGCAGCGCCTGCTGCGTGACGTCCTTATCAGTGTGCGAAGCACTTCCACCGCTCGTCGGTTCGCCTTCGACGTGCTGGTGGTCGACGAGGCGCACCACGTGGCGCCGGCCAGCCCGACCACGGCGCCGGGACAGCGGGGGTACGCGGTGGATAGCCAGCGCACCACCGCGACGATGAGGCTTGCGGAGGCGTGTGAGCACCGGCTGTTCCTGAGCGCCACGCCGCACAACGGCTACTCGGAGTCGTTCACGGCCCTACTGGAAATGATCGACAGCCGCCGCTTCACCCGGGGCGCCAGCATCGACGAGAAGGCGCTGGATGAAGTGCGGGTACGGCGGCTGAAGAGCGAGCTGCCGGACAAGGGCTTCAAACCGCGCAAGCTGTTGACCATCCCCTTCACACCGTCCGCTGACGAACAGGAACAGTTCGAGCGGCTGGTGGGACTGCTGGGTGAGAACGCCCGCGCGAAGAGCAAGGGCGGCGACATCGTCTCGATGCTGCTGAAGAAGCGTTTCCTGTCCAGCCCATGGTCCTTCGCCCGGACCTTGGAACTCTACGAGGGAGCCGAGGCCGGCGACCGTCAGCCGGAGATGGGGGACGATGACGAGTATTACGCCGAGGTCATGGGCAGCGGGCAGTCCGACGAGGAAGAAGGCGAGGCGGAACATCCCGAGTTCACAGCCCTGCGGCATTCCAAGCGCTCGGCTCCGCTGATCACCGCCTCGAGCAGTGAGATTGCCTCGCTGGTCCAGTGGGGCCTGAGCTATGAACACAAGCCGGATTCCCGGCTGGAGGCGTTGCTCTCCTTCCTCGACGCCCACTGTCGTCCCGATGGCCAGCACTGGACGAACGAGCGGATCGTGGTGTTCACCGAGTACGCGGCCACCCTCGACTGGATCGCTGGCGTCCTGCGACAGCGTGGCTACGGCGAGGTACTGGAGACGATCCAGGGCTCGACCCCCGTGGAGCAGCGCGAGAAGATCCGCGCCCGGTTCACGGAAAGCCCCGCCAAGCATCCGGTACGAGTACTGCTCGCCACGGACTCCGCCGGCGAGGGCATCGACCTGCAGTCGCACTGCCATCGTCTGGTGAACTTCGACATCCCCTTCAACCCGTCCCGCCTCGAGCAGCGCATCGGCCGCATCGACCGGTACGGGCAGACGAAGAACCCCGAGATCTACCACTTCAAGCCCGAAGCCACATCCTCGACGTACGCGGCGGACATGGCCTTCATGGGGATCATCGCCAGGAAGGTCGGCACCGCAACCCAGGATCTGGGGAAGATCAACCCCCTTATCGACGCTGAGGTACAAGAGCACTTCAGCCCCACCGGGGCGGCGCGTAAGCCACGGCCCACGGCAACGGACGACAGCAGCGCGATCATGAACGGAGCACTGGCCGGCAGCGTCGAGCTGAATCGCCAGCTCACCAAGCTGGCCGCAAGCTACGACGAGCGCAAAGCCGCGATGCACCTGACGCCCGCCAATGCCCGCCGGGTCGTGGACACCGCGCTCACTCTGGACGCCCAGCCACCTCTCGTGGAGATCGGCGACGACCGGACCGACGCGCCGGTCCTCGAGATCCCGAACCTGGGCCGCTCCTGGCAGATGGCCCTGCGCGGCCTGGACACTCGCCTGGAGCCCGGTGTCCTGCGGCCGATCACCTTCGACGACAAGGCCGCGCGAGGACGTACGGACCTTGTGCACATTCACCTCGGCCACGCCCTGATGCAGCGCGCTACCCGCACTCTGCGCAGCGCCCTGTTCAGCGTGGATGCCCGCATTAACCGGGTGACCGCCGTCGTTGCCCCCGGACTTGCGGAGTCGTGCGTCGCCGCCGTCTCGCGGCTCGTGCTGGTAGGGCGCGGCGGCCTACGGTTGCATGAAGAGGTCTTCCTCACTGGTATCCGACTGCGCGGCCGGGCACTCGCCGAGGCCAAGGTTGAGCAGGTGCTGGACGAGACCCTGGACCGCGCGGACCTGGTACTCGCTGATGAGCAGGTGCGCGCCCACCTCGCCGGCCTGTGGAATGACGACGGAGCCAGGCTGCGCGCCCGGCTGCTCAACGCGATGGAGCGCAAGAGCGAAAGCCTCCAGGAGAAGGCCACCCACAGCCTCAAGCAGCGCGAGGAAACCGACATCGCCCGAGCCCACGAGATCTTCGGCGCCTTCCGGATCAACTTGCATGAGTCACGTGACCGTCTCGAACAGGCAATCCGCGCCGAGGAGGAAAACTTCCTGTTCACCGACGACCAGCAAAAGCAACGCCGCCGGGACCTGCACCACATGAACGAGCGCCTGGAGAGCCTGGACGACGAGGAGGCCCGCGAGATCGCCTCGATCTGCGAGCGCTACAGCGACATCAGGCCGTACGTCTCGGCCGCTGCTGTCGTCTTCGCCCTCACCCCGGAAGACGCGAAGAACGGAAGGGTGGAGGCATGAGCCGTCGCGCTTACGCTCCGACAGCTGCCAGCCTGCACCGCGCCTGGCTCGAACTGGTCGACGCTGACGGCCCGTTCCTCGCCGTCCCTGCCCTCGAACGTGTCTGGCCTCAAGGCATCCCCCAGCCCGACACCCGCGCCCTCGACGCGATCAAGGACGCCAAGCCCGCCTTCGAGAAGGCATGGGAGCACTGGGACACCCACCGCGACGACGAAGCCGCTCTCGACCTCTACCGCGAGGCCCGGGATGCCTGGGTAGACCTCGTCCTGCGCCAGGGCCTGCGCTGGGGCACCGCTTACACCGTCCCCGCCCCGGCCACCGCCGAGGTGCGCTCACCCGACTACACCGTCACCGTCCGCGCCGATGGTGCCCTGACCCACGGGGACACCGCCGGGGCACTCGTCCTGGTCACCGACCCGGTTGACTCCCTGCGCGACCCGCTCACCGACGGCTGGTCCGCCAGCCCCATCGACCGCATGGAAGAGCTGCTGCGCGCCGCCGGCGTCCCCATCGGCGTCGTCACTGACGGCCGTTGGTGGGCGATCGTCAGTGCCCGCCCGCAGACCATGGTCGCGTCCGGCATCGTGGACGCCCAGGACTGGATCGCCGAGCCCGCCACCCGCAACGCCTTCATCGAACTCCTCCAACGGCGCCGCCTGATCGGCGGCAAACCGGCCGACCGGCTCACGGAACTGTTCGGCGAGTCCGTCACCGCCGCCGAGAAGATCACCGAAGCGCTCGGCACCCAGGTCCGCCGCGCCGTCGAACTCATCGTCCAGGCCCTGTCCGAAGGCGGCCTGGACGCGGTACGCCGCGGCGAAGAAGATCCCCTCCCCGCCCGACGCGGGGAGGTCTACGAGGCCGCCGTCACCGTCATGATGCGCGTCGTCTTCCTTCTCTTCGCCGAGGAACGCGGCCTGCTCCCCGAGAACCAGCTGTTCGCCATGGGCTACGGCATCAGCGACGAACTCGACCAGCTCGACGCACGCCAGAACGAAGAAGGCGACCAGTCCCTCGACGCCACCCACCTCACCTGGCACCGCCTCCTCGCCACATCCCAGGCCCTCTACCAGGGCGCCACCTTCGAAGACATGCGTCTGCCCGAGTACGGCGGATCCCTCTTCGACCCGGCCCGCTTCCCCTTTCTCACCAGCTGCAACTCCCAGGGTGCGCTCGCCATCACGGTCAGCGACCGCGTCATGCTCGAAGTCCTGCGTGCCGTCCAGATCGCCCAGCTGACCGGGGGCGCCCGCCGAATCTCCTTCCGCGACATCGACGTCGAACAGATCGGCTACATCTACGAGGGCCTGCTTGGCTACTCCTGCGAGAACGCGGAAGAAGTCACCGTCGGCCTCACAGGCAGCCCCGGCTCCGAGCCGGAGATCCCTCTCGCCACACTCGAAGAGCTCGCCGCCGCCAAGCGCACCGAGACCGCGTTGGCCGACGCGATCCTGGCCTGGGTCAAGCAGCACCAGCCCGCGGCCGAGCCACCCACCAAAGCCGCCCTCACCAAGGCGCTCAAGGCCGGTGACACCCTCGACGACACGGAGATCGCCCTGCGCGACCTCACCGACGACGCGGACCTGCGAGACCGGCTGCGCCCTTTCATCGGCATAATCCGCCGCGACCTGCGCAACCGGCCCCTCGTCGTCGAACCCGGCGGCGTCCTCTTGGTCGAAACGCCCTCGCGAGCCTCCGCCGGCGCGCACTACACCCCGCGCGACCTCGCGGAAGAGGTCGTACGCCACGCCCTTGAACCACTCGTCTATTCGCCCGGCCCTCATCAGACGGCTGACCAGGACGCCTGGAAGCTGGTCTCTCCCGAAGAGATCCTCGACCTCAAGATCGCTGACATCGCGTGTGGATCCGGCGCCTTCCTCGTTGCCGCGGCCCGCTACCTCGCCGACCGGCTCGTCGAGGCATGGCAACGCGAAGGTGTGGCGTACGGGCGCACCCCGCACGACCTCCACGTCCACGCCATAAGGACGGTGGTGGCCACCTGCCTGTACGGCGCGGACATCAACGGCATGGCCGTCGAGATGTGCAAACTGTCCTTGTGGTTGGTCTCCCTCGACCCCAAGCTGCCGTTCTCCTTCGTGGACGACAAAGTCCTCCACGGCAACACGCTCCTGGGCCTCACCAACGCACGCCAGTTGCGCGAGCTCCACATCAACCCCGAAGCGGCCGGCACTCAGACCAGCATCCTCGCCCTCGACATCGACGGCACCCTGAGCAAGGCCGTCCGCCTACGTCGCCAGCTCGCCACCGAGGTCGACGAGAACGACCCGCAACGCTCCGCCGCGAGCAAGCGACGCCAGTGGCGTACCTACCAAGAACTCGTCGCCCAACTTTCGGATGTCGCCGACGGGGTGATCGCCGCCGGACTGCGACTGGGCGGGAAACCAGGCAAAAAGCTGCGCGAGGCATATGAGAACCTGCGCCTCGCTGTGGACCTCGCCCACCCCGGGGAGGGCGAGACATCGAACCGGGTAATGCTCGACGGCATCCTGAAAACAGGGCTCACTCCGACGGTCACGACAGACTACGAGCAGTGGAAGCCGCTGCATTGGATCCTGGCCGTGCCAGATGTCATGGAACGCGGCGGGTTCGACGCGATTATTGGTAACCCGCCCTTCCTCGGCGGCTCCAGGATCACTGGAGTTATGGGAACTAATGTTCGCGATTGGTTCGTCAATGTGCTTGCTTCCGGGCGCAAGGGAAGCGCGGACCTCGTGGCGTATTTCTTTCTTCGTGCCTACGAATTGCTCTCAAGGCAGGGTGGATTGGGTCTGATTGCAACGAATACGGTTGCTCAGGGGCCCACTCGAAGCGTGGGGCTTGATCAGGTGGCGGATCAGGATTTCACGATCACCCGCGCGATTCAGAGCCGGCCTTGGCCAGCTGCGAGCGCCAACCTGGAGTATGCGGCCGTTTGGGGTAGCCGTGGTGATGTGGACAGTGCAGTACCGAGATTTTCGGACGATATCGAGGTGGCGCGCATTTCCACGTTGCTGGAGCCGGTCGGGCGCGTAGAAGGCGAGCCGATGCCACTGGCGGAGAACATGGGTATCGCATTCAAGGGATGCTTCGTCTTGGGCATGGGTTTTGTGTTGAATCCTGACGAGGCTATGGCCTGGATTGAGGAGGATCCGCGGAATAGGGATGTGCTATTCCCGTATCCCCACGGCAAGAACGACATCAATGGCAGCCCGACCCTGGAGGCTAGTCGCTGGGTTATTGACTTCAATGATCGACCGGAAATCGCCGCGAAGGAATATGGGTTGCCGTATCGGCGGGTTCTGGAGACGGTGAAGGCGGAGCGTGCAAAGAACAACAGGAAGGTGTATAGGGACTATTGGTGGCAGTTCGGCGAAAAGCGCCCTGCTTTGAGGGAGGCGATTGCCGAACTCGATGAGGTGATCGTGCTGTCGCAAACCAGTGCGACGCAAATTCCATTGCGCGTGCCTGCCAAGCAGGTTTTCGATCAGAAGTTGGTTGTATTCGCCTCAAACCAGTCTGGGCTGCTGGGAGTTCTCAGCTCCTCTGTGCATAGAATCTGGGCGACTTGTTGGGGGTCAACACGCACTGGAGACCCCGTCTACACGCCGTCGAGTGTCTTTCTGACTTTCCCGCGCCCGCTCGGGAATGCTGAGTTGCTCGCCGAAGCTGGCAGGACTCTTGATACGGAGCGACGCGAGATCATGCGCCGCCGCGGCCTCGGGCTGACAAAGCTCTACAACATGGTCAATAACCGAGATCTGGCTGCTTCCGCCGACGCAGACGTGGCCCGCTTGCGGGAGATCCACCGGGATCTCGATCAAACTGTCATGGCTGCCTGCGGCTGGGAGGATGTCCTCCTTGACCACGGCTTCCATACCTACCGCCAGATGGAACGTTGGACGGTGAGTCCTGCGGCTCGCGTGGAGATTTTGGACCGCTTGTTGGAGGAGAATCATCGTCGCGCCGCCGTGCAGGGTGATGTGACACTGACGGTCGACGATGAGGACGAGGAAGAGGGCGACGAGTGACTACCGGATCTGCCGCACAGCCGCAGCGGCCCTCTGCTCGGCAGGATCAGGCGTACCGTCTCGCGCTTGACCCGGATGAACGTTCCTGGACGGTGCGCGAGAATCTCGTGGACATCCTGGAGCGTGAACTCCTTGGCCCCGCAGGCGGTCCCGAGGAGATCCTCGAAGGTGCCCCGGACTCCGCGTATCTGATCGGCCGTATCGCCCCGGTCAGGTTGACCGCCGGCCAGGACGACCCCACCCAGTCAGATTCTGCGGAGGCCGCGACTGACGTCGGTGACGCCGTGGACGCTGCCGAGAGCCGGGGCGTGCCCTTGACCGCGGTGGACGAGAGCAGTGCCGGCTCGGAAGAGGACGACGTCGAGGACCAGCCGCAAAAGCGCGGGCTGATGATCCCGGCCTCCATGGGGCTGCGTTGCCAGATTCCCGACTACCTGGACGCGTTCACCGTGGTGACCGAGTTCGGCACGTACGAGCCGGTGAAGGAGAAGCAGGGCGAGGGTGGGGAGCCGACCTCGCGTCTTCGCCGGTACCAGCGCACGCCGCACAGGTTCGAGACCACGGTCAAGGTCAGCGAGCTGATGCCGTCCCACACGACGACGTTCGTGCTGAAGGACAAGGTTGTGCTGCGGGTGGACCGCCACGACGACGCCGAGCGTGGCTGCCGCCTGATCGAGATCGCGCTGTGCAACGACAAGGAGACGCCCCGCAAGATTCCCGTGGAGGCGTGGCTCTACCAGACCCGGCTCTGCGTCGAGACCGCTGATGGCGCGGCCGTGTTCCTGCCGGTCAACGATGTTCTAAAGGACACGCGCTACGAGCCGGACGACGAGGTGCGTCGTCTGCAGCTGCAGTACCGCAACCTGCTGGAGTTTGCCGTCGGGCGGACGTGTTCGGTGGACTGGGAGGCCGACAAGGACGTGCGCCGCGCCAGCAGGGTGTGGACGACGTGGCTGCCGACCAGCGAGACACCACAGATCGCCGCCGAGGAGATCGAGGCGGCGATGCTGGACATGCGTCAGCTTGAGGAGGCCACCCCGGAGCAACTGCGCGCGGGGTTGGAGCCGATCGTGTCCGCTTACGCGGCCTGGCTGGACGCTGAGGAACAGCGGGCCGAGGCGCTGCCGGAGCATCTTCGCCCGGAGGGCCGGGAAGCGGTCGGCGATGCACGCAAGGTGCTGAGGCAGCTCGATGAGGGACTGAAGTTCCTGCTGGATGATGCCGAGGCGCTGCGGTGCTTCAGGTTCATGAACCGGGTGATGGCCGACCAGCGTGTCCAGTCCCAGGTGGCGCAGCGGCGTGCGAACCAGAGCGAGGACGACCGGGAGAGCATCGCGCAGGCGCGCGAAGCCATCCTGGAGGAAGGGCAGAAGGGGGAGCGGGGCAACCGTGCGCACTCGTGGCGTACCTTCCAGCTCGCTTTCGTCTTGATGCAGTTGCCGTTGCTGTCGGATCCTGCGGCCGAGAAGCGGTCCGGTGATCTTGCTAAAGCCCAGCTGCTGTTCTTCCCGACGGGCGGTGGCAAGACGGAGGCGTACCTGGGGCTGGCCGCCTACACCTTCGCAATCCGGCGCCGTCAGGGCGTCATCGACGCGTTCGACGGTCCGCTGGACGGCCGCTTGGGCGTGGCGGTGCTGATGCGCTACACGCTGCGGCTGCTGACCGCCCAGCAGTTCCAGCGGGCCACCGCCCTGGTATGTGCTGCGGAGCGGGCCCGGATGAAGGACCCGGCGACGTGGGGAGAGGAGCCGTTCCGGATCGGGCTGTGGGTCGGCACCGATGTGAGCCCGAAGTGGTACGACGAGGCCGAAAGCCAGCTGGAAAAGGCCAACCAGGGCCGCGGCTACCGGCTGACCGTGCTGCAGATCCAGCGCTGCCCCTGGTGCGGTACCCGCATCGAGGCGCGGGACGTGCGGGCGGACAAGGCGCATCGCCGCGTGTACGTGTACTGCGGCGACGAGATGGCCGAGTGCCCCTTCGCCGATGGCGGCGAGGTCGCCGAAGGACTGCCGGTCCTGACCGTCGATGAAGAGATCTACCGGCTCGCCCCCGCCTTCGTGATCGCCACGGTGGACAAGTTCGCCCGACTCGCACGCGAGGGCGAGGCGGCGTCGCTGTTCGGGCACGTCTCGCGGCGCTGCGAACGTCACGGCTTCGTCCACCCTGACTACCCGCACTGCACGATCAAGGACGGCAGCAAGCACCCGAAGAAGGATGGCCTGGAGGCCGCCGCCCTGCACCCGGCGACTCGGCTGCGACCGCCGGACCTGATCATCCAGGACGAGCTGCACCTGATCACCGGTTCCCTCGGCACCACGGTCGGACTGTTCGAGGTCGCCGTCGACGTGATGACGAGCTGGCGCACCCACGATGGACAGCCGGTGCGTCCCCTCGTGGTGGCCTCCACAGCCACCGCCCGCAACGCAGCCGACCAGGTGCGGGCTCTGTACGGGCGGTACGTGACCATCTTCCCACCGCAGGTGCTGGACGCCGGCAATACCTTCTTCTCCAAGGAGATCGAGATCTCCGAGAAGGCCCCAGGGCGCCGGTATATCGGGATCAGCACCACGGGGGTGCGTCTGACCACGGCGGAGATCCGCGTGGCCGAGGTGCTCATGGCCGGCGGGCAACTGCTTCTCGACCGTTCCGGCAAGGCGGCCGATCCGTACATGACGCTGGTCGGCTACTTCAGCGCGACGCGTGAGCTGGCCGGTATGGCCCGGTACATGGGGGATGACATTCAGACCGCGCTGGCCAAGCGCCGTCCTTGGTCCAGGCTGCCGAGCCGGACCGGCACCAACTTCGGGGCCCTGCATGTGGCCGAGCTGACCTCACGGGTGGCCAGCGCGGACATCACCTCCACCCTGGATCAGATGGCGGTCGCATTCGACCCCGGTTTCGACTCCACCGCGGGCAAGCGGAACCTGCGCACCCTGCGGGAGGCGAAGACGCGCGTGCCCGAGCGGGAAGTGAACCCGTACGACGTAGTGCTGGCCACCTCCATGCTCCAGGTCGGCGTAGACGTGACCCGGCTCGGGCTGATGCTGGTGGTCGGCCAGCCGAAAAACACCGCCGAGTACATCCAGGCATCCTCGCGCGTCGGCCGTGACGCCGACCGCCCTGGCCTGGTCGTCTCGTTGGGAAACTGGGCACGGCCGCGCGACCTGGCCCACTTCGAGCAATTCCGGCATTACCACGAGACGTTCTACGCCCAGGTCGAGGCATTGTCGGTGACGCCATTCTCGGTCACCTCGCTGGAGCGCGGTCTGGACGGCGTCCTGGTCAGCGCGGCCCGGGTCCTGCAGGCCGTACGCACCCAGGGCCTGTCCCCCGAAGACGGCGCCGACCGCATCGAGACCGAACGACACTTCGCCACCGAGCTCATCGAGGCGCTCGTGCGCCGCATAGAGCTGACAGGCAACGAGGATGCCGCCGAGCGGGCCAGGCACCGGCTGGAGAACCGGCTGGACCAGTGGGGCAAGCGCCGCAAGCACCTGGTGGAGCTGCGCAAGTCGCTGGTCTACGAAAAGGTCACGGACGACAGCCGCCACGACGCGCTGATGATGAGCGCCGAGGACGCCAAGTCCGGCATCGACACCCGGGACGCGCCACCGTTCATCGTGGCCAACTCGATGCGCGAGGTGCAGCCGGAAATCAACCTCCTGGTCAGCCCGATCAAGGAACGACTGGTGTACATCGAACCCATGACCGCGCCCCAGTGGGTGATGCCGGAGGAGAACTCGTGAGCGACCAGGAGCGCTTCGTCTACGACGCCGCCAGGGCCGTCGACCCGCTCGGCGACCTGGAAGAGGAGGCCGAGAAGCAGACGAAGCACAACCGCGCCAAGGTCGGCTCGGCCCGCCCCTCCTCACTGCTCTACACCTACGGCCCCGGCTCCATCATGGACCTGCCGCAGTTCACGATCATGTCCACCGGCCTAGACGACTGGGAGCGCATCTGGCGCCGTCGCGGTACGCCTCCGTCCATCCACGCACCCCGGTTGAAAAACGTGGTGCGGATGATGCTCGGCTCCAACGACGTCGAACTGCGCCCTCACCCGTGGCAGCCGAAGAAGCACAGCCGCTCCATGGAAGGCAACGACCTGGGGGTGCCGGCCCGTGTGTTCCCGCAGTGGCTGCGCTGCACCGGCTGCGACCTGCTGGGCAAGCTCTCCCAGTTCGACTACAAGAACACCCACCCCTACCGCACCGACCTGGCCATCTTCGAGCACACCAAGTGCCCCGGCCGGGCCGGGAACCGCAGCCGCAAGGCGATGCGCCGCCCGGCGGTGCCCGCCCGCTACCTGCTGGCGTGCGTCGACGGGCACCTGGACGAGTTCCCTTACGACCTGTGGGTGCACCGCGGCCAGCCGTGTGGCAACGCCGAAGTGCCGGTGCTGAAGATGGTCGACCGCACCGCCGGCAAGGGCGCCTCGGCGGTGATCCGCTGCGAGTCGTGCCAGGTGCAGCGCCCGATGAACGAGGCGCAGGGCGAGGCAGGCAAGGCCAAGCTGCCGCGATGCCGGGGCCGCCATCCGCACCTGGATGCCTTCGATCACCGCGGCTGCGACCGCGAGACCCGCCTGATGCTGGTCGGCGCCTCCAACCTGTGGTTCCCTGCCACCCAGTCAATCATCGTCATGCCGGACTCCCCGCAGGAGAAGGCAAGCGACCTGGCCGACCGGATCCGCACCACACTGGGCGACAAGCTCGACAAATACCGCGCACATCTCGACATCATCAGGGACCTGCTGGAAAAGTCCCAGGTGGACGTCACCGACCTGACGGACCCCCAACTCGCCGCGGCCGTCGAAGCCGCCTGCGCCCCCCAAGACACGCCAGAGGAGCAGGCGGAAAAGCGCCGGAACTGGGATCCGGTCGACCTACTGGTGCCCGAGTGGCAGCACCTGCTGCTTCCCATGCTCGGCGCGCGCAACGAAGATCCCAAGAGCGGGCTCACCCTGGCCACCCGAGAACGCGGGGACAAGCTCCGGCCCGAGATCACCCGCGTCCTGGCCGTAGAAAAGCTCCGCAAGGTCAACGCCCTGGTCGGCTTCACCAGGATCGACGACATGGACCGCGTCGGCGACCTCTCACGCCGCCTGGCACCGCTGACCCGGACAGCCCGGCCGAAGTGGACCGTGGCGACCGAGGACCGCGGCGAGGGCATCTTCCTCCAGCTCGACGAAGCCTCCGTCGCCGGCTGGGAGAAGCGCATCCTGGACACCGACGTGTGGCAGGCCCACCGGGAAGCGCACCGCAGGAACTTCGAGCGACGCTTCTCCGAGACAGCCGGCCAAATCGACCCCGACAGCCGTCTCAAGCCCCCGCGCTACTGGCTCCTGCACACCTTTGCCCACATCCTGATCCGCGAACTCGCGCTCACCTGCGGTTACTCGGCCGCCAGCCTCAGCGAACGCCTCTACGCCTGGCCCGAGGCCGAGAACCGGGAGCCCGCAGCCGGGCTGCTGATCTGCACCACCGCCTCGGACAGCGACGGAACCCTCGGCGGCCTCGTCCAGCTCAGCGAGCCCACCCGATTCCAACGCGTCGTCGCCGACGCCCTGCACAAAGCGCAGCGCTGCTCCTCCGACCCCGTCTGCTCCATGCGCACCCCCCAGGACCCGGAGGACTTCCTCCACGGCGCCGCCTGCCACTGCTGCGTCATGGCGTCGGAAACCTCCTGCGAACGCGCCAACCGGTTCCTCGACCGCCGCTTCCTGCTCGACCTGCCCGGAAGCAATCTCGGCTACTTCTCGCCCCATGAGTGAAGCCCAGGCCGGCCTGCGCCTGGGCCGACTCCTCACTCGCAGCGAGGCCAAGGGTGTCGCCGACCGGCTCACCGACGGCGACACCCTCACCTCCGCGCTCAAAGCCGTCGCCTTCGGTCACCGCGCAGAGGCCAGAAGGCTCCTGGAGGAAGTCGCCAACGGGCCAGGGGCAGCGGTCCACCACATCGCCCTCCTGCGCGCCATCGAGGGCGCACGAACGCTGCCCACCTCGGTCACCCCGCTCTGGACCATGCCCGGCCACCTGGCCCAGAGCGGACCGCTCACCACATCCGTGCCCTACCTCGTCGACAACGCGCGCCACACGGTGACCTGCTCCACCTTCAACTTCCAGCGCTCCTCCGGCCTGTGGACCGCGCTGCACAAGGCCGCACAGCGGTCCGAGGTCGCCGTACGCGTCTACCTGGACACCAGAGCCGCAGATGACCGCGGGGCGTCCCGGGCGCCCACCACCACGGAAGTTGCCGCGCAGCTGAGACCCGCAGCGGTGTGGCGGACCAAGACCTTCGACGGCACTTACGTGCGAAATCACGCCAAATTCCTCGCCATCGACCACCACCTTCTCCTCGTGACCAGCGCGAACTTCTCCTGGAGCGCGGAGAACAACAACGTCGAGTTCGGTGTCCTCATCGACAACCCGACCCTCACCGAGACCGTCGAGCGCGAGATGAGTGAAGCGGAAGGCACCCTGTACGAGCAGGTCAAGGCCCGATAGGACCAAACGGTCTCGACCCCTACGCCGAGCCGCACCCGGTTCCCGCGCCGACCTTCGAGCTCGCCTATGGCGTGCCTTGTGAACTGGGCAGATGGCGGACTACTGTCCACGGGTGTCCAGCATCTCCGATCGTGTGAGAAGCCTGATCGACCAGTCGGGCTTGAGCATCCACGACTTCGCCGACCAGGCCGACCTCGACGCCGAGCAGCTCACTGAGTGCCTCAGCGGCGCCAGCCCCTTCTCAGCCGTCGAACTCGCGGTCATTGCCGATGAATTCCACGTCTCGATGGACTGGCTGCTCACCGGGTCCGAGCCCCCCCTGGCCGTGGCAGCGAGAACAACCACGGGAAAGGCATCCGAAGCCCTGGCAGCCGCCCGGGACTACCTTGCCCGCCGCGCCGACCTGGACAAGCTCGGCTATCCGCAGCCTTGGCGGCCCGTCTCCCCGACAGCGCGAACCGGCAATAGTTACACCGCCCAGGGCGAGGCGCTGGCGAAATCAGCTCTGAGGGCGGTGGAGCGCCAGGGACGGTCCGTGACGCAGGACGGCCTGCCGGAACTGATCGAGGCGGTCTTCGGCGCGGATGTGGCCGTCGAGCCGCTGGGCGACGGCTTTGACGGCCTCGCCGCGATGGGCCAAGGTGCCAAGCTCATTCTCCTGAGCACGACGCCAAACCCGGCACGTCAGCGCTTCACCCTCGCCCACGAGCTCGGGCACCTCCTCGCCGACGACGACCAGGACGTCCACCTCGATCGGGACATCTTCGACCAGGCCCAGAAGAAAGATCCAAGCGAGCAGCGAGCCAACGCCTTCGCCTCCGCTTTCCTGCTGCCTGAGCACAGCCTGCGCGCAGCCGTCGGCGCAGCGAGGCTGACCCGGGGAAGCTTTGGCGCGCTGTGCTGCGATTTCAGGGTCAGCCCCGAGACCCTGGCCTACCGACTGCTCAAACTGCGCGTGATCGACGCTGGCACCTGCGACTACTACAAGCGCATGACCGCCCGCGAGGCCGCAGCCGTCGCCGGCCGCGCAGACGAACTCGACCGGCGAGTCGCCACCTCGGAGAAGAAGAGGCTCCCTGGACTCCTGGCACGCGACACGCGCGCCGCCTATGAGGCCGGCAAGGCGACCCTGCGCCCGTACGCATCGCTACTTGGCGTCGACGTCGACGAGCTCAGAAACCAACTCGCGGCTGAACAGGACAACGGCGGCGCCGCATGAGCGACATCCTGTTTCCGGACAACACCGTCTTGTGCAACTTCGCAGCTATCGAACGCCTAGACCTGCTTCGTGCGGTCCTGGACGGCCGCGGCAAGTGGACCGCGGCGGTGGCGCGGGAGGCACGCAAATCGGCCGAAAAGCTGCCTGCCCTTCACGACCTGAGGCAGCAGGGCTGGCTCGGCGAAGCCATCCGAGTAACCGCTCCGGACGACCGCGAGAGCGTCGCGCACCTCCGCACAGCCGTGTTCGGCGGCCAGGCCGACCGGAACCTGCAGCACCTCGGAGAGGCTGAGACCTGCCACATCATCCAGCACTGGCCCCAGTTCGCCGGCGCCTGGTGGATATCGGATGATAAGTCCGCGCTGGAGTATGCGATCAGGCAGGGCATCATGACGGCGGAGACACTCGGAATCATGCAGCTGGCCGTGAAAGCGGGATTCGTCACGGCGGAGGACGGCTTCGCCCTGATGCAGAAAATGCACCAGCTGGAACGCTATCCGCGGCTTCCCGGGTCCGTCACCGACCTCACCGTCCTGCCCTGGTCACTTGTTGAACTGCTGCCAGGACAGAGCGACGAGGAAGCCACTGTGCACACCACGTAACAGCTTCCTCCCTCGGGGCCGTCAGACGCCCCGTCTGTGCAAGGAGGGCTTTCAGGTGAAGCCCTATCTGTGGGGGCGCGCACCCACCCGCGGACGAGGGCGGTTCCCGGTGCTGTGCCCGCTGGGTGTGGGCGGGCCACTGCCGCACCCCAGAGCTGACCCTCATCGCCCCACGTGCACGCCAGCGTTTCTGGCTGTCCGCAGCGGTGTGATCTGTGCGGCCCCGCCCTGCGGCCGTCCATTCAAGCGGGCCATGCTAGGGGTCAGCTCCCTGCTCATCGGCGCCTGTCAAAGGCGGGAGGATGCTCAGTGACGTGCCATCGCCGACCTGTACAAGTTCGTCAATATCCCCAGGGGCCAAATGATTCGGGGCGTATCTTATTGTAGAAGGTGTAGTGGTCTGGGTTGTACGCATCACTATGACGTGAGACGCTACGCGCTCGGACGCAGAAGTCGATGTCTACACCCCTCATGGTGTCGGACAGGTCGAAGGCTTTAACAAGATGCCTTGCGAGCTGCCGCATTGAGGTCTCCGAGACGGCAGGATCGTCGGCAAGGCGTTCGTGGAGATAGTCGAGCTGCCAGTAGAGCCGCGTGTATCTGTCGTCGTAGTAGACCGCCCGCGGTCGTAGCTCATCCTTCTCAGAGAGTTGAACGGACTCGATGAGGTCCAAGCAATCGTCCATGATTGCTGTGTACAGACGGCTTCCATCGCGGTTCGCAAACTTGATGTAGTAGCCTCGAGTCACACCGGTGAACTCGTTAGATTGACCGGTGTTGATAATGCGCCAACCTCCCGCGCTTTTTGGAAGAAAACGCTGAGCGATGGGCCATCCCTTCTCGGTATCAAGGGCGCGTTCAATATCGGCGCTGTCCCAGACGTGTACCGGGATTCCCTTGTTCCGTTCGATGGCTTCCAGGCGTGTGACTACGGCGCTCGACGGCTGTGTGGAGCAGGCCAGCAGGTAGCCCTGGGCTCGGTGCTGAGTCACTGCGTCAATGATGCCGCCGTCCGCTCCGATGTCGTCGAGGCCGACGGATCTCCCCATGCCCCCGTTGGCGTGTGCCATGTGCTTGCAAGAGACGAGCCAATAACGGATCTTGCTGCCCAGCAACGGGGATCCTGGTTCCTCAAGGAGGAGATCCCGTCCTCCGTCAGGACCCCTGCCGGACCAGCGCGCCTTGAACCCCAAGAGCATGGCCACGTCACGTACCAGTAGTTCGAACCCTTCGCCATCCTTTGGGAGTTCTGTGAAGTCAAGCAAGGTCTTTTCCTTGTCTATCGCTGAGCTGGCCTGTCGACGGCCTCTTGTATCTGAACACTCCTGAAAACCAGGCACGCTCTCGGAGACCGCACAGGGCATGACCATGATCTGCTGCTCGAAGCGCCGGGGCGGACCGAGGGTCGACATTGGCTTGAAAATGGTGGTCGAGTGATCGGGTCACTGGGCATGCGCTTGTGTCTTACGGGGCAGGCGGGGCCGTAGGCCCGGCGCTTGCCTGTCGCTCCCTGCTCCGGCCTGGCCCTTCCAGTCCGCCAGGAGGACGTCAGCGACGGCCTCTTCGTAGACGGCGCGGTTCTCCCGCTTCATGGCTTCGGCGAGCCCCGGCTCCCAGGCAGTGTCCTGTGTCTTGCCGCTCAGTGTGACGTGATCGCTGTCAACGCGAACCGCGCTGAGATAGTCCGCAGTGCTCATCCGCCAGGGCTCAGCCCTGTAGCGGGCGCGGAGCTGGTTGGTCATGTCAATGCCGGGCCAGTCGAAGTCCCCGTGGTAGCGCAGGGTTCCACCGGCTTCGACGATCAGTCGCACCAGCCGGTGGAAGGCGGTCGAGGGCCGGCCCTCGGCACAGATCAGCGGCGGACTGCCGGCACCGAGCTCACCGGCGGCACGGCGGAGTACAGCGGGGTTCTCGCAGACGTACACCATGGGCAGGTCCACGGTGATCGGCAAGGTGACGAGCTGGTGGAGGGTGACGTGGAAGGGAGTGCCGTAGCGGGCGGCGTCGGTGAGCCACTGGCCCAGCCCCTGGCCGGTCGCGGGCAGATTGAGGACGAGGACACGGCTGGCGAGGTCATCGACGATGACGTCGAAGGCGTCCCACAACTCGCGCCGAGCCTCGGCTCCTGATCCGAGCGGGATTCCACGTGCCATGGCCAGGGCCCGCAGGACGAGAGACGGGAGAGAGCCGCGGCCGGGGTTGAGGGCTTTGGTGTCTCCTGTGGTGGCATCGGCCAAGGCGGGCAGCATGATCGGTGGAGCGTCGCTGGGCCGGTTGCAGAGGTGTTCCAGGACACGGACGGCCTGGCTGAAGAGGTGGGTGTCCTTCTTGTTGATCAGCGTGGTGATCGTGCCGTCGGATGCGAGTCCGTCCAGCCACCGCCGGTACCAGGAGTGCTCGGCGTACAACGGGCTGGCCTCGCCCTCAGCAAGGATCGTCTGCCGGGCCTGATCGAGCGCGGTCCGCTCATCGGCGCGAAAGCGCAGCTCGGGGCCGATCCCTTCGAGGACATCGCGGAGCGTCATGCCCGTGACGTTGCGGACGCTCTGCTCCAATGCTGAGAGGGGGATGGTGATGCGGCGGACGTCGGCCGACCGGTATGTACCGGTGATGCCGATGATGGCGTTGCGTTCGGCCGTGGTCGGGTTGGCCAGGCCAATGGAGCCCTTGATCTCGCCGCCATTGCGCTCGAGTGAGCGCCGGGCAGCGGCCAGGAGCCGACGGAACTCGGGGGCTCGGTAGCGCTCGTACGCCTCTGTCATTCTGCTTCCTCGCCATCGTCGTTTGTCGGCTCGTCCTCGGGGATGTCCGCGAGCAGCCCTGCCTGGGCGGGAACGTGCCGACGGGGCGTGAAGCCGAGGAGTTCGGCGGCCAGATCGTCGGATCCGGGGTACTCGAGGTCATCGAGGACCTGTTCACCGTCCCAGACCAGCAACATGGCGGAGACGGTGTGAGACGCCTCGTCGTGCTTCAGGTCGTAGTGCGAGATCTGCGGCACGTCGGGGTAGGTGATCCACAGGTCGTAGCCCGTCATGAAGAGGTCGAGGTCGAACTTGGCCGTGAGGGCGAGCAGATCCGGGCGGTACTTCTCGTCGATGCCGGCGAAAGCCTCGTCAAGGGCGATCAGCCGCGGGCAGGTGGGGTACGCGGAGCTGTACTGGGCGTGGGCGGCTGCAAAGAGAGGCAGGTGGATGGAGGCGGACTTCTCGCCGCCGGACATCACGCTGTGCTTGGCCTTGGTGAGCAGTTCTCCCCTCTTCCGCTCCTCCTCGCTCATGCCCGGCCGGAACAGACGGAGCTCGAACTTGCGCCAGGCGCGGTAGTCCAGGACTTCCGCGATCACTTGCTGGTAGCTCCTCTTCTTGTCGGCAGCGGCCTTGGCGCGAATCTGGCTGCGCAGGTGGGAGCGCAGTTCGGCCAGCCCGGCCGGGCCGAGACCAGAGGCGTCCTTGTCGAGCAGTTTGTTGACGGCCTGCTGGGAGTCTGTGAGCGCGTCGGAGATGACCCAGTTGATACCCACCGTCGTCCCGGAGGACATCGGCTTGGAGCGGGTGTCGGCGTCCATGCTCTTGACCAGGTCGCGGGCGGCGACGGTACGGTCGTGGATCTGTTCGGCCAGCCCGGTCAGGAGGCCGTCCTCCAGGACGGTCCGTTCCTTGTCTTCCAGTAGCACGCTCTGATCGGCGAGCTGTTCGGCCAGGCGGCGGGCGAAGTCCGCCACGGGCGTCGGCCCTTCGCTGTCGGTGACCCGGGCCAGGATGATGTCACCGGCCGGTTCCCACTCGAAGAGGTAGCCCTGATCGGATTCCAGCAGGGCTGCCTCCAGCGCGGTGATAGCGGTCGAGATCTTGGTGGTTACGGTCTTCAGGAGGCTCGCGGTGATCGGCCGTCCTCGTGTTGCTTCGTCGAGCGCGTTGATCAAGGAGGCGACGGAAGGGGGGACGACGTTCTGGGCGGCCTCCATGCCCGTGAGGGAAGTGCCGGGCGAGGTCAGGCTGTCCATGAGGGCCTGGACTGCCTGCTCGGGGCTCGGCCACATGTCGTGCGGCAACCAGACGGTCTCGGCGTTCGCTTCGAGGAGGCCGAGGAGGTCAGGCCGGGCATACGGCTCCAGCGTGAGCGTGGTGCGCACCTGTTCGGCCACGGCCGTGGCCAGTGCTGTACGGCCGAACTCCAGGGCATGGTCGGCCTTCAGAAGCCGGTCTCGCTGCTCTTCGGCGTCCTTCTTCGCACGGCTGTACGTCTTCTGCGCCGCGGTGAGCTGCTCCTCCGCGTCCGCGATCTGCTGCAAGATCTCCTGCAGAGGGGCTTCGAGCGTCACTTCCTGGGTGCGCAGACGTTCCTCCTGAACGGCGAAGTCGTCCTTGCGCGCCTGTAGCGCCTCAGCCTGTTCTGCGCAGGACTCGGTCTGCACTGCGATGATCTCCTTGCGGCCGGCGATGTCGCGCTCGGCGGCCTCGGCCTGCTCACGGCAGGTGGAGAGCGCCTTGCCGGCGTCGGCGAAGTCGTCGATGGCCTGGGCGACGCTGTCCAGTTCCCCACGGACGGTGGGCAGCCGTGCGGCCGTCGCGGCATGGCGAAGCTGCCGGTTCTTCTCATGGGCGCGCGCGATCGCCCCGTCGAGCCGCTTGCGGGATTCGATGAGGCGGCGGCGGGCGCCGGCGACCTTCTCCGCCACCACGGCCACCCCGCCTACCGCATCGGTGATCGGCCGGGTGCGGGGGAGCTCGCACCTGGCGCGGTCGAAGTCGTCGAATGCTTCTTGCGCGTACCGCTGCTGCTCTTCGATGCCGACGAGCTGAGCTTCCAGGGCGGCGATGGATTCTTCGAGCAGGCGCAACCGTTCGCGCCGCCGGGCGGCCCGCGCGGTGGCCCCGATGTACTCCGGCTGGTCCTTGGGGTGCGCACCGACCTGGACGCCGAGGCAGAAGTGCGAGCCGGTCGTGACCGCTGGAGCACGCAGTGCCTCGTCCGTTGCAGTGGCGTCGTCCACTACGGCGATGGACGCCAGGACAGCCTGTACGTCCGCGGCGTCGACAAGCTGCTGATCTTCGACTACCAGGACGTCGGCCAGGGTGGGTCCGGTGGGCCGCTGTGCGGGAGGCAGGGGGCGCAGATAGGCGTCGGCGACCTTGTCGTGCAGTGCCTGCTCGGTCAGCGCGGGGTCAGGATGCAGCCAGGCGGTGAGTAGGCCGGCCGCGTACAGGGCACCCTCCACAGCGGCTGCATGGTCGTCCGGAACATGATCTGCGAACCGCACGAGCTGCCACAGCGGGGCGCCGGGCCGATCATCACGGCTGGCAGGACGCAGGTCACTGTGTGGGGGCGCGTCATCAGCCTCGGCCGCCACGGTGTCGCGCTCATCCTGTCTGCTGCGCAACGCGTCCGAAGTGTCGCTGTGCTCCCGCTTCAAAGTCTCGACGCGGGCCATGGCCCTGGTGCGGCGCTCGTCGGTGACAGAACGAAACACCTCCGGCAGCGGGGACGCTTCGGGGTCCCCCACCGCGTCGATGGCCGCGCGCAGCGCGTCACCGTCGGCGGCGGCCAAGACCGCGATGTCGTTGCCGCTGCTCCAGCGGCTGATGAACTCGTCCAGTTCCTGTCTGGTCGTGGTGCGGGCGATCGTGAGCTTCTCGGCTGCCTCTGCGGACTGCCGCTCGGCCTCGGTCA
The DNA here is from genome assembly GCF_056435845.1 of Streptomyces sp. NPDC043867. NCBI lineage: Bacteria > Bacillati > Actinomycetota > Actinomycetes > Kitasatosporales > Streptomycetaceae > Streptomyces > Streptomyces sp. NPDC043867. The sequence goes on along the minus strand of NZ_JBWKDS010000006.1, from coordinate 126,280 downwards.
GCTCACCGCTGGCCGCGTCACAGTGGTCCTGTTCGCGTTCCTGGTCTTTCGTGGCGTCTTCGAACGCGCTGAGGTGGGCGCGTACGTCCTCCAGTTCGCTGCGCCGCGCGGCTACGCGACCCGCTACGTCCGTATCAAGATCGGCGCCATGATCCAGCGCAGCGTCGTCGTGCAGGATGCCGCAGCGGCGCGCGGCATCCATCAGACGGCGGGTGTGCCGAGAGGCCGCTTCGTGTAGCTCATCGTGCCGCTGGACAGCGCGCTCAGCCTCCCCCTTGAGAGTGGCCAAGTTCTTCTGGGCCTGGCTGAGATGGCGCTCGCCGTCTGCGATGCCCCGGCGTTCCGTGCGTACGCGGTCGCGCAGTTCCTTGAGATCGTCACGTTGCCTGATGGCGTCGTGGTTCTTGTACTCGGCCAGGCGGGCGCCGATTTCGTTGCACTGGCGTTCGGCGGTATCCCGCTCCTGCTGTGCGGAAGTCAGCTGCCGCTCGGAGGCGCGGAGGTCCTCGGCGGCTTCCGTGATCTTCTCGCACTGGGCGGCTGTGGCCTGGATACGACCGGTGACCTGGTCGACGCGGTCACGGGCATAGGCACGCAGGTAACTGGTGTACTCCCGCAGGAAGTTCCGGACTGCGGTATCCGCCCCCGTCAGGGCGGTGAGGAGCGCTTGGATCTCGGCGAGGTTCTCGAAGTCGCGGGCCGCCTGCAGGATGAGGTCATCGTCGACGGGGCGCAGGCCGGCGGTGAGGGTGTCGGACAGCTTGACCGGGTCAAGGTCCTTGGCCAGCAGCGGGCGTCGCAGCTGGAGCAGAAGGTTGACCAGCTGGCTGTAGCGCTCGCGGCCCAGCCCGAACAACCGGTCATCGATCTTTTCCCGGTACGCCTCCGCCGTGTCGAAGATGGCCTTCTTGCCCAGCATCTGCTCCAGGGCCTTCTCCCGCAGCGGGCGCGAGGCGGCGTCCAGCAGGCCGAAATCGATGCCGACTCTGCCGTCGGTGACGAAGAAGAAGCGCGCCGGCGTGGACATCGCCTTGGTCACCCGCATGCCGATCCCCACGGTGACGGCTTCGAGGACCTCCCCGTCAGGGCCGGTGCGGGCAAATTCCATCCACACATAGCCGTAGGCGGACTCCTGCCCCTTGTAGAGCAGGTTCGACTTCATGGTCCGCTCCTCGCCGCTGAACGGATCAAGACGCCTTGCGTCGAGGACACCGTCCAGCACGAGGGGGAACAGCACTTCGAGGGCCTTGGTCTTGCCGGAGCCGTTGTGCCCCCGCAGGACCAGTCGGCCATCGGCGAAGACGAACTCCTCGTCGGTGTAGTCCCAAAGGCCGATCACTCCGGCGCGCGTGGGCTTGAAGCGAACCTCCGGCTCGTGAGCGGTGCGGGAGTGGGGGATGAGCGTCATTGAGAGGTGTCCTCAAGGGGGAAGTCGAGAGCGAACTGGCCGTGCGCGGGGCGCGGCAGGACGGCGGTGATGTTGCGGTAGCGGCCGACCGCGGGCCGGACCAGGATTCCGCCGGGGACGATGTGGACCAGGCGCAGGTCGGCCAGGAGTGCGACCGCCTCTGCCAGCAGCCCGCCGGGGTCGGCCTGCCACTTGTTGGTGAAGGATGAGGGGCCGAACTCTTCATAGAGCTCGTTGATCATCTGCTCCAGCGTGCCGTGTTCCACAAACGGCAGGCCCGCCTGCCCGTCATGCACTGGCACGTTCGGATCGGCCTCGTCCGCAGGCCAGCCGGCGTCCGAATGCGGGTCCTGTGCCAAGGCCGCGAGCGTGCCGGCCTGCGGTAGGGCCATGTCGATGCGGCTCAGCAGGTCCGCGTGTTCCTCGCCTGGTCCGGCGGGCAGTAGGTACTGAAGACTGCGGGCCCGGTCCGGGTCTTCCCGTAGGTCCGCGAATTTCGCGAGCATCAGCCCGGCGGTGCGGTTGACCGCCCCGCCGCGGCCAGGGAATCGCTTGTCAGTGAAATGCCCCGTGGTGTCGACGAGCATGATCCCCTCTGCGCGGCGCTCGACCGGCAATCCGGTCAGCCGTGCGATGTCCTCCGCCAGGGTGGGCTGGCGCAGCGCTATCGCCGTCTCCGCGTCGGTGTCGCTGAAGTAGACCACCGGGTACTCGATCAGCAGCCGGCGGGCTCGCTGGGCAGCAAAGCGCCGACGAGGGTCCCGACCGGTACCGGCGGTCGGGGTGTCCAGCAGGCCGACAGCGCTGACCAGGTGCTGCAGCGGCTTGTTCGGCCTGAAAAGTGCCGCGCAGGTGTCGTGGTCGATGTCGAACAGCGCATCGCCGCGGTCATGGTCACGGGCCCAGTCCTCCATGGAGCCATCGGAGATCCGCAGCGCACCCCGGTCGACAAGCCAGTCCATCACATCCACGACTGCATCCTTGTGGCCCGGTGCGGTCGCATCGAAGCCCAGGTGCTCGATTGCGTTGGCGGACGGTGTGAGCAGCTTGACGAGGTCGGCGAGGTTGATCTCGACGCGTGACCGGTGCAAGCAGGCGAGGATCAGGCAGAGGTAGGCCAGACGCCGCCGATCGAACGGCCTCTTACTCTTCACCGTGAGGAACGCCTGGCTGGCATCGAAAGCATCCAGCCGCCGCAGCAGCCGGGCGTGACGGGCACTGGTCTGCAAGGAGTAGCCGAACAAGTCGCGGAAGTCCTTGGCCAGTTCGTCTGACCACTGCAGCACCAGAGCCAGCGCCTTGGCTCGGGGATAGGTCTCGGTGACAACCCCATGCAACAGCATGAGCCGGGCAGCTTGTTGGTACGAGCCGAGGTCCGCAGCCTCCACTGAGGCGGCGACGCGATGGGCGGGCATCAGGGCTTCTCCATTCGGCGCCGGCGCATCGCACCATGGGGTTTGATCTCCAGGGCGAAGCCGGGCAGGTGCAGCGTGCCGGTCTGGGTCCGCAGCTGGCTGCCGCGCTCGTTCGGGACCAGGCGCAGCGTCAGCACGTCGCTGCTGCCGGTCCCCGAACGCAGCCGACCCGCGACGACCGTTCGTGCCTGGAGGGCACGGGTCAGTAGCTTGAGCACGGCTCGGATCTCGGCCTCGCTCAACACCCGGTCGTGGGGGCCGTGGTCCAGGAGATCCGTGGCGGCCTCCCGGTCCGCGGCCCGATCCGCCAGCTGCTGCTCTCGCAGCCGGGCGTGCGCGCCACGACGCGTCCGGACCGGCTGGGGCCCGCCCGGCGCAGGCCGCTTGCCATGCCGGAACAGGCTGATGCTGATCTCCACACCGGGCGCATCCCACCACGTCGCCCGCGGAGAAATCTGGTCATCGTCGGCGTGGGCACCCGACAGATGCCGCACGGAACGCAGGTCGAAGGCAGCGGACACCAGCGCGTTCGCCGCCTGCTCATCCGGCGCAGCCGCCGCCCAGGCGGCAAGATGCCGCAGCTGGGTTGTCCGGCTCACCCCTCCTCGACGTGACTCCGTCACCTGCCGCAGCAGGGCAATGACCCCCGAAATGGCCGTGCGGGTAGCGCCTTGCAGCTGGGCAGCCTTGGTCTCCCCAGGGCCGTCGGCCAAGAACCACTGGCGCAGACCCGTCCAGCGCCGCCGCCAGTCCTCAAGCCGCGCGGCCGGCCGCATCATCGGCCGTTCATCCACCGCGGCGGCCCGCTCCAACAGGGTCTCCACCCCGCTGTCTTCCACCTCGTACACAGCCTCGGCCAGCCGAGGCGCGTAGCGCTCCAGCTCCGTGGTGAACTCACTCATGTGCGCCAGCAGCGCGTGCTTGTACCGCAGGAACGTCTCCGGGGAGACGTCCGTCGTGCGCGCCACGTCGTTCAAGGTCAGATAGAAGCGTGCCGCCCGCTGGGTCATGTCCTCCAGCACGGTGTCGAGCCGGGCGAGCTTGCGATACACCTCGTCCTGGTCACCCGATCGGTTCGCGGCAGCCAGCGCCTTGAAGTCCGCCAGGATGTCGGCGAAGACCAGCCGCGACAGGTTCGCGTCCTGCACGCGGGAGCCGATGACCTCTTCCACCGCGCAATAGACGCGGTAGCCGATCTCCGTGAACTGGTAGACCGACTGCCGGTTCCGGTATGCGGCCAGATTGCCGCACCGCGCCGCGTCCTCCACTCGGTAGAGCACCTGCTCATTGTCCGAGGAGAGGTTGTCCAGCATGGCCCGCAGGTTCAGGCCAGCGGCGGACGGCACCTCGTCGTGCGCTATCGCGAGCTCGTTCAGTGCGTTCGCCACGTCGTCGGGGTGGACCTGCAGTTGGTGAACAGCCCGTAGAACGTTCATCGCCCGCAACACCCACAGATACGCCACGTGGTCATCACGCTGCGTGAAATTGAACAGTCGTAGGCGGTCCCCCACTGTCAGCGAATCAAGATCGAATGACTCGGAGACACCCGAGTCATCACGCTGCAACACCTATACCGCCCCTCGTCTCGCCACGCATTGCGCACACCCTGACAGATGCCACTGACAATCGGCCTGGGATCGGGACACGGAGGCCGATTCCGCCTCCTCGGCGCTCCCGGCAGAGGACGCCTGTATGCCCACTCCATCAAGCCCGATCCTCGCTCGCTCTCGCGCGACGCCACCCTCTCGGGAGCCCTGGCCGGCCACTGGCACACTGCCGGCTCCGCCGATGCCGCCTACCACGAACCCGATACCCGCAGGCAGGCCCAGGCATCCGCCATCACCCCGAGGGTGGATGGCCCGCGAAGCCGAGGCGGGCCGTCTCTACCGGTGATGAGTAAGCCGCCGTTGACGAGATCGCCCAGCTCCTGCGCAACCAGGATCGCGGGAGACCTGCTCCAAGCCGGATAAGCCCAGGCACAGCAGCTGCTGCGCTGGGCGCATCCAGGCGGATTCGCCCTCGGCAGACGAGAAAGAGCCCCGAGGGACTGGAACCTCCTCCGGGACCATGTCAACGTACAACGTCCCGGAAAACACCAGGTCAGTGAAGGGGTATGGGCTTCTGGCGGGCGGCGCGCCGACCAGTCCCACGACAGCCCGCAGCCCACGCCACTCGGCCTCGTGACAGAGCGCCCGACCCCACGGAGGCCCACCTGCCGAACCCGGCTATCCGATCTGCCCGCTTTACCGTCCCCATCCTCTTGGCGCTCGGTGCCATGAACGCGTGGACGGCCCAACAGGCCGAGGACTACGTCTCCTTGTCCACGGCACTGTGCCTGTGCGTCTGCGCGGCCGGGCTGTTCGGTGAGGACCTGCTGCAGCGCGGCTACCACCGCGACCGCGCGGTCCTCGCGCACGTCGCAGCGCACCCTGGAGCTATGACTCGCCATGTCGCCCGAGCCATTGGGGTCTCAGAGCGAGTCGTCGCTCAGAACCTCGACCGCCTCACCGACGACGGGCTGCTGGTGCTCGCCACTGACGGCGCGACCCCTGCCCTGCGGGCCTATCGACTGGCGGTCTGACCGGCCTCGGATCAGAGCGAGAGGCCCTGCCCCGTGGCGCAGGGCGATACATAGCAGACGATCCCCGGTTAGCGAAACCGGGGATTCTCCGGATCGTGTAGGGCGTCTGCACTGACTGCTTGGCGGTGGAACAGGTGTGGACTTGACCATTGCCATGCCCGCTGCCTCGGAAGGGGAACTGCGGCCCAGTCGAAAGGCGCTCGTTGATGTGCGACAAGCTGCATTCCGTTCGGAGTGTCGCCGAAATACTCGACGTGAGTCGGCGCTCCGTATACCGATACATCGCCCTCGGTGAGCTTTCAGTGATTGACCTCCGTACAGGGGTCGAACGTTCCCGTGTGCGGATCCCCGGGTGCGATGTTCAGGCCCTTATGGAGAGGCGTCGTACTCATTCCGTTGTCGGGCCCGTCGCCTCGTAAGGACGTTTGTGGCGTAGAAGACTCGACACGATTAGCGAAAGGTTCCATGCCCTACCTGCGCAAACTTCCCTCCGGGAAATGGCAAGCAACTGTAAGGACTCCGGCGGGTGATCGACGGACAGAAACGTTTACCCTCAAAGATCAAGCTCGTGCCTGGGGAAATGAGCTTGAAGCGCAGTATCGGCGTGGCATCCACAAAGATCCCCGCGCAGGCAAGATTAAATTTAAGGAGTGGCACGATCGCTGGTGGGACGCGCGCGTAGTCGAACCTCATACACTCCGCGGGGATGCATCCTCTATACGCAACCATGTCATGCCATATTGGGCGGACTGGGAAATGCGGGCAATAGGTCGCATTGACATGCAGGCGTGGATCCGAAAGCTGGTGCTCGAGGAAAAGGGTGCATCAGCGATCCGACGCTCGTATAACCTCGTCCACTCGCTGATGCAGGCTGCGGTTGATGAGGACATCATCTCGGTTACGCCCTGCCGACGCATAGACCTGCCTCGGGAGGTAGTGAAGCCTCCGGAGTGGTTCACGCTCGGTCAGGCCCAGGCGATCCTTGATGAGCTGCCGCAGCCGTGGCAGACAATGGCCCTGCTCGGCTTCTATACCGGTCTCCGGTGGGGTGAGCTGTCGGGACTCCATGGGAAGCGAATTGACTGGCTAAGGTCACGACTATTCGTCGTTGAGGTGAACTCAAAATCGGGCATCAAGGAGTACCCCAAGACCGCGAAGAGTCGTCGCGAAGTCCCTCTTCCAGATCACGTGCTTGACGCCCTCGCGCGGCACATGCATGGACGAGACCGTGACGGTGTCGTCTTCACCACCGTCACCAAGGGGCGAGCGGGTCGGTTGCTCAATGACGGGAACTGGCGGCGTCAGACGTGGTGGCCTGCCGTACGCGACGCCCGCTACCTGGACGAGGGCGGCAGGCGGCGAGCCGTGCCGGAGTATCCACCGCACTCCATGCGCCACACGTGCGCGTCGTGGCTCGTACAGAAGGGCGTGTCGCTGTACGAGGTGCAGCACCTGCTGGGGCATGAGAGCTATCAGACAACTCAGCGGTACGCTCACCTCGCGCCCGATGCCCACCAGGCGGTTCTTGGCGCGTGGACGCGGCTCGAATCGCAGCTCGTCGTTCCCACAGATGCCGTCCCTGAGTCGCGGCCGGCGCTCGCTCTGGCTGGCACGCCGTAGTCGCAGGTTGGCCCGCCCGATGCTTCATGCACTCTCGGCCCTGCCGGTTCACTCCGAACCGGCAGGGCCTTTCGTACTGATCAGCAGCTTTCCAACGAGCAGCTTCGGCGGCGACAGCATGCGGACGCATGCCCCGCCGTTGAGGAGCAGGTTGCCATGGGCGCCCTGCTGGTTGATCCGACTGGGGCGCGCATGGGAGCGTTGTTCTGCGGCCGCGCTCGTTTGGATCATGGCCGGACGGACGCCTCTGACGCATGGCCCGGACCGTGACGCACGTCTGACGCACGGAGCTCGTCTCCAGAGGGGCGATCCCCTCGAAAGTGGCCTCTGACCTGCATGTTCCTTTGTGATGGGCTGACTGCACATCTTCCCGATGACGCATCACGTGGAGTGCGTGGCGATTCTTGAGCCGGTCGCGAAGGGCTCCTGACCTGCGGTTTCTTGCGTGCGCATTATGTGCGGTGTGGGCGTTACGGGCGATATCTTGAAGCTGAAATGATGCTCGTGACGCTCATTTGACGCTTGTTCTGAGGCTGATTGTGCAGGTCGTGCTGGGTGGGAGGTGTGCTCCCGAGGGCTGGCTTTGCGGGAACCTGAAGGAAGATCGGCCGGGACGTCTGGCGGAGCGGGCGCTCAGTAGGTGGGCCCGTAGGCGCTCCAGTGCCCGAGGAGGGGCCTTGGGTCGTCGGCGCGCAGCTCGGGGACGTCGGGCAGCCGGGGTGGTGTGTTCAGCGGGTCGAGGCGCTCGATGGTGGCCGTTGCCCAGCTGATCCACGCCTCGGCCTCGGTTCTGGCCTGCCCCGGCAGCATGGCGCAGCGGCCGGTGTCGTTATTGGTGATCGTGAAATGCCGCCCGGAAACGCAGCCGTGCCGCCCAGCCTCTCCCGTGCGCCGGCTCGGACAGGACGACCTCGGCGGAAGATCACCTGAATCAGGTATGCCATACGCCTTGTCGGCAGGCAGACACCAGGGGAGGCCGGTTACGCAGCTCTGCGCAACGACTCGACATGGGAACACGCGATGACGTCTCGGGCCGTCGGCATTGGCTGGACCGCGCGCGCCGCGCCGAGAAGCGCCCGTCTCGTGCCGGCCCCTGCGAACGAACTGAACCGCCTCGCCGGAAGCCCTTCCTGCCGCTATCGGCCTGAGGGCACCCCTTGTTGGGTGGCAGCCAGCGCGGGGCGCGGTGGCGGTGTTCCGAGGGCTGGTCATGGCGGCCGGCTCGCTACCGAACCCCAGCCGCCACGTGGATCACCGTGCTGGACGTCCATAACGCCCTCACCGATAACCGCCAGTGGGCTCGAATCCGTGCCGGATTGTGCCGCGTACTGCTTCGGGGTGCTGGTCGGCCTGGGGCGGCAGTGCACCCGTTCCCGCTCGTGCGGTGCCGGCCGTCGGCTCACGCATCGCGTACGCACGAGAGGGAGTGGAGGCTGCCGCCGGGCCCTCTCGTGTGGTGGGGCCGGCGGCTCGGGGGCGTTCAGTTCCTGAGGTTCTTAAGGGCCGACGTGCCGCCGAAGACCCGGTCCAGGGCCCGGTCGGGCAACAGCCTGGACAGAACCCGGCTGCCGGCCGCGTCGCGGCCGACGGTGTACCGGGTCCTGGGCCGCTCGGCGACCAGTGCGCGGAAGACCACCCGGGCGACATCGTCGACGGTCGTGCGGCTGCTGCGGGCCGAGGTCTCGTTGGCCTCCATGAAACCGAGGAACGAGTCGCGGTAGAGCTCCCGGACCGGCTCGGGGGCGCCCTCCAGAGCCCGGTTGCCCGTGTCGGACATCTTGGACCAGAGGGGGGTCAGGACAGCACCCGGCTGGATCACCACAACGGGGATGCGCTGCGGGGCGAGCTCGCGGCGCAGCGCGTCGCTGAGGGCCTCCTTGGCGAACTGGGAGGCGGCGTAGGCGCCGAGGTAGGGGAGGGCGACGTTCCCGAGGCCCGAGGACACGTTGACGATCCGCCCGGTGCCGGCACGCAGCAGCGGCAGGAAGCCCTGGACCATCTGCACCTGGCCGATCACGTTGATGTCGAGCTGCCGGCGCAGCTGCGCCATGGGCACGCACTCCAGCGGAGCCGTGACCGCGATGCCCGCGTTGTTGACCAGTCCCCACAGCCCGGCGCCGCCGAGCAGCCCGGTCACTTCGTCCACGGCCGCCCGGACCGACTTCTCGTCCGTCACGTCGACGATCACCGGGGTCAGCTGGCCGGCCGCAGCGGCGCGCAGCCGATCCCCGTCCTCGGGGCGGCGAACCCCGGCGAGGGCGTGGAAGCCGACCCGGGACATGTGGAGTGCGCAGGCTTCCCCCAGGCCGGAGGAGGACCCGGTGATTAGTACGGCCCGGCCTGCGGGGGACGTCGGACCCGACGATTTCGACACGTGTTCACTCCGGTTGAGAACGTGGAGGCGGACAGGGCCGTGCCCTGCGGATCAGCCAGCAGGGCGTTCCGCTCGCTTGCCGGCGTGGCAGTGGTGGCGCGGGCGGCGTCTTCGGCCCTCGGAGCCGACGGCGTCCGGCGAACGCGCACGGCGTTCCGCTTCCGTGGGCGGGACTTCAGTATGTGCGGCGGCCCGTGCCGAACGCATTCCTACGAGTGGCCCGGCTGGGCCGAAGGAGTGGAAGACGGAGATGAGCACTTTTGTGCGGGATGTACCTCGCGCAAAGGTGCTCGTGTACATCCCCCCTTCGTCCCCAAGGAGGACACGTGACCGCCGCAGTACAGGACGTCATCACCACCAAGCTCGAGCGCACCTTCGACACCATGGATGCCAACCACGACGGCTACCTGGACTGGTCGGACTACCAGAAGCTCGCCGACCGCTACATCCAGGCGTACAAGCTCGACAAGAACGACCGCCGGGCCAGGGCGCTGCAGACCTTCTGTCAGATCTACTGGCTGGAGCTGCTGCGCCACGCGGGCGTGGACGGCGACCGGCTGACGAAGGACCAGTTCGTCACGGCCAACCGCCTCGCCGTCGTCGACACCAGCCGTCTCAACGTGACCGAGGGCGGCGGCCACGCGATCTTCGACGTCATCGACGTCGACGGCGACAACGAGATCAGCAAGGGCGAGTTCGAGCGCTTCCTGCGGGACGTGTGGAAGAGCGAAGCCCCCGACGCGATGGACATGTTCACGAAGCTGGACACCGACGGTGACGGCGCGATCTCGCGCCACGAGTTCATCCGCGCCGTCCGCGAGCACTTCCTGTCGAACGACCCGGAGGCGCCGGGCAGCCTGTTCTTCGGGCGCGTCTGAGCGGATCCGGTCGGTCCGTACGGGCTGACACCGCGACCGTGCTTTCGCACCCGCCCCGCCGGGCACTGCTTCGTACCCACCCCTTCCGGGGGGGTGGGTACGGGCGTGCCCGGCGGGCGCGTGCGCCAAGAAATGGCCCCTGTCCGAACGACGGCGGCCCTCGGATTGCGGTTGCGGCTCCCGCCCGGCAGACCAGGGCAGCACGGCGCGCGAACCGCGACGTGTCGGTCCCGGCGTCACGCGGCTCCGGCCGCCGCCCGTTCCGCCGGACAGGTGACGCCTATGTCCACGAAACGGTGAAACCGCAGCTCATTCGTCCCATCTCGGCCAACTGGCTTGTCACCATCGTCACGCTTACCACTCGCACCACAAGCCCGATCGCGCAGATCGACCGGGCCTCCCCCATGGCCACAGCGCGTGGCTCGACGAACCGTGAAAGGTCTCCCTCATGCTGACGCAGAACCGTCATACGTCCGGCGACGTGGGGACCTTCTACGACCGTCACACGGATGTGTACGACCACGCCCTCGGCGGCAACATCCACGTCGGCTACTGGGAGGACGACGCGGACGACAGCTCCATGCGGGAGGCGACCGACCGGTTGACGGACCTCGTCACCGAACGCCTCGCCCCGGCCGAGGGCCAGCACCTGCTCGACGTGGGCTGCGGCCACGGCAGCACCGCGGCGCGTATCGTCGCCCGCCACGCCGTGGAGATCACCGGCATCAGCGTCAGCGACTACCAGGTGAACCTGGCCCACAGTCGTCCCCTGTCCCCGGCCCTCCCCGGACGGGCCACGTTCCGGCTGGCCGACGCCATGGAGAACCCCTTCGATGACGAGACCTTCGACGGCGCGTACGCCATCGAGTCCCTGATGCACATGAAGGACAAGAAGGCGGCCCTCGGGCACATCGCACGGGTCCTGCGTCCCGGCGGCCGGCTGGTCATCGCCGAGCACAGCCTCGCGGGCAAGCTCGCCGCGCCGGACGCGGCCCGCATGGCCGACGCGTACGCGTACTTCAAGTTCTCGCTGACCACCGACATGTACGGGGAGCTGCTGCGGGAGGCCGGTCTCGAAGTGGTCGACCACACCGACATCACCGAGAACGTCCGGCGCTGCTACGGCAGCATGATCAGCGGCTGGCGGAACGCCGCGGACAACTCCAGCGGCGAGACGTCGCGCGAATGGGCGGCGGCGGCCGACCTGGGCCACTGGTTCTTCTTCGAGGTCCCGGAGCTCCGCTACGGGCTCCTGACCGCGGTTCGCCCCTGAGTACCGATTAACCACCGTCCACCGCTGGACACCGTTCGCCGCCGTTCGTCACCGAGCGCCGTTCGCCGCCGTTCGTCGCCGAGCGCCGTTCGCCGCCGTTCGCCGCCGTTCGTCGCCGAGCGCCGAGCGCCGAGCGCCGAGCACCGCCGTTCGTCGCCGAGCACCCCTACCGCCGCCGAGGTCGTCGCCCATGCCCTCCCCGCCCTCCCGCGACCGCTGCCCCTACCGCCTGGACGGCAGCGCCGCGGACATCCACGGCGAAGCCGGGGCGCTGCGCGCGCTGGGGCCGGCCGCCCGGGTCGAACTGCCCGGCGGCGTACTGGCCTGGTCGGTGACCGATCCGGGTCTCGTCCGGCGATTACTGGTCCACCCCCGAGTCTCCAAGGACGCCCACCAGCACTGGCCCGCCTTCGTCGACGGCGACCTCCCCGCCGACTGGCCCCTGCGGATCTGGGTCGACATCCGCACCGTCCAGACCGCTTACGGACCCGACCACACCCGGCTGCGCCACCCCTTGGTGCCCGCGTTCGGCGCCCGCCGCGTGCGGGCGCTCGCCCCGTGGATCGAGGAGACCACCGCCGTACTCCTCGACGACCTCGCGCGGGAGGCGGCCCTCGCCCCCGACGGGGTCGTGGACCTGCGGAAGTGGTTCGCCACGCGGTTGCCGTGGCGGACGGTCACCACGCTGGTCGGGCTTCCGGAATCCATGCACGACGGCTTCCAGGCCGTCAACGACATGGTCTTCACCACCGACCTGAGCGCGGAGCAGGCGAGTGCCACCGAGGCGGAGGCCGCGCGGCTCCTCGCGGAGCTGATCGTGCTCAAGTCCGAGCGGCCCGGCGACGACATCGCCACCGCGCTGGTCGACGCGCATCGCGAGGGCCTGCTCGACGAGCGGGAGGTGGGCGACAACATCTGGATGGTGCTGGGCGCCGGTTACGGGACCACGGCGAACCTGCTCGACCACGCCGTGGTCAACCTGCTCACCCATCCGGAACAGCGGGACCTGGCCGTGACGGGCCGGGTCGGTTGGGGCCGGGTCGTGGAGGAGACGCTGCGTCACCAGGCCCCGGTGGCCGCCTTCATGATGCGCTTCCCCACCGAGGACCTCCACGACGAACCGACGGGACTGACGTTCGAGCGGGGCGACGCCCTCGTCATCAACTACGCCGCGGTCGGCCGCGATCCCGGAGTTCACGGCCAGGGGGCCGACCTTTTCGACATCACCCGCCCCACCGTCCGCGAGCACCTGGCCTTCAGCCACGGCCCGACCTACTGCCTGGGAGCCGAACTCGCCCGGCTGGAGGGCCGTATCGCGCTGTCCGCGCTCTTCTCCCGGTTCCCCGGCCTCGGACTCGCCGTCGGCCCCGACCGCCTTGCCCCCCTGCCCTCCCTCATCTTCAACGGCCACCGGGAGATCCCGGTACGGCTCGAAGGAAACCCCCACAGTTGAGCACCCACCTCGGATCACCGCGCCCGTTGACGTCGTACCAGCGAGACATCTGGTCCGTCGGATCCCGAACGCCGGAATCACCGCAGTTCAACTGCGTGCTCCACGAGCGTCTGCACGGTGGCGTCGACCACCGCAGGCTTGCCGCCTGCGCGGAACGCGTGCTGCACCGCCACGAGACGTTCCGGCTGCGGTTCGCCGACAGCGCCGGCGTCCCCTTCCAGCGGGTGGCGCCGGAGACGGTCCCGGTCACCGTGGTCGACCTCTCGGGCGCGCCCGAACCGGACACCGCCCGCGCAGAATGGATGCGCGCGTCGATGGGGCGCGCCCTGCCGATGAACGGCGGCCCTCTGGTCGAGGCCACGGTCCTCCTGGAGGGCGCGGACGTCACGCACCTGCATGTCAAGGCGCACCACATCGTCGCCGACGGCTGGACCCTCGACCGGCTGGGTCACGAGATCCTCCGGGAGTACGCCCGCGCTTCGGAGGGCGACCGGCGGAAGACCGACGGGGAAGCCCCCTCCTACCTGGCGTTCGTCGGAGAGGACGCCGCCTACCTCACGGGGCCCGACGGCGACCGCGACCGCGCCTTCTACCGGGAGTACCTCGCGGACGTGGCACCCGCCCTGTTCACCCGTACGACGGGCGACGGCCCGCGCGAGCGGGGGCGCCACTCGTTCGTCGTCGACGGCGCCCTCGTCGAGCGCGTCCGCGCCGCGGGCCACTGGCCCTCCACCTACGTCGCGGCCATGCTCGGCCTGTGGTTGACGCGCCTGCACCGCAGCGAGGAGGCGGTGCTCGGCGTTCCCTTCCTCAACCGCCCGACGAAGCGGCACAGGGACGTCCTCGGCCAGTTCGCCAACACCCTTCCGCTGCGGATCGCGGCCCCCGGCGGACTGACCGTCCGGGAACTCCTCGCCGAGGTCCGGGACACGACCCGCCGGCTCCGGCGCCACGAACGGCTCCCGCTCGGCGAGGTCCTGCGCGAGGCGTCGCCGGCGGCCGGGAGCCCGCGGCAACTCTTCGACGTGACGCTCTCCTCCGTGAACTGGTCCCGGCCGGACGTCCCGGGAGTCGTCCGGCGCAGCGCCCTGATGGCCCCCTCGCACGACCAGGCGGCGTTGGGCGTCCTGGTCTCCGCCTTCGACGACACCGCCGACATCCGCGTCGACCTGGACTACGCCCGCGACGTCTTCGACGAGGACCTCCCCGTCACCGCCGCGGCCGGGCACCTCAGGACGCTCCTGGAGCACGGGGTGGACCTGCTGGACCGGCCGCTCCGCGACGTCCCCATGCTGACTCCGGCCGAGCACCGGGACCTCACCGCCGGACGCGCGCACGGCCCCCGGGTGCCCTACGCGGACCAGGCGACCCTGCACGGGCTGTTCGAGGCCCGGGCCGCCGCCCTGCCGGAACGGGCCGCCGTCGTCACGGCGTCCGGCGGGACGCTGACCTACGCCGAGCTCGACGAGCAGGCCAACCGCGTCGCCCGCGCCCTGCGGGCGGCGGGCGTCGGCCCGGACGACCGCGTCGCGGTGATGATGGAGCGGGGGCCGCGGCTGCCGGTCGCGCTGCTCGGCATCCTGAAGGCCGGCGGCGCCTACGTACCCGTGGATCCCGATCACCCGGCTGAGTGGGTGGACTTTCTGCTGCGCGACAGCCGCGCCAAGATGGTGATCGCCGATGGGGGGCCCGCCGGCCTCCCCTCGGACGTCGACGGCGAGCCGACCGGCCTCTCCCCGGGCTCCGACGGCGTACCCACCAGCCCCTCCCCGGGCTCCGACGGCAAGCCCGTCACCTTCCCCCCGCACGTGGCCGTCCGACCGATCGACGACCTGCTGACCGGCAGCGGGGCCCCGGTCGAGCCGGTCGCCACCTCCCGGAACCTCGCCTACGTCATCTACACCTCCGGCTCCACCGGGCGGCCCAAGGGCGTCATGGTCGAGCACCGCAGCGTGGTCAACCGCCTCGCGTGGATGCAGCGCCATTACCCGCTCGGGGAGGGGGATGTGCTTCTGCAGAAGACGCCGGTCTCCTTCGACGTCTCGGTGTGGGAGCTGTTCTGGTGGGCCGTCGAGGGCGCGACCGTGGCCCTGCTGCCGCCCGGCGGTCAGCGAGACCCGCGCGAGGTTCTGCAGGCCGTCCACGAGCACGGAGTCACCGCCGTGCACTTCGTTCCCTCGATGCTCGGCCCGTTCCTCGACGTGCTGGAGGAGCCGGCGGCCGCACGCGAGGTCCTCGGGACCCTGCGGTACGTGTTCTGCAGCGGTGAGGCCCTGCCCTGCGCGCGGGTCGAGGACTTCAACCGCCTCGCCGACCGGTATCGCCGTGAGAGCGGCGCCGAAGCGTCGGCGAGGCTCGTGAACCTGTACGGCCCGACCGAGGCGACGATCGACGTCTCGTCCTACGACTGCCCGGCCGACCCCGGCCGCGCCGTCGCACGGGTCCCCATCGGCCGGCCGATCGACAACACCAGGCTGTACGTGCTGGGCGGCGACGACCTGCCGCAACCCGTCGGCGTCGCGGGCGAACTGTGCATCGGCGGCGTCGGCGTCGCCCGGGGGTACCTCGACCGCCCGGAGCTGACCGCCGAGAAGTTCGGCGACGACCCGTTCGTGCCGGGCGGCCGTCTCTACCGAAGCGGGGACCTGGCCCGGTGGCTCGCGGACGGCACCCTGGAGTACCTCGGACGGATCGACGACCAGGTCAAGATCCGGGGGCAGCGCGTCGAGCCCGGCGAGGTGGCGGCAGCCCTGCGCGCCGTCTCCGGGGTGCGCGACGCCGTCGTGGTGGGACACGCCACCGCCGACCGGGGAACCGTCCTGGCCGGCTACTACGTCGCCGAGACCGCGACCGACCTCGACGCGGCGCTGCTGCGCGAGCGGCTCGGGCGGGCGCTGCCGGCGTCCATGGTCCCGGCGTCCTTCACCCGGATCGACGCGATCCCCCTGTCCGCCAACGGCAAGGCCGACCGCCGCGCTCTCCCCCCGCCGGACGACACCGCCGGGACCGCCGCCGGAGCCCTCGGGGGCGGGCAGCCGCGCAACCGCACCGAGGCGGTCCTCGCCGAGGTCTGGGCCCGCGTCCTCGGTCACGACGCGGTGGGGGTGCACGACGACTACTTCGCCCTCGGCGGCGATTCGATCACCATGCTCAGGGTGCGCGCCGAGGCGGAGGCCCGGGGCCTGCGCCTCTCGCTCACCGACATCCTGCGGAACCCGACGGTGGCGGGCCTCGCCCCGTACGCCGAGGAGTGCGACGCGTCCGGCGCCGAGGCCGGCCCGGTCCCGTTCGCCCTCGTGGCCGACGTGGACCGGGCCCGGCTGCGGGACGCCGAGGACGCCCATCCGCTGACCCGGCTCCAGCTCGGCCTGCTCTACCACAGCCGTCGGCACGAGTCCTCGGCCAGGTACCGGGACGTCTTCCGGTACACCCTGGAGATGCCGTGGGACGAGAAGGAGTTCCGCCGCGCCTTCGACCGGCTGACGGCCCGGCACCCGGCGCTGCGGTCTGCCTTCGACCTGAACGGCGCCGAACCGCTGCAGGTCGTCCTGCCCCGGGCGCGCGGTGGCCTGGAGATCACCGACCTGTGTCCGCTGGACGACACGGCGGCCGAAGCCGAGGTGGCCGCGCACATCGAGGAACGCCGCCGCCACCCCTACGCGTTCGACCAGCCGTCGCTGTACCTGTTCCGCGCCCACGTACGACCCGCAGCGGTCGATCTGGTACTCAGTTTCCACCACGCGCTCCTTGACGGCGGCAGCGTCGCCACCCTGCTCCAGGAGCTGCTCCAGGACTACGCCCACCGCCTCGGCCTGGACATCGGCCCCGTGGACGGAGCGGCGCCCCCCTCGCCGGCGGCCCACGTGCGGTTGGAGCGGGCCGCCCTGCGTTCGCCGGAGTCCCGGCGATACTGGCGCGAGAAACTGGCCGACTGCGAGCCCCTGCCGGTCGAGTCGTTCTCGCCCCACCTGCCCGGCACCGGACACCGTCCGGCCTCCCGGCGGGTCGACCTGCCCGCCACCCTCGTCGAGCGGGTGCGGAGCCTCGCGGCCGAGCACGCTCTGCCCGTCAAGTCCGTGCTCTTTGCGGCGCACGCCCTGACGCTGGCGGCGCTCGCCGGCACCCGTGACGTCACCACGGGCCTCGTCACCCACGGCCGCCCGGAGACGGCCGGTGCGGAACGCACCGCGGGGCTCTTTCTGAACACCGTGCCCGTACGCCTGGACACCGCGCGGGACAGCTGGCTGGAGGTGGCACGCGCGAGCTTCCGCCAGGAACAGGAGGACCACCCCCACCGCCACTACCCGCTGAGCGCCGTCCAGGAGGACCACGGCGGCTCAGTGCTGGACACCGCCTTCAACTACGTGCACTTCCGCCAGCTCTCCCGCGTGCTCGACGTGCCCGGTCTGCGTCTGACCGGGTTCCGCACCTGGGAGGAGAACGACTTCCGCCTCCTGGTGAACGCGATCACCGAGCCGGACGGCACCGGCACGTGGCTGCGGGTCGACTGCGACGGGGAGACCTTCCCGGCCGAGCAGGGTGACCTCTACGCGGACTGCTACCTGGACGTCCTGCGCCGTCTGGTGGAACACCCTGACGAGGCACCGGACTTCGCCTTCCTCGCCCCCCGCCCCGTCCTCGCCCCTCCGGCGGAGCACCCCACGGTCGTCTCCCGCTTCGCCGAGCAGGCGGCCCGCACCCCGGACGCGACCGCCGTGGTGGCGGGCGGGGAACGGTGGAGCTACGCCCGGCTGGCCGAGGCCGCGCAGAACGTGGCCGGGCGGCTGCACGCGCTCGGCGCGCCGGCGAACGCCCGGATCGGGGTCGCCATGAACCGGTCCCCGCTCACCATGGCGGTGCTCCTGGGCGTCATGCGCGCCGGATGCGCGGTCGTCCCGGTGGACGTCAGCTATCCGCCCGCGCGGCTGGCCACCATGGTGGAACAGGCCCGGCCCTTCCGCGTCGTGGCCGAGGCCGCGCACGCCCACCTCGCCGGCGACCCGGCGCTGCTGCTGCCCGCCGAGTCGGTGGCCGCGCCCGCGCCGGACGGGCCGGCGCGGGGCGGACCGGACGGGCCGGTGGCAGGGGACGGACCGGGCGGCGAGGACACCGCGTACGTCCTGTTCACCTCGGGCTCCACCGGGACCCCCAAGGGCGTCGTCATGCCGCACCGCACCCTGGCCGCCCTGGTGGCCTGGCAGGCGACGGCGCCCAGCGCGGTCCCCGGCGGCGTCACCCTCCAGTTCGCGCCGCTGAGTTTCGACATCTCCTTCCAGGAGATCTTCTCCACCCTGTGCTCCGGTGGCACCCTGTGCCTGGCCGACGACGCGCGGCGGCGTGACATGCCCGCGCTGCTGCGCCTGCTCGACCGCGAGCGCGTCGAGCAGGTCTTCCTCCCGCCGGTGGCCCTCCAGCAACTCGCGGAGTCCGCAGGGGCACTGGGCGTCTCCCCGCCGGCCCTGCGGGCGGTGATCACCTGCGGCGAGCAGCTGCGCGTCACCCCGGAGATCCGCGCCTTCTGCGCCGGGCTCCCGGGGGTCGTCCTGGAGAACCACTACGGCCCCACCGAGACGCACGTGGTCACCGCGTTCACCATGACCGGGGACCCCGCGGCCTTCCCCGCGCTGCCGCCGATCGGCCGCGCCGTCGACGGGGCCGAGGTGCACGTCCTGGACAAGCGGATGCGCCCGGTGCCGATCGGGGTGCGGGGCGACGTGTACCTGGGCGGCAACTTCCTGGCCGACGGCTACGAGGGTCGGCCGGACCTGACCAAGGAGCGCTTCCTGCCGCACCCGTTCGCGGGCGGGGACCACCGGCTCTACTACACGGGCGACGTCGGCATGGTGCTTCCGGGCGGCGACGTCGTCTTCCTCGGACGCGACGACGCGCAGGTGAAGGTCCGGGGTTTCCGCGTGGAACCGGCCGAGGTGGAGCTGGCCGTCACCGGCCTGGCGCACGGCTGTCCCGGCCTGCGCGACGCCGCGGTCGTGGCCCGCGAGCGGGCGGACGGCGAGACCTTCCTCGCCGCCTTCCTCCTCGGCGAAGGCACGGACGAGGACCTGGCCGGCGTCCGCGAGGGGTTGCGCGCCGTCCTGCCCGCCCACATGGTCCCCTCCCACCTGCAATGGGTCTCCCGGTGGCCGCTGACGCCCAGCGGCAAGCGCGACGACGCCGCACTGCGCCGCCTCCCGCTGGCCGTCCCCGACCGCGCTCCCGACACCGGTCCGCGCGACGCGTACGAGCGGACACTGGCCGAGATGATGGCGGACGTCCTGGGTCTGGACGCGGTAGGAATGCATGACAGCCTCTTCGACCTCGGCGGCACGTCGCTGACCGCGATGCGGCTGGTGGTCCGGATCGAACAGCTCTACCGAGTGCACCTCCCCCTGGCCGAGTTCGTCGCAATGCCCACCCCTGCCGGGCTCGCGGCACGGCTGCGCGAAGGCGGGGCGAAGGCCGCGTTCGACCCCCTCGTACCGCTCCGCCCGCAGGGCTCCCGCCCGCCGCTGTTCATGGTCCACCCGATGGGCGGCACCGTGCTGTGCTACGTCGCGTTCGCCCGGCACTTCCCGGCCGACCGGCCGCTGTACGCGTTCCAGGCGGCCGGAGCCGACCCCGGCACCACGCCGCTGCGCACGGTGGAGGACCTCGCGGACAGCTACCTCGCCGCGCTGCGGAGGGTGCGCCCGCACGGCCCGTACACCATCGGCGGATGGTCCTTCGGCGGCTTCGTCGCCTTCGAGATCGCCCGCCGGCTGCGGGCGGAGGGCGAGCGGGTGACCCTGCTGGTGGTGGACACCACCGCCCTGGACCAGGGGCCACGCTCCTCCCACGACGACGAGGCCATGCTGGAGTGGTTCTTCCATGAGCTGCTCTGGCCGCGCGACGGCGGCGCGGCACCCGCTCCGGCCGTCCCGGGCGGGCCCGGCTCGCCGGAGGAGAGGTTCGCGTCCATGGCCCGCGTCGCGAGCGAGCGGGGCATCCTGCCGGCCGGAAGCTCCGGGTCCGTCGTACGCCGCCTGTTCGACGTCTACCGGGCGAACTGGCACGCAACGCTGGCCTACCGCCCCCCGCGCGAGGACCAGGACCTCACGCTGTTCCGGGCCGCCGAGCCGCTGCCCACCGTCCTGTCCGCCATGCACGGCGCCGCCCGCACCCGTCATCAGGACCCTTGCAACGGCTGGAGCGCCGTGACCGGCGGACGGATCCGGACGGTCCGGGTCCCCGGGGACCATCTGACAATGATGGAAGAGCCGCACGTGGCCCGTCTGGCGAGCACCCTCGCCGAGCTGATCGACGCATCCGACCAAGACCACGGGGTGGGCTGACGCCATGCCATCGGGACGTCCTGCGAAAGCCCTCGTCATCGGTGCCGGCATCGGCGGTCTGACGTGCGCGGTCGCACTCAGGCGCGTCGGCGTCGAGGTCGAGGTGTACGAACGCGCCACCGAGCTGCGCGAAGCCGGCTCGGGCCTGTCGGTCATGAGCAACGCCGTCACCGCCCTCGCCGGCCTCGGCATCGACCTGGCCCTGGACAAGCGCGGCCGGGCCGTGGAGTCGTTCAGGATCATGGACCGGCGCGGCCGGCTCATCAGGGACCTGCCGTTCGGGGAAGCATGCGAGCGGGCGGGCGCGCGGAGCTTCTGCCTCAGCCGCGCGGACCTCCAGGAAGCCCTGCTGACGGAAGCCGGCGACTGCCCGGTCCACCTGGGGGCGACCGCCACCGGATTCGACACCACGGGCCCGGGGGTCACCGTCCGCTTCGCGGACGGCCGTTCGGCGAGCGGGGACGTCCTCGTCGGCGCTGACGGGTTCCACTCGGCCGTACGACGCCACCTCGTCGGGCCCGAGCAGCCACGGGACTGCGACCACCTCTTCCGGCTCGGCATCGTCCCCTTCCAACACCCGCGCCTCACCGAGGGGGCCGTACGCCACTACTGGGGGCGCGGGCAGCGCTTCGGCCTCATCGACATCGGCCACGGCCGGTGCTACTGGTGGGCCGCCATGAGCACCACCCCCGGAACGCCCGCCCCGGACCACGTCAAGGACACCGTCCGACGGGCGTACGAGGGGTGGGCCGACGAGGTGCGGGCGGTGATCGAGGCCACCCCCGAGGCGGACATCCTCACCGTCCCCTCGCGCGACCGGCCCTTCCTGGAGCGGTGGGGCGACGGACCCCTCACCCTCCTCGGCGACGCCGCCCACCCCATGCTGACCACGCTCGCCCAAGGGGCGGGCACGGCCATGGAGGACGCCGTCGTCCTGGCCCGGACGCTGGCCGATCCGACGACGGGCGACGACCCGGTACGGGCCCTGCGCGCGTACGAGGAACTGCGCCGTGACCGCGCGCGGGCGATGGTGGCCGGCTCCCGCAGCATGAACAGGCTGACCCAGGGCGCCCGCCCGCACCGGCGGCTGCTCCGCGACGCCTACTTCCGGCTGGTGCCCCGCCGCGTCCTCGTCCGGCAGACCGCGCAGGCCCTCACCTACCCGGGCGGGCGGGGCGCCGGGCCCGGTGACGTCCGCCGGGACCTGAGTCCCCTGGAACGGTTGTACTGGATTGCCGACCGGACCTCGCCGCTCAACGTCGTCGCCCGCGCCCGGGTCCACGGACGCATGTCCCCGTCACTGCACCGCCGCGCCCTGGACGTCCTCCAGCTGCGGCACCCCCTGCTAAGCGTCGCGATCACCGACGACGGCGCCGGGGCACACCCCGCTTTCGTCCCCGTGGACGGACGACAGATCCTGCTCCGGCGCGTCCGCGTGCGACCGGGCGACCCCGCAGCCGACACCCGGTGGCAGCACGAGGTCGACAACCGCGAACTCGCGGAGGGCCTGGACTGGCGTACCGGGCCGCTGCTGCGCGCGGTGGTGATCACGTCGGGAGGGACGGAAGGCGAAGTCGAGTTCCACGACCTCCTGTTGACGGTCTCGCACGTCGTCGCCGACGG
Source organism: Streptomyces sp. NPDC043867 (assembly GCF_056435845.1). Classification (NCBI taxonomy): domain Bacteria; kingdom Bacillati; phylum Actinomycetota; class Actinomycetes; order Kitasatosporales; family Streptomycetaceae; genus Streptomyces; species Streptomyces sp. NPDC043867. The sequence goes on along the minus strand of NZ_JBWKDS010000006.1, from coordinate 104,327 downwards.
CAAGACGTGCCTGTCCCTGGTCCGCGAGTGGATCGAGATCGCCGCACAACTGGACCGCGGAGTAACACTGCCGACCACTCCGCGGCGGATCCTCCCCGCGACGGACGACCTGCTCCCGCGCCGCCACCGGGGCGCGGCGGGCGCCGCCGGGTTCCGGGCCCTGATGCGCCGGGAGGAACGGGCGTCCCTGACCCGCCCCGCACAGCGGATCGTCCCCGACGGGCACGTCCCGTTCGAGCGGCGGCGCACCCGGATGACGCACCGGTCCCTCACCGCCGACCAGTTGGAGCGCCTCGTGCGGGCCGCCAAGAGGCACGGCACCACGGTCCACGGAGCCCTGGCCGCCGCGATGGTGTCGGCGGTCGCTCGGGACGCGGGCACCCCGGCCGCCGCATACTTCTCGATCGGTTCGCCGGTCGACTTCCGCGCCGACCTCGAACCGTCCGTCCTCCACGACGAGGTCGGCACCTACGTGGCCACGGTCCCCACCCGCGTCCGGTACGAGCCGGGCGGGTCGCTGTGGCCCATGGCCCGGGACATCAGCCAGGACCTGGTGCGGCGCCGGAAGCGGCAGGACCACCTGGCCACGATCAGCCTGCCGCGCGTGGCGGGTCCCGGGTCGCTGGCGGACGGCGAGTCGTTCATGCGGTTCATGGACGAGAAGGGACCGATCAACCTGTGCCTGTCCAACGTCGGCCGCTACGACTTCCCCGAACGGGCCGACTCCTGGCGGATCGACGGCGCCCAGTTCCTCACGGGCGTCTCGGTGATGGGTGCCGTCGTGGCGACGGCGACCACCGTGCACGGCCGGCTCGCGTGGAACTTCGGCTATGTCGAGGGCCTGGTTACGGAGTCACGCGCGCGGCGCATCGCCGACGACTCCGTACACGTCGTGCTGTCCGCCCTCACCGAGTGACCGGCCGGACCGGACACGCGCCGGTCATGGCGAACCCCTTGGTTCCCTCCTCCGCCCCTCCCCTCCGAAAGGTCCCGTTCCGATGACCAGTGCTCCCGACCGCACGCCGACACGACGACGTGTCCTGCACGCCGGCGAGAGCGGTTCGCTGTGGCAGGTCCGGCCCTCATGCGGGATCTTCGAGTTCCGCGGCACGCGTCTGCGGCTCATGGTGGAAGACCCCTCAGAGGTCCTGTTCCCGACCGACTGCGGGCTGAGCCTGCTCAGCGCCCTCGACGGCACCGGCGCTCCCGTACTGGAGGGAGTCAACGCCCTGGACATCGGCGCCGGTTCCGGTCTCTACAGCGTCGCCCTGCTCGCGGCCGGTGCCGAGCGGGTGACCGCCCTGGACATCAACCCCGCCTCCGTCGCCCAGACCGTGGCCAACGTGACGGCCAATGGGCTCGACCGCTCACGGCTGACGTGCGTCACGTCGCCGCTGGAGGAGTACGCGCCGGACGAGCGGTTCGACCTGGTGATCACCAACCCGCCGCACCTCCCCCACGATCCGAGCTACGCCAGGACGGACGGACTGGAGACGGCCCTCGTCGCCCGGAGGGGCGGCCGCGCGGTGTACGACGCCGTCGTCGACCGCGTGGACGGGTTGCTGGCGCCGGGCGGCTCCCTGCTCATGGCGCACTCCTCCCTCGCCGACATCCCCCGGACCGTCGCGGAGCTCACCTCACGCGGCTACGAGGCCGAGACGCTGGAGGTCTTCGAGATGGACATCCCGCTGCTGGCGTACGCCGAGCACATGGAGACCCTGCAGACCCGCCTGAAGGAACTGCGAGCGGAGGGCCGGGCGGAGTTCGACGGATCGCGTTTCACGGTGCACGCCCTGCTGTTCCGACGCCCCCGGCGCGCAGCCCGCCGCTGACGCCCTTCGCGGGTACGGCCGGCCGGTCTCAGACCGACGCGTCCTGCCTGCCCTGCCTGTCCTGCTCTTCCTGCATCAGCCGCGCGATCTCGGCGACGGTGCCCGCTTCCGAGAGCTCGTCGAAGCCGATCCTCAATCCGGCCTCCTCCTCCAGCACGAAGGACAGCTCCACAACGAACAGCGAGTCCAGGCCCAGGGCCGGTGGGGTGGCCTCGGGGGTCACCAGCTCGGGCCGCACCTGGAACCTGCCGGTCAGGATGCCGACCAGGGTGTCGTACATGCCGTTCCTCCGAACTGAGCGGGACGAGTCAGTGCGAGCGTGCGAGGCGCGGCCACACGAGGGTGGTGGCGCCCCAGGCGAGGCCGCCGCCGAAGGCGGTGAGCAGGACCCGGTGTCCCGGTTCGAGGTCTCCCGCGCGGTCGGCACGGTCGAGCAGGATCGGGATCGAGGCGGCCGAGGTGTTGCCGACCTGCTCGATGTCGGACAGCACGCGGTCCGCCGCGACGCCCAGCCGCTGCGCGAGCACGGCCAGGATCCGCGCGTTCGCCTGGTGTGCGACGATCCGGTTCGCCTCCTCCGGCTTCCACCGCGCGGCGTCCAGCGCCGCGCGTGAGGCGGAGGTCATGTGCTCCACGGCCCGCCAGAACACCTCCCGCCCCTCCAGGCGCATGTACGGGTCCGCCGGGGCGCCACCACCGGCCGCTGAGCGTTCCTCGGAACCTCCGCCCCGTACGGTGATCAGGTCGCGGCCGTCGCCGTCGCTGCCGAGGACGCAGGTTCCGAGGGCGCCGAGTTCCTCGTGGTGGCCCGAGCGCAGGACGACGGCACCGGCGCCGTCGCCGAAGAGCATGCTCGTGGGGTCGGCCGGGTCGACGTTCAGCGAGAGCGTGTCCGTGCCGACGACCAGGACGCTGTCGGCCGTGCCTGCGGCGATCAGGCCCTGGGCGACCCCCAGGCCGTAGACGAAGCCGGCGCACACGGCCTGGACGTCCAGCGCGGCCGCCCCGGTCATCCCCAGGCGCGAGGCGACGCTGGGTGCGGTGCCGGGGCACGGCCTGTCCGGTGTCGTGGTGGCGACGACCACGGCCGCGACGTCGTCGACCGCAGCCCGGGAGAGGGCCTCGCGGCCGGCCGCGACGGCCAGGTCCCCGCTGGTGGTGCCCCGCTCCACGACGTGCCGGAACCGGATGCCGGAGCGCTGGAAGATCCAGTCGGGCGACCGCCCCAGGCGCTCCGCCAGCTCCTCGTTGGCCACCTTACGCGGCGGCACGTACGACCCGACTCCCGCCAGGACGGACGCCGGGACCGCTCGGTTCCTCACTGCCCCTGCCCTCGCTCCGGGAGACGGGCCAGAAGCCTCACGGGGATCGCCGCTCCGCACCTTCGACAGCTCTCCCGAACAAAGCTCCATGTGCCCACATGCATGCGCAAATCCCCCGTGGGGCACAGTCGTACCACGCCCGGAAGCCCGACGATCCGAGCGACGCGCGATCCTGGACCACGAAACGCCGCCGGCGACTGCTCGGAAGCAGCCGGCCGCGTGTCAGTGGGCCTTTCCCGCCCGCTGACGGGCAGGTCGTGCCAAGGCATCCCGACACGCACCTGTGCGACCTCATCCGCCAGCCGTCCGCACGCCGCCGGAGGATCGCCTGCTGCCGGCCGCCGACCCGAAATGCCGAGCGAAGCGCCCTATCCACAGCGACAGCGACCATTCACCCCGAGTAGGCGTCCCGCTGGGCGCGACTACGAGAGGATCCGGGAGGAGAGTCACGCTGACGTACTCCTCGACGTCCTGGCGCTGCGCACGCGCCTCCCCATTCTCCCGAGGCACCCCAGGGACCAGGCGGGATGGAGCGCGGCGGCCGACGCGTCGGGACAACTCGCGGGCCTGGCCCAGGTGGTGACCCTGAACTACGTGACCGCACAGGCCGTCCGCCGCGCCCACGAGCAGGTGGCCGTACCCAGCGGTGGCGCCCGGCTGGTCCGGCCCGACCTCGGCCTGGAACACCCCGCCTACTCACGTGAGGAGGTGTCTCAGACGTCCTTCGTGGAACGGCGGCTGATGCCGTCGCTCGCCCCTCTCTCTGTCTAGCCCGCGGCAGTGACACGGCGTGGGAGCGTGCGCGACAGGCGTCGTACCGCGCGGGAGCCCGCAGGGCAGCGGAGCAGTTGTCGCGCGCCCAGGCCGCCGGAGACACGACGGCCGAGCTCGAAGCACTGCAGAAACGTGTCCGGCAGCTCGAAGAGGACGCCACATCCTGGGACGACATGGCACAGAGCTGCATGGAGGAACGCGACAAGGCGCGAGACGATGCCGCCACCGCTGAGGCCCTGCGTCAGGACCGGGACTACTGGAAGAACGAGTACCTGAACCTGTCGAAGGGCGGGAGCGGGCAGGCGGCCACATTCGACGCCTGGAGCGAGATCCCACCTCTGGGAACGGACGCCGTGCCCACTTTCGAAGCTCTCGCCAAGGCGTCGGAGGAGCACATCGTGTTCACGGCGAGCGATGTCGGCCTGTCCATTCGGCGCCACGCGGCTGGAAGACGGATGGAGCCGGTAGCGGGCCGGTCCGCCATCTCGGGCTCCTCGTCGACCAGGTTGAACCCACCAAGGTCCGCGCACCGGCGGGTGCGGTCCCCGAGGAGTAAGCGCAGGCTCGGCCATGAGGCTTGTTTGACGCTGTGGAGGCCGGCAAGCCGGGGCGAGAACGGCCGCCTGGTCTGGTATCCGCCGCCCGGCACGGCCGCACCGTCTGAACGTTCAAAGTCACTCAGCGAGGGTGAGTGAACGAAGGTCGGCGTCCAGCTTGCGAATCAACTCACCAACCCGTCCGCCGCCACCCGGCGCCGTCGGGAAGCGTTTGAGCACGTCGACGACGACCGGCGTCGCATGATGCAGCGTCTGCTCAAGATGTTCGGCACCAACGCTCCGATCGTCGTCCGCGACGAGTTCGACCGCCCTGGCCGCATGAGCGCCAGCTCCGAGAATGTGCTTGACCTGGGTGGCCTTGGCCAGGGGGTGCAGGTAGGCGGCGCCTGCCGCAGACATCGCTGCCCGAGCCGCCTCGCGCGCAGCCGCAGTGTCCGCGCTCTTGGCTGCCTTGAGTGCCGCCCACGCTCTGTCGCGCAGAGCCTTCCCTCGCTCACCACCTCGAGCGAACTCCCACGCGGCGCCGACAGCGTCTCGAGGCCGCAAGTCGGTCGGCTGGTCGCCCTCGAATACGCCGAGCACCCCTTCCGCGCACGCTGCAGCGAACGCGGTGACCTCCCGAAGATCTTGCTTACTCAGAGCGATCTCGCTCACTTCCCCTGTCATGACTCCATCGTCGACCATTGTGCTGGACAGCCAGGCGGCTGGGGCGGCTTCGGACCGGCCCCATGCCGACTGGCTCCCGCGCAGACCGGATCGTGGAAGGCCGCCCGGCCACAGCAGACAGCACATCACCGACCTCGGGGTCGGGCAGGGAGCGGGCGACGTCGGTCTGGGCGACCATGCCGACCAGGTCGTGCCCGTGGATCACCGGCAGGCGGCAGCGCACCGACCCAGGGACAGCCGCGCGGTCTTCGCCAGGCGTGGCCCGGGGCGCGGCGGTTTCTCGTCCGCCATGACTGACACACGGCCACTTGCCCTGATCACCGGCGCGTCCAGCGGAATCGGCCAAGAGCTGGCCCGGCAGTTCGCCCTGCACGGTTATGACCTGGTGGTGAACGCGGAGGACGAGCGGCTGGAGACCGCCGCACAGGAGCTACGTGAGACGGGTGCGCAGGTCCGCGCGGTGCGCGCCGACCTACGGACCGGCGAGGGGCGATTCCGGCTCCTGGACGCGCTCGACGGTCTGACGGTCGACGTAGCCGCCCTCAACGCCGGGACGGGCCAAGGTGGCGCATTCGTCGACACCGACCTCGCCGACGATCAAAAGGTCATCGACCTCAACGTCACCGCGACCGTGCGGCTGGCCAAACCGCTGCTGCGGGCCATGGTGACGCGCGGCGCGGGCCGGCTCGCCTTCACTTCGTCCGTCGCCTCGACGTTGCCCGGTCCCTTCCAGCCCGTCTACAACGCGTCCAAGTCGTTCGTGCAGTCCTTCGCCCAGGCGCTGGCGGAGGAGACGAAGGGCACCGGTGTGACGGTCACTTCGTTCATGCCGGGCCCGACGGACACGGGCTTCTTCGACCGGGCGGGTATGGCGGAGGACACCCGGATCGGCACCATGAAGAAGGACGATCCGGCGCAGGTGGCCGAGCAGGCGTTCGCGGCGATCGTGAAGGGCGAGAAGAAGGCCGTGACCGGGTCGTTGAAGACCAAGGCGCAGGGCCTGGCCGGGAAGGTGCTGCCCGACGGGGTGAAGGCGGCGGCCCACCGGCGACTGGCGGAACCGGGGACCGGTGCCGAAGAGGGTCGCGGGGGACAGGAGTGACGCCGGGGCCGCCGTTGCGGCCGTTGGACGGTGCCGGTGTCACCCGCACCGTCGTGGGCACTCCAGAAGCCATGAGTGCCAACCGACTGGTTCCCGAGTCCGTGGCCCTGCTGACCGAGGGTTCGCCTGGCTGCCCGACGTGATGCGCGCCGAGAACGACACATCGCTGAGCCTCCGCGTTCACGCACATGGCACGGACCGCGGCGACAAGGGCGGAGGGGAAGGCGGCGGCACGCCGCCCGAGCAGCAGCCGGACTCGGTCAGATCTTGAGCCCATCGGAAGATGGCCGGGCCCCGGATCCGGTGACACTGAAGCTGACGGCTGAGACTTGCGAGGCCGAGGGCCTGAGCGCCTTCGGCCCTGGGGAGGCAGCATGGCGATCACAACCGACGTCGCGTACGCCCGTATCGGACGGGGGGTGACCGCTCGCGCCCAGCAGCTATGGGAGGTCGCACTGGAACTGCACCGCGCGCCTGAGCTCGCCTTCCAGGAGCACCGGGCGGTCGAGTTGCTGACCGGCCACTTCGAGCGGGCGGGCTTCCTCGTCGAGCGTGACGTGGCGGGTCTGCCCACGGCGTTCACCGCTCGGACGGGTGACGGCAACGGGCCCTGCGTCGCGCTGCTCATGGAGTACGACGCGCTCCCGGAAATAGGGCACGCCTGCGGACACAACCTGATCGCCGCGGCGGGACTGGGAGCGGCGCTCTCGCTGCGCGACGCGCTGGAGCAGGTGAACGGCACGCTCCTCGCGGTCGGCACCCCGGCCGAGGAAAGCGGCGGCGGCAAGGTGACGCTCACCGATGCAGGGGTCTTCGAAGGCGTCGACGCCGCCCTGATGTTCCATCCGGGCGTGCACACCTGGACTTGGGCGCCGTTGACCGCGCAGTGCCAGGTGCGCGTGGGGTTCCACGGCCGTGCGGCGCATCCGACGGGGAACCCGACCGAGGGCGTCGACGCGCTGGCGGCGCTCGTCCAGCTGTTCAACGCGCTCGCCGTGCTGGGCCGGCGCCTGCCACCTGGATCGCACGTCCAGGGCATCGTGACGGAGGGCGGCACGGCCACCAACATCGTGCCGGCCTTCGCCGAGGGCCTGTTCGGACTGCGGGGCGGCACCACGGCCGCGCTCGACGACCTGGTCGCCGAACTGGCGCGGTGTGCCGAGGGCGTCGCGCTGTCCACCGGTACCACGGTCGACACGGTTCGTGTGACGGCCGGGTACGAGCACTTCCGCGACAACGACGTGCTGTCCGGACTGTTCGCGGAGCATCTCGCACGGGCCGGCATTCCCGCCCGCGAACCCGAACCGGGGGTCTACCTCGGCTCGTCGGACATCGGGAACGTCAGTACGCGGGTCCCCGCCATCCACCCCTTCGTGGCGATCATGGACGATGCGGACAGCGACCACACCCCGCAGTTCGCTGAGGCCGCCGCCGGTGAGCGCGGGCGTGCCGCGATGCTCGCCGCGGCGGAGGCGCTGGCCTGTACGGCAGCGGACGTGCTGCTCACTCCCGGGACGGCGGAGCGGGCGCGGCGCCGCCTGCTGGAGAAGGCGGAGGCCGGCCTGTAGCGGCGCGGGCCCGGCCTGTGCGGGCTGGTGAGCCGCCGGGCCGGCGCCGCCCGCCGAACGGGTGCGCGCCCGGTTCCGGGGTGCACCTGCACGGCCGCATCCGGCGGCAAGCCGTTTCCCTCCCAGGAGGCCAGGGCAGTCGAGGCACATGGACCACTCGAAAGCGCCGGTACTCGAAGCCCTGGCGGCGTACCACGCCGAGAAGCAGACCCCCTTCACCCCGCCGGGCCACAAGCAGGGACGCGGCGCCGACCCCCGGGTCCGCGAGGTACTCGGAAGCGCGGTCTTCCACTCCGACGTACTGGCGACCAGCGGGCTGGACGACCGGACGTCTTCCCACGGCGTCCTCGAAGAGGCACAGACCCTGATGGCGGACGCCGTCGGGGCCGAGCACACCTTCTTCTCCACCTGCGGCAGCTCGCTGTCGATCAAGGCGGCGATGCTGTCGGTGGCAGGGCCGCACGAGAAGCTGCTGGTGGGACGCGACGCGCACAAGGCGGTGGTCTCAGGACTGATCCTTTCCGGTATCCGGCCCGTCTGGGTCACCCCGCAATGGGACTCCCGGCTGCACCTGGCTCACCCGCCGTCCGCGGAGGCGTTCGAGGCCGCCTTCGCCGAACACCCCGACGCGAAGGGCGCCCTCGTCACCACGCCCACGCCGTACGGCACCTGCTCGGACCTGTCCGCCATCGCGCGGGTCTGCCACGAGCGGGGCAGGCCGCTCATCGCGGACGAGGCGTGGGGCGCGCACCTGCCGTTCCATCCGGATCTGCCCACCTGGGCGATGGACGCCGGAGCAGACGTCTGCGTGACCTCTGTGCACAAGATGGGATCGGGACTGGAGCAGGGTTCGGTCTTCCACCTCCAGGGCGAACTGATCGCCCCCGAGGTGCTCAAGAACCGTGAGGACCTTCTCGGCACGACGAGCCCCTCGGTCCTCGTCTACGCGGCCCTGGACGGCTGGCGCCGCCAGATGGTCGAGCACGGTCGGGCCCTGTACGACGACACGCTGGCCCTCGCCGCATCCGTACGGGACCGGATCGCGGACATCGAAGGCATGCACGTACACGGGCGGGACGACTTCTGCGGTACCGGCCTCGCGGCCGACATGGACCCCCTCCAGATCATCATCGACATCACCTCGCTCGGCACGACCGGCTACCGGGCGGCCGACTGGCTGCGCGAACACCACCGGATCAACCTCCACCTGTCCGACCACCGCCGCATCAGCGCCCAGTTGACCCATGCCGACGACGAGGACTCCGCGCGGGTCCTCCTGACGGCTCTGCGGGACGTCGCCGCACACGCGGACCAACTGCGTCCCGCTGAGCAGGTCGACGTCCCGGACCCCGAACAGATCCGGCTGGAGCAGGTCATGCTCCCGCGCGACGCGTTCTTCGGGCCCACCGAACAGGTGCCGTGGGAGAAGGCAATCGGACGGATCGCCGCGGAGATGATCACTCCGTACCCGCCTGGCATTCCCGCCGCAGTGCCCGGCGAGCGCCTGAACGCCGAAGTCCTGCGTTATCTGCGTACCGGCGTCGACGCCGGCATGGTCGTGCCGGACGCCGCCGACACATCGGTCGAGACTGTGCGTGTCGTTGCCGAGGACTGAACCGACCACGAGTTCGGCATGACGGGGCCGGGCGCCCACATCGTAAGGCGGGCGGTCAGCGGCCGAGAGCCTTGGCCAGTTCCTGCTTGTTCATCGAGGAGCGGCCGTCGACACCGCGCTTCTTCGCCTCTGCGTACAGCTGGTCCCTCGTCGGCCCCTGGGCGCCGCTGTGGGAGCGCTCGCCGCCGCGCTGCGGAGCGGACTTCTTGTCCCGGGTGGTATACGCACCTCGCGGCGGGGGTCGAACCGTGCCAGGTGTCGTGATGGGTACAGGCGGCGTCAATCCTCCATTCGGACGGCGACGCCATGGACATCGCCGTCGTGGACGGCCGCATGGCAGGGGTACGAGGCAGGGCGGACGACCGCGTCAACCGGGGCAGGCTGGGGCCCAAAGATCTCTTCGGCTGGCAGGCCAACACCTCCTCCGACCGTCTGACCAGGCCGCTCGTCCGCCGGAACGGCCGTCTGGTGGAGTCGGACTGGGACAGCGCCATGGAGTCGATCGCGGCCCGCTCACGGGACCTGCCGGCAGAGCGCGGCCCCGGCTCTACACCAGCGGGCAGTTGTTCCTGGAGGAGTACTACACGCTCGCGGTGCTTGCCCGGGCCGGCATCGGCACCAACCACCTGGACGGCAACACCCGCCTGTGCACCGCCACCGCCGCCGAGGCACTGAAGGAGTCCTTCGGCTGCGACGGACAGCCCGGCAGCTACGACGACATCGACCACGCCGACGTCATCGCGCTGTTCGGGCCACAACATCGCCGAGACCCAACCCATGCAGTGGATGCGAATCCTGGACCGGCTGGCAGGCCAGGACCCGCCCAGGCTGCTCTGTGTCGATCCGCGCCCCACGCAGGTCGCCCGAAACGCGACCGTGCACCTGGCTCCCCGCAGCGGTACGAACGTGGCACTCCTCAACGCCCTGCTTCACGAGATCATCCGAACCGGCCGCATCGACGGCCACTACATCGCGCAGCACACGGTCGGCTTCGACGGCCTTGCCTCTCAGGTGGCGCAGTGCACCCCCGAGTGGGCGGCGCGGATCTGCGACGTACCGGCTGCGCGGATCCGCGAGGCCACGGAGCTGATCGGTTCCGCCGAACGGCTCCTGTCCACGGTGCTGCAGGGGGTGTACCAGTCCCATCAGGCCACCGGCGCGGCCGTGCAGTTCAACAACCTGCACCTGCTCCGCGGAATGATCGGACGGCCGGGCGCCGGCATCCTGCAGATGAACGGGCAACCCACCGCCCAGAACACCCGCGAATGCGGCGCCAACGGGGACCTGCCAGGATTCCGGAAGTGGCAGAACGACAGCCATGTGGCCGACCTGGCGCGGGTGTAGAACGCCTGTTCCTGACCGAGACCGCCCAGTTGGCTGATGTGGTGCTGCCAGCGGCGACATGGGGGAGAAGACCGGGACCCTGACCAACGCCGACCGCACGTCCTGTTCAGGGGCCGGCACTCGTTCCCGGTCCTCGCGTGCGGACCGTCGGCCGTGGCGTTCCGGTGCCGGCCGTCAGGGTGTGGAACTCACGCCCGAGCCGGGCCGCACCGGCCGGCGGTTCCGGGCCGCCGTGCTCGGGTACGAGTACCGCTTCTGCGGCCTCGGCGGCCGCGAGGTGCCGGCCGTGGTCGTCGCCCGGCCGTCCGTCATGCGCGGGGCCACCGTTGGCCGGTCTGGCCGTTGCAGGTCCACAGGACCAGAGGGGTCCCGTTCGCGGTGCGCGCCCCGTCGGTGTCGAGGCACAGCCCGGCGTGGACGTTGCGGATCGTCCCGTCGGAGCCGAGGGTCCACCTCTGGTTGTCCTGGCCGTTGCAGGGCCAGGTGATGACACGGGTGCCGTTGGTGGTGCCCTGGTCAGAGGCGTCCAGGCACTTGTCGCCGTAGACCCGGATCTCGCCGCCCGCCCAGGTGGTCCACAGCTGGTTGGCGGCCGTGTGGCAGTCCCAGAGCAGTACGGTGGCCCCGGCGGCCGTGGAGGCGTTGTCCACATCCACGCAGCGGCCGGACGTGCTGCCCCGCAGACGCGAGGTGGCGGCGGTCAGCGGGGTGCCACCGGTCACCCGGAACGTGGCCACGCCGTGCGCGGGGACGCTCGCGGAGATCGGCCCGGACGAGCTCGACGTGCCGCCGTTCCACAGGTCCGTGAGGGTGAAAGGCCCGCCGGACAGGCCGACTTGAGCGGCCGTCGTGGTGACCGTCGCGGTGCCGGCGCCCCGGTTGAACAGGCTCACGGCGACCGAACCGTCCGACAGGGGCTTGGCGAACACCTCGGTGGCACCGTCGTCGCGCACCCTGCGTCCGCCCGCGCCCAGCGCATCCTGGTTCACCGCCAGCAGCCGGGGGTTGCGCAGGATCGCGCTCACGTCGGCGGACATGGTGCGGATGTCGTTGCCGGCCATGAGCGGGGCACCCAGCAGCGCCCACAGGGCGAAGTGCGAACGGGACTCGGTCGTCGACAGGCCGGGGCGGCCGACGACCAGCATGTCGGGGTCGTTCCAGTGTCCCGGGCCGGACTGCGCCGCCAGCGGCGCGGTGACGTCCAGGACGTTGCCGACGCCCATCGGATAGCTGTTGGTGTTGCCGTTCTGCCAGATGTCCAGCAGATCCTCGGTCGTCCGCCACAGGTCGGCGACCTCTCCCCAGTTGTAGGCGGCGCCGGTGATGGCGTGCAGGCTGTTGGGGTTGATGCTGTAGACGATCGGCCGCCCGGTGGCCCGCAGGGCGTCGCGCATGAGCGTGAACCGCGCGACCTGCTCGTCACGGGTACCGCTCGACGAACACCAGTCGTACTTCAGGTAGTCGACGCCCCAGGAGGCGAACGTGGCGGCGTCCTGCGCCTCGTGGCCCCTGCTGCCGGTGGACCCCGGATAACCGCCCGTGGCCTGCGCGCAGGTGCGCTCCCCGGGCACCTGGTAGATGCCGAACTTCAGCCGCTTGCCGTGGATGTAGTCCCCGAGCGCCTTCATCCCGCTCGGGAACTTGGCCGGATCGGCCCGCAGGTTGCCCGCCGCGTCGCGCTGCGGGTCGAACCAGCAGTCGTCGACCACGACGTACCGGTAGCCGGCGTCGCGCATCCCCGAGGACACCATCGCGTCGGCGGCCTGGCGGACCTGGGCCTCGGTGATCGAGCACCCGAAGCTGTTCCAGCTGTTCCACCCCAGCGGCGGGGTGAGCGCCGGGCTGCCCGGCGCGGCCGTGGCGGTGGAGTGGGAGGAGGCGGTCACGGACGCGGCGACCGTCAGTACGGCGGTCGCGAGGAGACGGAGCAGTCGTCCGCCTGTTCGTCTGGGCACCTTGGCTCCTTTTCCCGGGGAATCGCCCGAGAGGGTTCGAAATTTCGGACACCGTTCGGAAATCTGGTGTCACGGATGGTAGGCGCGGGGTCGGCTGTGTCAACACCGCCCGGGGAAACGGCCTCGCTCCGGCGCCAAATGCCGGTCCGACTCGGCCATTTGACGGCTCGGCCTGCGTCGCGTCCTCCACGGAGTCCTGCGAATGTTTCGACGCTTCTCGCGATTCTTGCGAGAGGTATTGACGTCGGCCACCGGTTCCCTATCGTTCTGGTTGCTCGATGTGCCGACCGCCTTTCGATATCTCGAACGCGGCGATCCCGGGCGACCGTACGCCGCACCACACCGACAGTCCGGACAACCTCTGACGAGGCCAACCGGAACCACTTACTCGAGGTTTGGGAAGTCTTCATGCGCAGAGGAAGTTTCAGTCGCGGGCGGCTGTCCGTGGTGCTCGCCGCCGCGGTCGCGGTCCTGGTCGCGCTGGCGGCGTTGCTCGTCGCCAACCCGGCTCAGGCGGCCACCAGTGGCGCCTTACGCGGTGTCGGTTCGGGCCGGTGTCTCGACGTGCCGGACGCGGGCCAGACCAACGGCACGTACCTGCAGATCTACGACTGCTGGGGCGGGGCCAACCAGCAGTGGACGCTGACGGACGGCAACCAGCTCACCGTGTACGGCAACAAGTGCCTGGATGTTCCGGGCCACGCCACCACGGCCGGTACCCGGGTGCAGATCTGGACGTGTTCCGGCGGTGCAAACCAGCAGTGGCGGGTGAACTCCGACGGCACGGTCGTCGGTGTGGAGTCCGGGCTGTGCCTGGAGGTCACGGGCACCGGTACGGCCAACGGCACGGCGGTGGAGATCTGGACGTGCAACGGCGGCAGCAACCAGAAGTGGACCGGCCTGTCCGGGACGACCCCGCCCGGCACGTGCGCGCTTCCTTCGACCTACCGCTGGACGTCGACGGGTGTCCTGGCGCAGCCGGCGAACGGGTGGGCCTCGCTGAAGGACTTCACCAGCGTGGTGCACAACGGCAAGCACCTGGTCTACGCGTCGAACGTGTCGGGATCGTCGTACGGCTCGATGATGTTCGGGCCCTTCACGAACTGGTCGGACATGGCGTCGGCCGGTCAGACCGGGATGAGCCAGGCGGCGGTGGCGCCCACGCTGTTCTACTTCGCGCCCAAGAACATCTGGGTGCTGGCGTACCAGTGGGGTGCGTCGCCCTTCGTCTACCGCACGTCGAGCGACCCCACCAACCCGAACGGCTGGTCCTCGCCGCAGCCGCTGTTCACCGGCAGCATCTCCGGCTCCGGCACCGGCCCGATCGACCAGACCCTGATCGCCGACGGGCAGAACATGTACCTGTTCTTCGCCGGTGACAACGGCAAGATCTACCGGGCGAGCATGCCGATCGGGAACTTCCCGGGGAGCTTCGGCTCGTCGTACACGACGGTCATGAGCGACACGACGAACAACCTGTTCGAGGCGGTGCAGGTGTACAAGGTCCAGGGCCAGAACCAGTACCTCATGATCGTTGAGGCGATGGGTGCGAACGGGCGCTACTTCCGCTCGTTCACGGCTTCCAGTCTGAGCGGTTCGTGGACCCCGCAGGCCGCCGCCGAGAGCAACCCCTTCGCCGGCAAGGCCAACAGCGGCGCCACCTGGACCAACGACATCAGCCACGGTGACCTGGTCCGCAACAACCCCGACCAGACCATGACCGTCGACCCCTGCAACCTGCAGTTCCTCTACCAGGGCAAGTCACCCACCGCCAGCGGCCCCTACGACCAACTGCCGTGGCGGCCGGGTGTCCTGACCCTGCAGCGCTGACCTTCCCGGTCCCCGGCGGCCGCGATGCCCGTGCGGTCCGCCGGGGGTCCGGGCGAGCGGTGTCAGCGCGCAGGTCCCGCCTCCGCCGTCTCCGCCGCTGCTGTCGCGCTCGGCGACGGAGACTGCGTGGGTGAGGGGGTGGTGCCCGGGCAGGTCGGGCCGGGCTCGGGAGCCGAGGGACCGGGGCTCGGGGCCGTCGTGGCCGTCGGGCAGTCCGTCGGCGGGGTCGATTCCCCCGGATCCGTGGGCGTGCCCGTGTCCGTCGGGCCGGGCGTGGGGGAGGGGGACCCGGCGGGCGGCGTCGGCCTGGTCGTCGGGCCGTGCGTCCCGCTCGGCGACGGTGTCGGCCGGGGCGTGGGGCTCGGACTGCCGGACTCCGACGGGTCGGGACCGACGACGATGCCACCGCCGTCCGAACCGTCGTCGACCGGCTTGGTCGCGGGTGTCCTGCCGCCCGCACCCGGGCTGCGCGGCACGACCCCCTTGCCGTCGGGCACCGTGTGCGCGCCTGTGCGGTAGAAGGCGAACCACTGCCGCACGGTCCGCAGATACGCGTCGGAGTGGTTGTAACCGAGTACGGCGGCGTCGAGGTCGCCGGCGCGCGAGAGGTCGCGGCTTCCGGCGCACAGGTAGTGCCCGGCGGCCAGTGCCGCGTCGAAGACGTTGCTCGGGTCGCGGACGCCGTCGTGGTTGCCGTCGGCACCCCAGTGGTGCCAGGTCGATGGCAGGAACTGCATCGGACCCACCGCCCGGTCGTACACCGTGTCCCCGTCCAGGGACCCGCCGTCGCTGTCACGGATCAGCGCGAACCCGACGCCGTCGAGCGCCGGGCCGGCGATCCGCCCGCGCGTGGTGCCATCGGCCGTGACGGCACCGCCCCCGGCGTGTCCCGACTCCACCTTGCCGATCGCGGCGAGCAGTTCCCAGGGCAGCCGGCAGCCCGGGTCCGTCCGGGCCACCGCGGTCTCGGCCGCCCGGTAGGCACGTAAGACCGTCGCCGGGATGCCCGACTGGGCGACGTAGGCGGCCGGGAGCCGGACCGACGTGGGCAGGTCCGGGCTGACCAGCGGGGGGAGTTCCGTGTGGTAGGAACCGTCGCCCGACCCGCCGGTCCCGGGTGCCGCGGACCCCGTCCGGGCGGGGCCGTCCTGATCGGCGGCGGGCGCGGCCCGGTGCTCCGTGCCGCCGCTCACGGCCTCGGGAGCGCGGGAAGCGGTGAGGACCGCCAGTGCCGCGACGGCGATCGCGGTCGTCCGCACACCCTTGCGGGTACGGACGGACGGACGTGGCAGACGCAGTGCGGACATCTCAAGCTCCTGTCGATGGGGGAGAGCCGACCGGCGCGCGGTGTCAGCGGCCGAACGTGTCGATGCCGGAGACCAGCCACCGTCCGTCGTGGCGCACCACGTCCACGGCGAGCACGGCACCCGCGTACGTGCCCCGGTCGTCGGTCTTGGCGCTCTTGGCGGCGGTGCTGACGCTGCTCTGGTCGGCGTAGACGAGGACCCGGGCACGGTCGCCGTCGATCCGTTCCACACCGCTGTCGGTGACCGTCGTCGTGATCACGGCCTTCTGCTCGGCCGCGCGGTCGCGCACCTTTGCGAAGAGGTCACGGTGCTGCGCGACGGCCCTTCCGGTGAGCAGCTTGCGGGCGGCCTCGTCGAAGGCGGCCGGGTCGGCGTGGTCGTACGAGAAGAGCGCGGCCACCGCGCGCGTGGTCTGGCCCTTGATCTCGCTGGTGGCGGCGCTGTCGGTGAGCGCCGTGTTCTGGCGTGCGGGCTGCTCCCGCAGTGTGTCGGCCCGGGAGTGCGCCCACCCCGCGAAGCCGCCGAGCAGCAGCGTCAGTACACACAGGGCGCCCACGGCGTAGGGGGTGCGGCGCGGACGGTCCGTGGTGTCCGTGAGCTTGTCCGGGGCGTCGTCGGCATCCGGCCCGGTGTCCTGGCGGGGTGCGGTGCCGACGGTGGTGAGGGAGCGGAGCGGGACCCGGAGGGACCGGCGTGCGCCCTCGTTCGCCGGCCTCGGCGGGTCCTGCGTGACGGTGCCCGCTGCGGGGGTGGCCGCGGAGCCGGACTCCGTGGCGGTACGGGGCCGGTCGGCGCGGGCCTGGCGGCGGCGCTGGAGGTTGATGTGGTGCCGGGTGCTGGACATGGTGCGCGGGTCCTCTCGGTGCGGCCGGGTGACGGGGCGGGCGGGGCTCAGTCGCTCGCCGCCGAACCCACGGGTGCCTGGCCGAGGTCGCTGAGTTTCCACCGGCCGCCCGTGCGGGTGAGTTCACCGAGCATGCGGCTGTCCTTGTCGGTGCTGCCGGTCGAGGCCCGGACGGTGACGCGCAGGGCGACCAGGACGCGGGCGCGGCCCGCACGTTCGTCGAGTTCGGTGACGGCGCCGGACAGCACGCGTGCGGTGGTGATCGTCCCGGCGGCCTTCACCTGCTTGGCGAACGCGGCACGCCCGTCGACGAGTTGGTCGTGCAGGTCACCGGTGGTCGAGGACTCCCACAGGTCCAGGCCGTCGTCCACCTTGCGGTGGTCGAGGGTGTTGAGGTTCTGCACGGCCTGTTCGCCCGCCGTCAGTGCCTGGTCGCGCTGGACCGCGTAGGCGGCGGAGTCGTCGTGCGCGGCCCGGTACCAGTCGGTGCCGGCCCACGCGGCGGTGCCTCCGGCCGCCAGAGCGAGGGCGAGGGCCGCGGCGGGCACGGCCCGCCGTCCCGTCAGGGCCCGTACCGGGTTTCTCATCAGGTGCTCCCGTCTCGCGCTGGGGGTCAGCGGGTCTGGATGTCGGCGATGCGCCAGCGGTCGTTCTCGAAGCGGGCCGTGACGGTCAGTTGGGCGGCCGCGTGGCTTTCCTTCGCGTCGCCGCGTCGTGAAATCTGGTCGAGGAAGACGAGCAGCTTCGCCGTTCCGTCGTGCAGGTCGACCACGCCGGTGCGGACCGCGACCGTGGTCAGGCTGACCTTCTGCCCGGCCAGATCCGACCGGACCCGGTCGAACAGCTCCCCGTACTGCCGGGCGGCCCGCCCCGTGAGCACCGAACGTGCCGACTCCTCGGTCGCGTCGGTGCCCTTCGGGGTGTACGAGAAGATCCGTGCCAGGGCGTTGTCGACATCACCGGCGACACGGTTGGTGGCCTCGGTGTCCGTGAGGGCACGGTTCTCGGCGGACGGCGTGGACCGGACCCGGTGGGCCTCGTACAGGAACCCGGCGCCGGTCACGAGCAGGACGACGGCCAGCGCGATGAGAGCGATCCCGCGCCGGCCGGCTGCGAGACCGGCACGCCGGACGTCGTCGGGTTCCCCGGGCGTGTCACCCCCGTCGTCGCTCTCCTGGTGTTCCGCCGCGTCGGACCTGGGGCTGGGGGTGTCCGCCGCGGACGAGGACCGCGGGGTGTCTGCTGCGGACGTGGCCCCGGGGGTGTCCGCCGCGGACGTGGCTTTCGAGGGTTCGTCCGCGACGGTGGCCGCCGCGTCCTCGGCGTTCTCCCGCGATGCGGTCCGGGCTCCGCCCCACAGCCGGTTCACCGCGTACCCCCCTTCCTCGGGGCGGGCGACTCGCTCGTGCCGTCGCCCGGCTGCGGGACGGCGCCGAGGGCCCGCACCCGCCACCGTCCGTCGCCGTCACGTGCCAGGACGGCCTCCAGCCGCTTGCGTTCCGGGGTGGCGGTCCTCGACCCGACGGGCGTGACGTCGACCCGTACCGTCGCGATCAGCTTCGCCGTGCCCGCCCGGGTGTCGAGCGCGGTGACGGCGGCTTCCGTGACGGTGCCGCGTGCCGAGGGCCCCTGCCGCGCGCGGGTGGTGCCCAGTTCGTCGCGCAGGGGTCCCGTGGCGACGGTCCGCCATGCTCGTACGCCGACCTCGGCGCGTTTCTGCGTCGAGGCGTCGAGGGTGTTCAGTACGGCGAGAGCATGCCGT
The DNA here is from genome assembly GCF_056435845.1 of Streptomyces sp. NPDC043867. Taxonomy (NCBI): domain Bacteria; kingdom Bacillati; phylum Actinomycetota; class Actinomycetes; order Kitasatosporales; family Streptomycetaceae; genus Streptomyces; species Streptomyces sp. NPDC043867. Next base: position 85,849 of record NZ_JBWKDS010000006.1, on the reverse strand, counting down.
CCGTCGGCCAGCGCGGTGTCCCGTGCCCGCCCGTAGGCGAGGGTGTCGTCGCTCCGGGCCTGGGCGTACGTCCATGCCCCCGTGGCGCAGAAGGCCAGGGCCAGGGCCAGCCCCGCGCCGGCCAGCGCGCGGGCCCGCCTCATCGGTCGCCCCCGGTGTGGAGGCCCAGGAGGCCGGCCATGCCGCTCGGTGAGGTGTCACCCGCGTCGGGCAGGGCCAGGGCGCCGGGCAGTGCCGCGGAGGTGTTCCGCGATGTGCCCCGCGCCGTCGCAGAGGGTGCCGAGGAACCCGACGGCAGCGAACCGGGCCGGGCCGGTGCCGGTACGCCGCCCCCGCTCGGCGCGTTCGCCGAGCCGCGGACGTTGACGCCGCTCGACGCGGAAGCGGTGCAGGACGCGCCGGTGTTGAGCGCGGGAGCCGTCCCCAGGTCGAGCCCGTTGCGGTAGCGGGTGGCGCCGTAGCCCTCCGTGCAGGGCAGTGGCTCGAAGAACGTCAGCGCCAGACCGAGGTTGAGCTTTCCCCCGTCGACGGCGGTGGCGCCGGCGGCGACCGCCGCCGGGTATTTCACCAGGAGTTCCTCGACGCCGCGCTGCCGGGTGACGGCGACCTGCGAGGTGGTCAGGAGATTGGCCAGGACCACGCCGAGGCTCGGATCGACGTCCCGCAGCAATCCGCTGACCTGGGCCGTGGCGTCCGGAGCGGTGGCCAGCAGCCGACGCAGGTCGGTGTCCGAACCCTTGAGGGCGCGGGCCAGCTCGACCGCCCCGGATCCGAAGTCCCGGATCGCGTCGCCCTCCTCGGCCTGGGTCCGCAGGACCGTCTCCGAGTCGGTGATGAGCCGCGTCGTGGCCGGCAGCGCGTCGTCGGCGGCGTCGACGAACGAGGTGCTGCTGTCCAGCAGCACCTCCAGGTCGTCGCCCCGGCCCTCGAAGGCCTTGCCGAACTCGTCGACCACCGTGCGCAGATCGTCCAGCGGCACCGACCTGACGAGGTCGTCGACGCTGGTGAGGACGTCCGTCACGGGCGCCGGAACCCGGGTGTCCGCGCGGTCCACGTGGGAGCCGTCCGCGAGATAGGGACCGGCGTCGCCGGCCGGCCGCAGATCGATGTACTGCTCGCCGACCGCCGACAGGCTCGCCACCACGGCCTTGGTGTCCGCGGGGATCCGGGGTGCGGACTTCTTGATGCGCAGCTGCGCCACCACTCCGTCCTCGGTCAGCTCCAACGGCCCGACCCTTCCCACCGACACGCCGCGGTAGGTGACGTCGGAGTGCGTGAACAGGCCGCCGGTGGACGGGAGTTCGACGTCCACCGTGTAGTAGTCGGCGACTCCGACGTACCGGCCGAGGTCGGCGTACCGGATGCCGAGGAATCCGAGCACGGTGACGGACAGGGCGAGAAAGGCGATGTTCTTCAACCAGACGGCCCGAGTGATCACCGGTCCTCACCTCCCGCGGTGGCCGTGGCCCGGCCGGGGCTCGACCGCACGGTGCTGACCGACGGCAGCGGCAGCGGTGACGCCTTGCGCGCGGATGGCTCCGACGACGCGTCGGGCGGGCCGGCCGTGGGGGACGGGGTGGGCGAGGGCGACGACTGTGCGGGGATCAGCGGTGGAATGACGACCGTGCCCCTGGGCGCGGTCATCGTCAGATAGACGTTCAGGTAGTCGCCCTTCACCCCGCTGAGCACCTCGTCGGTGAACGGGTACGTCAGCAGGACCTCCAGCGAGTCGGGCAGGTCGGTCCCCGCGTCGGCCAGTGCCTTCAGACTGGGGGCGATGGCCTTGAGATCGGCGATCATGTCGTCCTTGCTCGCGTTGACGGTGGAGACGGCGGTGTCGGACAGCGTGTCGAGCGAGCGCAGCATGGTCAGCAGGGAGCCGCGCTGGTGCTCCAGCGTCTTGAGGCCGGGGGAGAGGTCGGTCAGGACGGTGCTGACGTCTTCCTTGCGTGTGGCGAGGGTCGATGCCAGCCGGTTGACGCCGTCGAGTGCGCCGGTGATGTCGCCCCGGTGCCTGTCCAGTTCGGTGACCAGCTTGTCGACCCGTTTCAGGGTCGACCGGATCTGTGGCTCGCGGCCTCCGAGTGCGGAGTTCAGCTCGGTGGTGATCGTCTTCAGCTGGTTGACGCCGCCGCCGTTGAGCAGCAGGGACAGTGCGCCGAACACCTCCTCGACCTCGGTGTTGCGGTTGGTGCGCGAGGCGGGGATGACACTTCCGTCGGCGAGCCGTCCCGTGGCGCCCGACTTCGGCGGCGCCACGAGCTGGATGTACTTCTCGCCGAGCAGGCTGGACTGCTCCAGCCGGGCGCCGGCGTTCGCGGGCAGTCGTACCGACCCGTTGATCTCCAGGGTGACGCGCGCCGACCAGTTGTCGTTCAGCTCGATCCGGGTGACGCGGCCGACGGCGACGTCGTCGACCTTCACCGCGGCCTGGGGGACCAGGCTCAGTACGTCGTCCAGGTCCGCGGTGACGCGGTACGGGTGGGAGCCCAGGTCGGCGCCTCCGGGCAGCGGCACGTTCTCGATGCCGTCGAAGCCGGGCAGCACCACCACGGCGGCCCCGACGGTCAGCACGAGGCCGATGCCGACGGCGATGAGACCACGCAGGCTGGAGCCGGTGACGACGCCCGCGCTGCTCGCGCCGCGGCTGACCGCCGCCGAGTCCTCACGTGTCTTTCTGCGCATCATCGGCTCGCTCCCCCCGCCGAGGACGACGCGGCGCCGTCGCCTGCGACCGGCAGCGGCAGCACGCTGATCTCGTTGAGGTCGGCGCGTCCGTTGAGCCGGCGCGTGTCCGGGTCGTAGGCGGCCACCAGGTTGCCCGCGGCGAGCGGCGCCACGTCCATGGCCTCCGCCAGGGACGCCCGCTGCCTCACGAGCGCCTGGGTGATGGGCACGAGCTTGTCCACGTTCTTCTTCAGCTCGCCCCGGTTGTCCTTGATGAAGGTTTTGACCTGGCCGAGGGCGATGCCGAGTTCCTTCAGCGCGTCGGTCAGGTCGTCCTTGTTGTCGGCGAAGAAGCCGACGATCTCGTCGAGGCGTTCCTGGGCGGTACGGACCCCGGTGTCCTTCTTCTTCAGCATGGTCGTGAACGACTGGAGCTGGCTGAGGGTGGTGAACAGGTCGTCACTGCTGCCGTCCAGGGTCTTGGCCGCCTTGCCGAACTGCTCGACGGTGTCACCGATCGCGGCGCCGTTGCCGTCGAGGTTGGCGGCGCCGGTGGCGAGCAGCTTGTTCAGGGCCCCTTCGGAGTTCACACCCTCCGGGCCGAGTGTCCTGCTCAGCTCGGTGATCTGGTCGTAGAGCTGGTCGATCTCCATCGGCGTGCGGTTGCCGGCCGCGTCGAGCACGGCGTCGTCACCGAGGCGGGGTCCGGAGCGGTAGGCCGGGGTCAGCTGGACGTACCGGTCGGCGACGACGCTGGGCGCGACGACTACGGCGTGCGCGTCGACGGGCACGTGTACGCCCTCGTCGAGCTCGAGCCGTACCCGGACCTTGGTGCCCTGCGGATGCACGGACTCCACCTCACCGACGCGGACCCCGAGGATGCGCAGGTCCGAACCGGGGTACACACCGACGGCCCGGTCGAAGTAGGCGGTCAGCCGGATGCCGCCGGGGTCGTCGGCCAGCGTGGTGACGGTGAGGCCGCCGGCCAGCACCACCAGGGCGGCCCCGGCCGCGAGGAGTGTTCTGCGCCTGGTCATGACCGGCCCCCTCTTGTGGACGCGGACGACTGCCCGGCGCCCGTCGTCCGCGGCGGCACGCAGCCGGACTTCGGCCGGGACTGTTCGGGCAGGTACTCCGGCGGGACGACCCCGCACAGGTAGCTGTCGAACCAGTGACCGCTGCCCAGGGTGTTGCCGACGAGCCGGTAGTAGGGGCCGACGAGCGCCAGGGTCCGGTCGAGCTGGTCGCTGTTGGCCTCCAGCACCCCGGTCACCCGGCCGAGCGCCTTGAGGGTGGGGCCGAGCTGCTTGTCGTTGTCGTCGACGAGACCGCGCAGCTCCTTGCCGAGGTTGCGGCTGCCGGTCAGCAGCGCCTTGATGGCGTCGCGCCGGTCGGTCAGTTCACCGAGCAGCGGGCCGCCGTCGTCGATGAGCGTCTCGAAGCTCGACTTCTGGTCCTTGAGCGTCTTGGTGAACTTGTTGCTCCCCTTGAGCAGGTCCGCCAGCTTCTGGTCCCGCTTGGACACCGTCCTGGACAGCGCCGAGAGGCCGGTCGCGGCCTTGCGGACGTGCGCGGGCGAGTCGGCGAACGTCTGCGAGATCGTCTCGAAGCTGGCGGCGAGCTGCTTCGTGTCGATGTCGTCGATGGTTCCGCCGAGGTCCTGGAACGCCTGGGTGACGTCGTACGGGGAGGTGGTGCGGGACAGCGGGATCCGCACGTCGGGGCTCTGGCGGGACCCGCCGAGCGGGTCGAGGGCCACGTACTTGTCGCCCAGCAGCGTCTTGATGGCGATGGCGGCGGTCGTGCGGTCCCCGATCCAGGCGTCCTTCACGGCGAAGGTCACCTTGACCTTCGCCCCGTCGAGAGAGACGCCGGTGACCTCGCCGACCTTCACCCCGGCGATCCGCACCTCGTCACCGTCCCTGAGACCGGCCGCCTCGCTGAAGTCGGCGCTGTACGTGGTGCCGGACCCGATGAACGGCAGCTCCTGCACGTTGTAGGCGAGAAGGCCGAGGACGCTCAGCGCGGCCAGCCCGACGAGGGCCACGGCCACCGGGTTGCGTTCCTTCACGGGCTTGATCCGGGGCGCGCGTCGCGCGGGCCGGCGGCCCTGGACTTGCGCTGTCATGCGCCGCACCTCGGTTCCGTGACGGAGATCCCGGTGGGCGGCCTGGAGCCGTCGGAGGTCCGCACGCCGGTCACCTTCGCCTCGCACAGGTAGAGGTTGAACCAGGACCCGTACGACGAAAGCCGCGACAGCGTGGTCAGCTTCGCCGGGGTCCGGTTGAGGAAGTTCTCGATCTGGGGGGTGCCGTCGGCGAGGTTGTCCGAGAGCCGGCCGAGCTGCCTGATGTCCTGCTTGAGCGGTGCGCGGCCGTCCTGGAGCAGGTCGGCGGTGACCGTGGTCAGCGATCCCACGGCGGTGACGGCCCGGCCCAGCGGCTTGCGGTCGGCGTTGAAGCCGGAGACGAGCTCCTTCAGCGTCACGACGAGGTTGTCGAAGGAATTCTCGCGGTCGTTGAGGGTTTTCAGGACGGTGTTCAGGTTGGTGACGACCGCGCCGATCACCTTGTCCTTGGCGGCGACGGTGCTGCTGAGTGAGCCGATGTGCCGCATCAGGCTGTCGACGGTGCCGCCCTCGCCCTGGAGCACCTGGACGATGGATCCGGCCAGTTCGTTGACGTCCTTCGGGGACAGCCCCTCGAACAGCGGCTTGAACCCGTTGAAGAGCAGGGTCAGGTCGAGCGCGGGCGTGGTGCGGTTCAGCGGGATGGTGGAGTTCGCCGCGAGTGTCCCGGACAGGCCGCCGGTGCCGCGGTCGAGGGACACGTACCGCTGGCCGACCATGTTCAGGTACTTCACGGCCGCGGTCGTCGAGCGGGGCAGCGTCCGGTCCTCGCTCACGGTGAACGTGACCCGGGCGGTGCGGCGGTCGACGACACGGACGTCCGTGACCTCGCCGACCTTGACGCCGGAGATACGCACGCTGTCGCCGTCGACCAGCCCGGTGACGTCACTGAACAGTGCCCGGTACGTGCGGCCGGAGGAGCCGGCGCCGGTACCGGCGACGCTGTATCCGAGGAGCGTCGTGGCCAGCGCGGTGACCACGATGAAGATCAGCGACTTCAGGAGCGGCCCGGTCAGGGGGCGGCGTCTGATGTGCGCGTCGGAGGGGCGGGTCACTTCAGTGTCACCTCCGTTCCGCGCAGTACGGGGCCGACCAGCAGGCTGCTCCACTCGGGCAGGTCGCCGGCCTTCTTCCCGGCGGCCGGCGCGATGAGTTCGTTCACCAGCGCGTTCTCCTGGGGGGAGTTGGCCGGGCCGAGATCCTGTGCGACGTCGGCGGACACCGTGGCCGCGGGGCGGGCGGCCGCGCCGAGATACGGCACCGGGTAGCACTTCGGACCGCCGCCGGAGTCGTAGACGGGCGTGTCGCGGCCCGCGGTGTACGCGCCGCGGCTCGTCTCGGTGGTCACGTCCACGTGCAGCCCCGGCCGGTCGGTGCCCTTGCCGAGCGCCTTGTCCATCGCGGGGACGAACTCGGCGAGGGTGCGCAGCGTGCAGGGAAACTCCGAGGAGTACTCGGCCAGCAGCCGCAGCGTGGGACGGGACGTCGCGGAGAGCCGGATGATGTTGTCCTTGTTCTGCCGCAGGAAGGTGGTCACGTCCTCGGCGGTGCGGGTCGTCGCGCCGAAGGTCCGGGACAGGTCGCCCTCCTTCTCGGCGAGCGTGCCGCTCGTGGTGGTGAAGTCGGTGAGCGCCGTGATGATGTCCGGCGCCGCGTCGGCGTACACGTGGCTCACTTTCACGAGTTCCTTGAGATCCCTGTTGAGGGCGGGGAGCTGGGGGTTGAAGCGGGCCAGGTGCCGGCCGAGTTGGGAGAGGGTGGCGCCGAGCTGGTCGCCGCGCCCCTCCAGCGCCTGGGAGACGGCCGACAGGGTCTGGGACAGTTCGGCCGGTCGTACCGCCGTGAGCATCGGCAGGACATCGTCGAGCACCTGCTGGAGCTCGACGGCGCTGGCGGAGCGGTCCTGCCGGATGACGGCGCCCTCGGCCAGCGGCGTCGGGGAGGGTGCGGCCGGCGGTACGAGGGCGACGTAGCGTTCGCCGAACAGGGTGGTCGGCAGCATCTGCGCGCGCACGTCCGACGGGATGTCTGCGAGGACACCGGGCCGCAGGGCGATGCTGAGCCGGGCCCCGTCGCCCGCGGAGCTGATCTCGCGGACCTCGCCGACGACCACGCCGCGCAGTTTCACCTCGGCGCCCCGGTGCATCTCGTTGCCGACGCTGCCGGTCTCCACCGTGATCGGGTCGAAGTCCACGAACTTCTTGTCGTAGACGGCGATCGTGCCGTAGATCAGCAGCGCCGTCACCAGCGGGAACGCCAGGCCGGCCGAACGCCGCACCGCGGTGGACGAGCTCCGTCGGCGCCGCTTCGGCGGCTGCCGGGTCTCGCGTCGCTCCTCGGGGAGCAGAACCGCGCTCATCTCAGCCCGCCACCTTCACGGTCGTGGTGGCGCCCCACAGCGCCAGTGACAGGAAGAAGTCGGTCACGCTGATCAGCACGATGGCGTGGCGCACCGACCGTCCGACGGCGACACCGACGCCGGCCGGTCCGCCGGCGGCCCGGTAGCCGTAGTAGCAGTGCGCCAGAATCACCATCACGCTGAAAAGCAGCACCTTGAGCACGGACAGCAGCACGTCCGTGGGGGAGAGGAACAGGTTGAAGTAGTGGTCGTACGTGCCCCGGGACTGGCCGTTGAACAGCACGGTGATGTACCGGGAGGCCACGTAGGAGGTGAGCAGCCCGACCGCGTAGAGCGGGATGATGGCGATCACGCCGGCGACGACACGGGTGCTGACCAGGTAGGGCTTGGAGCGGATGCCCATGCCTTCCAGCGCGTCGACCTCTTCGTTGATGCGCATCGCGCCGAGCTGCGCCGTGAAGCCGGCGCCCACGGTGGCGGACAGGGCGAGTCCCGCGACCAGCGGGGCGATCTCCCGGGTGTTGAAGTACGCGGAGACGAATCCGGTGAACGCCGCGGTGCCGATCTGGTCCAGGGCGGCGTAGCCCTGGAGGCCGACGACGGTGCCGGTGAACGCGGTCATCGCGACCATCACGCCGACGGTGCCGCCGATGACACCGAGTCCGCCCGAACCGAAGGCGACCTCCGCGAGCAGCCGCTGGATCTCCTTGGAGTACCGGCGCAGGGTGCGCGGGATCCACAGCAAGGTCTTGGCGTAGAAGATGAGTTGGTCGCCGGAGCGGTCGAGCCAGACGAGCGGGGAGGCCACGGGCGCTCAGCCTCCCTTCGGGGGGACGATCTGCAGATACAGGCCCGTCATCACCATGTTCACGAAGAAGAGCAGCATGAAGGTGATGACCACCGACTGGTTCACGGCGTCGCCGACGCCCTTCGGGCCGCCGCGCGGGTTCAGGCCCCGTTGGGCGGCGACGATGCCGGCGATGAAGCCGAAGATGAGGGCCTTGAGTTCGCTGATGTACAGGTCGGGCAGCTGGGCCAGCGCGGAGAAGCTCGAGAGGTAGGCGCCGGGTGTGCCGTCCTGAAGGACGATGTTGAAGAAGTAGCCGCCGAGGGTGCCGACCACCGAGACCAGCCCGTTGAGCAGCACGGCGACGCCCATGGTGGCGAGCACGCGGGGGACGACCAGTCGCTGGACGGGCGAGACGCCCATGACCTCCATGGCGTCGAGCTCCTCGCGGATCTTGCGTGAACCCAGGTCGGCGCAGATCGCGGAGCCGCCCGCGCCGGCGATGAGCAGTGCGACGATCAGCGGGCTGGCCTGCTGGACGACGGCCAGCACACTGGCGCCGCCGGTGAAGGACTGGGCGCCGAGCTGCTCGGTCAGTGAACCGACCTGGAGGGCGATCACCGCGCCGAACGGGATGGCGACCAGCGCGGAGGGCAGGATGGTGACGCTCGCGACGAACCAGAACTGCTCGACGAACTCCCGGAACTGGAAGGGCCGTCGGAACACGGCCCGGCACACCTCGGCAGCCAGCGCGAACATCAGTCCGGTCTGGCGCAGTGCTGCGTTCACGCGCCGCTCCCCGAGACGGGGACCGGCACGGTGGGGGCGGTGGCGCCGCCCGTCGCGTAGGTGCGCTCGATGGCGGCCCGGGCGGCCGGCGGCAGCCGGTCCAGCATGCCCAGCACCCGTTCCCGCCGCCGGGCGACGGCACGTCGCTGGGGGAGTCCGGGGGAGGGCTCCAACTGGGGCACGATCTCCCGGGGTTGCTCCGGGCCGCGGGTGGCGGCGGCCTCGGCGGCGAGCGTGGCGGCGTCCTTCTCCTCGGACATGCCGATCGGACCCTCGCGGCGTCCGCGCAGGAACTGCGCCACCACCGGTTCCTCGCTGGTGAGCAGCACTTCGCGGGGGCCGAACGTGACCAGCTCGCGCCGGAAGAGCATCCCCATGTTGTCGGGCACGGTCGCGGCGATGTCGAGGTTGTGGGTGACGATCAGCATCGTCGCGTCGATCTGCGCGTTCAGGTCGATCAGCAGCTGCGACAGATAGGCGGTGCGGACCGGGTCGAGGCCGGAGTCGGGTTCGTCGCACAGGATGATCTGCGGGTCGAGCACCAGTGCACGGGCGAGTCCCGCGCGCTTGCGCATGCCGCCGCTGATCTCGCCGGGCAGCTTGCCCTCGGCACCCAGCAGACCCACCACCTCGATCCGCTCCATGACGATGCGGCGGATCTCCGACTCCTTCTTGCGCGTGTGTTCGCGCAGCGGAAAGGCAATGTTGTCGAACAATGACATGGAGCCGAACAGGGCGCCGTCCTGGAACATGAGCCCGAACATTTTCCGGGTTTCGTAAATCTCGTGTTCGGGACTGTTCGCCATGTCCACTCCGTCGATGAGGACACGGCCGCTATCCGGTTTGAGCAGTCCTATGAGCGACTTCAGGAAAACGGTCTTTCCGGTGCCGGACGGACCGAGCATGACACTCACTTCCCCAGCAGGCAAAGTCAGTGTCACGTCCTGCCAGATGTTCTGCCGACCGAAGGACTTGGTCAGTCCCTCGACCACGACTTCGATGCCCATTTCACCTCCAGCAGGCGCAGGTCGCGTGTGCACCGTGTGGCGCACGCTAGGTGGTTCTGTCGTTCGTTGACAATGGGTAGGGAGCCCGCACTCGGGGGTGCTCCTCGACTTTGTCACCGCGGAGACAAAAACCGGATCGGAACTTGTCTGCGCGGAGACAGCAGGGCCTCGCACCTCCGGGGGGTCGGCTGTACGAGGCCCTGCTGACGGGGATCCGGCCCTGAAGGAGGGTGGGGCCGGAACCGCCCGTCACGGGTCCGGCCGGCAGGGGGCGCCGACCTGGACCGTAGCTGCGCATCGGAACATTACGGCTCAGTAACCTGGCCGGGCAATACCAGTTGCCGAGTTTTTGGAACGACTGGCTTCGGCCAAACCCGTTGTGTGTGCCAGGAGATAAAAGACGGTCGGAACCTTGTCACTCGGTGCGCAATCCAGGGGTTCCGGCGCACCTGGGGCGGACCGTGCGGGCCTGATGCGGAGCTGCTGGGCCAACCAGCCGGGTCCCGCGCGGATTTGGCATCGGATGACTAAGGCCGAGAGTGGACCGCTCACCTGGGAAACAGTCCCGTAAAGAGCGAAAAGAATCATGGTCTGTGCCATTGTTCTGCGATGTTTCTCACGAGTAACGTCGGAGCGCGGTCGAGGAATCCAGAGCCGCGGGAGCCAGTAGCCCGTAATTTTCTGTCGGGTGATGTGCACCCTCTGCCGGTCAATCCACAAGGAGCGTCCGAGAGTTATGAAGAAATCCCTCAAGAGAACCGCAGTCATCGCGGGTGGGGCTGCTGCCGCCTTCGGTCTGGCCATCGGCCCGTCGTCGGCCGTGCCGTCCACCGTCTGGACCGTCAACCCGACGCCGTCCAGCTTCACGGCCACCAACAGCGGCAACATCGTGCTGACGGCCAACATCCCGATGACGTGTACGACGTCCTCCGCCTCCGGCACGATGGCGAGCGCCACCGGCAACCCCGCGACGGTCGCCAGCATCTCCGCCATCAATTTCGGTACCAGTGCCGCGCCCTGCACCAGCGTCCTCGGCAACGTGACGACCGTGGCCTCCACCCCGTGGACCGTCGTCGCCCAGGACTACACCGCCGCGACCGGCGTGACCAAGGGCTACATCGGCAACGTGAACGCGACCATCACGGTCGGCGCCTGTGTGTTCAAGGTCGCCGGCAAGGCGTCCGCCACCTACACCAACTCGACCGGCATCCTCGCGGTCAACAGTGTCTCCGGTGAGCTGACGGTCACCACGGCGACCGGGTGCGGCACGGTCGTCACCACCTCGACCAAGCCCACCTTCAAGGGCAACTACGCCGTGAAGGTCGCGAACACGACCACCATCCCGACCATCAAGGGCTCCAACCCGTAGGTCGTTCAGTGCTCGGATGCGCCCGACCGGACCACCGGTCGGGCGCATCCGGGTCGTCAGCCCGCAGGACCCCGTACGACCGCACGCCCCTGATCCGACCGAGCGGAGCCACATGATGAGACTGCACCTGACGGTGGGCGCGACCCGGCCGGGCACCCGTGGCCGCAATGCCACGATCGCCGCGTTCGTCGTCCTCGCCGCCATGGTGCCCGCCGGGGCTGTCGTCGCGGCCGACCAGACGGTCGACGTCTCGCTGCCCTACACCTGCACCCTGCCGTCCGGAGAAGTGGACGCCGCCCTGCGCGTCTCCGCGTCGTTGCCCGCCCGGGTCGAGGTGGGACAGGCCATCCGGGCGACGGACGTGGAGACCTCCCTCGAACTGTCCGAGGAGGCGGTGAAGAAGCTCACCGAGAAGGAGGTCGGCGCCGTCTCGGCCGCCACCCGTCTCACGGTGGACGTGGCACAGGGCGACTCCACCGCACAGGCCCTGTGGCGCGGCTCCGCGAACCCGCAACCGGTCCCGGCGACCGGACCGCTGACGCTGACCACCACGGGGGACGTCCCCACGGTCACCGGTCAGGACGACGGCGACCTGACCTTCACCGCGGGGGCCCTCGGCGTGGACCTGGCGATGACCGGGACCGCGCCGGACAACGACCCGGCGCCGCTCACCCTGGAATGCACGCCCGGCAAGGACGCCGCCGCTCTGCTGGCCACCGTCAGGGTCGGGGACGACCCGGGCGGACCGGACGGCTCACCGACCGCCTCGTCCGCCGCCCCGCCCTCCGGCACGCCGGGCCGGGACGAGGGGACCACGGGGGGCGGCCGGGACAAGGACGCCCCGGAGGTCGCGGACCGGCCGGCCGCCGGGGCCGGCGCCCGCCCGGCGGCGCCACCGTGCAAGTACGACGACGGCTACCCCGCCGGTCCGATGTCGCTCAACGCCTACGTCGCCGGGTACGCCAACGTACGCAAGCAGAACGCCGCGGCGCTCATCCCGCCGTTCTGCACCATGCTCGAACAGGGATCGCCCGAGTTCGAGCCGTACCCGGACTGGAGCGGCGGCGTCATCCGCCAGCACTCCACCGGTGACCTGTACAACAACGGCCGCAAGGAGAGCATGCCGTTCAAGGCGACCTTCCTGACCTTCCGCTTCATGCCGGCCGAGGCGACGATGGTGCTGGAACAGGCCGGACCGCTGACGGTCGACTCGCTCGGCGCCACCGACTTCGTCTTCACCAGCACCGACACGTACATCCGGGTGCCGCTCGTGCTACGGGTGATCAAACTGGAGGTCGACGGCACGCCGCTGAACGTCGGCCCGACGTGCCGCACCAGCGGCCCGCTGAAGTCGCCCGAGCCCGACAGCGCCAAGTTCCCCGGGGACCATCTCGTCCTGCACGGGCGTGGCGAGCAGAACTCCGGCGAGCCGGCGACCGGCTACCAGCTGCTCTCCGGCGGACCGCTGACCGGCGAGGTCACCGTCCCCGCCTTCCGCGGATGCAGGAACGCCGGAGAGAACCTCGACCGCCTGTTCACGGCAGCCGTCTCCGGATCCGGCAACTACATCAAGCAGATGCAGGGCCAGACCTGCTACGCCGTCGCCGAGGTGCCGAACCCCGACGAGTGCACCGAGGACCGCCAGCCCCTGAAGGTTCCCGTACCCGAACGCTGAACCGCACCCGAACCGTTCCCGAACGCCGAACCGCACCCGAACCGTTCCCGAACGCCGAACCGCACCCGAACCGTTCGACGACCCCCGCACCCATCCTCCCGTCACGAAAGGCACTTCATGACCCGCCTGCGTCTCTCCGCCAGATCCGCCACCGTCGTCACCGCGCTGACCACCGCGGTCGGTGCCTTCGCCGCGGTCGGCACGGCCACCGCGGCCACCGCTCAGCTGAACGGCGAATGGGCACCTTTCACCCGGTGTCCCGTCGACGCCCCCGCGCTGGTCGCCGCCGACGGCCTGGAGCGGACTCCGCAGTGCGTGGTGTCCTCCTCCGCCAGCGGTTCCATCAAGCTGGGCAACACCACCGTGACCACCGGCCGCACCAACCTGCAGATGGGCGTCGTCCAGAACTCCGACGGCAGCAGCACCGTGGTGGCACCGTCCGGCGGCGCGCTCATCGCCGACTCCGCGACCGTGCCGGGCGGGCTGCTCGGCCTGATGTGCCCCAGCAACGTGCCCGCGGTCACGGCGATCTGCAACCAGCTCACCAACTCGACCCTCAACAAGATCACGGCGACCGTGGAATCCGTCGGGACGCCCTCCGACTTCAACCAGAGCGCCGGCGCCCTGACCGACCTGCCCATCGTCTCGATCCCGGTCCGCATCCACCTGGAGAACCCGTTCCTGGGCAGCAAGTGCTACATCGGCACGGCGTCCAAGCCGGTCGTGCTCCGCCCCGGCAACGTGAACTACCCCGACTTCTCGCTGACCTTCTTCGACGGGGCCGGCAACCTGAACGACGAGGGTGTGATGAGCCGCGTCAACCTCGTGGGTGCCACCCAGAAGGACAGCACGTTCGCCGTCCCCGGCGCCAGCGGCTGCGGACTCGGGCTGTTCGGCCTGATCGACGCCGCGGTGAACCTGAAGACGGGCCTGCCGTCCGCCGCCGGCAAGAACAGCCTGACGCTCAACAACACCACCACGTCCCTCGCCGCTCTCGGAGCACCGGGCACCGTCGCACCGAACGCGGGCCAGGAACTCTCGAAGAACTGGCACAGCGCCGTCAAGTAATGGCCGCGAGGCGACTGTTCTGAGCCACCTCGGCAGCACACAGTCGCCTCAGCAGACCAATCGGTGCCCAAAGTGTGTACGTGCTACGGAAGTTGAACTACTTTCAACTGTCGAGGACGTCATGCGTCCCTCGTCCGGCCCGGACGCCGAACCCGCCCGTTCGGGGCCTCGGTGTCCGTGCTGGCGACCTCCCCTGGGCAAGCAGAGAGCGAGGGACCACGGATGCCTTCACCCGCACGTACACCGGAAGTCGGTGAGCCGCTCGACCCACTGCCCACCGGGTTCGCCGCCCTGATGAGACCGGAGTTACCCAGCCTCGTCAAGGAGATCTGGGCCGAGGTCACCCGCGCCTATCCCGTGTACGGCCGCCTCCTCGACGGACCGAACGCGGACACGGTCCGGCAGGGCGTGGAACAGGCCCTCACGGCGTTCGTCGACCGGGTCGCCGAACCCGGCAAACCCTCCACGCTCCGTGACGCGCTGCTGCGCAGGTTCGGCCGCGTGGAGGCGTACGAGGGACGCGACCTGGAGTCCCTCCAGGGCGCGTACCGGCTGGGAGCCCGCATCGCCCTGCGGCGCGCGCAGTCGGTGGGCCGCCAGTACAGCCTCTCGCCCACGCTCATCCTCGCCTTCGCCGACGCCCTCTTCGCCTACGTGGAGGAGCTGGCGGAGGTGACCCGCGAGGGATACAGCGAGGTGCAGGCCCGCGGCACCTCCGAAGTGACCATGCTGAGAAGGCAGTTGCTCCATCTGATTCTCGCGGCGCCGCCGCTGCCGCAGCCCACCGTCACGGACCTGTGCGAGGCCGCGGCGTGGCCCCTGCCGACCGAGTGCACCCTCGTCGTCTTCCGCTCGGCCGTGCCCGACCCCGTCGAGGCGGCCGGGCTCGCCGGTGACGTCCTCACGGAACTCGACGCCCCGCATCCGCACCTCCTGGTCCCCGGTCCGCTGACCCCCGAACGCCAGGCCATGCTCGGCCGGGCACTGAGCGGCACCCGTGCCGTCGTCGGTCTGACGCTGCCGACGGCGCAGGCGGCCGACTCCTTCCGCTGGGCCCGCCGAGTCCTCCAGCTCATCGATGACGGCATCGTCCCCGACGCCCCCGTCGTCCGCTGCGAGGACCACCTCACCACCCTCTGGCTGCTCTCGGACCCGCCGTTGGTGCGCCAGGTCGCCGCCCGCGAACTGGCCCCGCTGGCCGGTCTGCCGGCCAGCCGGCGCGAGCGGCTGGTGGAGACGCTCCGGGTGCACATCTCGACCCGGGCGCCGGCCGAACAGGTCGGTGACATGCTCGGGGTGCACGCCCAGACGGTCCGCTACCGCCTGCGCAGCCTCGACGCCCGCCTGGGCGAACGCCTCACCGACCCGGATCACCGCTTCGCACTGGAGGCGGCTCTGCGCTCGCTGCACCTGCAGGACGAGGCGGGTACGTGCCCGTGACGCAGGCGGGCAGGCACGCTCACAGCCGCTTGGCGCTGCGCAGCGTCTTGGCGTAGTAGCCGTTGCCGTCCAGCCGGGAGACCCCGCCGACGTCGCCGATGGTCGGGCCGTTGACCTCCTCGCGGCTGGAGACGAAGATCAGGTGGCCCTCGGTGTCGTAGCCGAGCACCAGGCCGACGTGGTCGAGCCGGTCCTTCGTGCGGGTGTCCAGTTTGAAGAAGACGAGGTCGCCGGGCTGGAGCTGGTCGATGGCGGACGGCCGGTCGTCGGCCGTCACCCCGGTCAGCGGGAGCACGTCGACGCCCTCGTCGGAGCGGGCCATGCCGTTGGCGGTGCGCGGCAGTCCGTCGCCGGAGGTGTCCGAGGACATCAGCGGGTAGCGGGTACGGTAGCCGAGCACCATCCGTATGAAGCCCGAGCAGTCCAGGGACTTGGCACGCAGGGGCTCGGGGGTGCCGGTCTGTCCGTCCCTGAAGGGGTAGGGCCGGCCGAGGTAGTCGTAGAAGTCGGACTGCTCCAGGCGCAGGTCGCCGCCCTCGGCGCCGGTGGTGTTCAGCGGTCCGAAGCCGGCGTCACCGGCGTAGGCGGTGCCCTGTCCGTCCTTCTTCTGCGGGGCGCCGGACACGTACTGGAAGGCGATGGCGAAGAGGTCGTCCTCCTTGCTGTCCCGGTACTCGGCGTACCAGTCGGTGAACCACTTCTCCTTCTCGGCCCCCTTCTTCCAGGACTTGGGCATCAGCCGCACCCAGTCCGTGGTGGAGACCTTGGAGGAGGTCGAGGCCGGTTCGGCGAAGGTGCGGGCCCGGCCGGTGAGGGTGGCCAGGCGCGCCCCGTCGGTGAACACCGCCTTGATCTGGCCGTCGGAGCCGCGCAGCACCGAGCGCGCGGGGTTCTCCAGCCGGGACCATTTGGCTTCGCCCTTGTCGTCGGAGGCGGAGCCGGAGGCCTCGCCGCCGTCCAGGACGCCGACGTTGCGCACATCCGTCACCCCGGGCACCTCCCGCTTGCGCAGTTCCAGGGTGAGGTAGCCGGAGGTCGCGACGAGCCCCAGCACCACCAGACCCGAGAGGACGGGCCGCGACTTCTTCTTCCCTGCCATCGGTTACTCCTCGGTCGTTCTGGGGCGGCTTGTCAGACGGTGGGCATGATGCCGAGCAGCAGCCCGGCGGCGACGACGATGTAGGCCATGAGCGAGACCGTGCCGGTCGCCAGCAGGGTGGCGCCCTTGGGCTGGCGCACCATCTGGTAGGCGATCAGGCCGGGCACGATGAAGCCGAGGGTCTGGTTGCCGTAGAGCAGCGGGAACTCCAGCGAGAGCAGGATCATCACCGTGCCCTGGAGCAGCACGCCGAGCAGCACCACCGAGGCGAACAGCCGCTTGCCGTAGAGGATCACCAGCCGCTGCATGATCTTGGTGCCGCCGTAGGTGAGGGCGGTGACGCCGACCACCATGGCCGCCCGCTGGACGTCCTCGATCAGCGTCAGGGCGAGCCAGCCCGGAGTGATCATGCCGCCGGGCGAGAGGTTGGTGGTGAGGTAGCACAGCAGCGAGAAGAACAGCCCTATCGCGATACCCAGGGCGGCCATCTCGGGGGTCAGTGCGGCGGTGGTCAACGGGGTCTCCGGGCGTCGTCGTGCGGCTCGTCGTAGGGCGGCGGCCAGGTCTGCTGGGCGGATTCGTACGGCTGCTGCCGCGGCGCGTCGGCGTACTGCTCGCGGGGCTCGTAGCGCTCCCGCTGCGCGTACTGCTCGTGGGGCTCGTACTGCTGCGGGTACCGCGGTGACGGCCGGGCCGGGATGCGGACCACCGGGATCTCCTGGGTCCGCGAAGCCTGGTAGCGCTCCTCGTACGCCGGGGGGTACGAGGCGAACGGGTCAAGGCGGGGCGACTGCGCCGGGGCCGCCGCGGCGACGGGGCCCGGCCTCTCCTCGTCCGCTTCGCTCTCGTCGGCGGGGAGTTCGGCGAGGTACTCCAGCAACTCCTCGCCCTGGCCGTGGATGTTGCCGATGGCCACCAGGGAGGAGCCGTCGGACATGCGGCCGAGCAGGGCCGGCATGAACTCCTCGGCGGACCGCTTCTCGCCGCCCAGGTCGACCGCCCGGTCCCGCCACTCGGCGGGGATGGCGTCGATGGCGCTCTTCGCGGGGTGCCCGATGACGAAGACGTGGTCGGGCTGGAGGTCGGGGATGATCTCGCCCATCTGCCCGTTGCGCTCCACGCGGTCGGGGCGGCAGTTGATCACCACGTTCAGGGGGCGGCGGACGGCGCCGAGGTCGAGCAGCTGGTTGATGTTCATCAGCGTCGACTCGGGGTCGTTGGCCGCGAACACGTTGGCGAACGCGAGCCGTTTGCCGTCGGGGGCCGCATAGCGCTCCACGGAGAGCACGCCCGGGTCCGGCGGGGCGTCGTACATGCCCTGGAGGGCGACGTCGCGCCGCACGCCGAGCAGTTCGGCGACGACCAGGGCGATCGCCACGTTCTCCTTGAAGGTGAACCAGCTGAAGCCGCGCAGTTCCTCGTCGCTGACGGTCTCCGGGTCGGCATAGACCAACTCGCAGTTCCGGGCGTCCGCCTCCTCCTGGAGGATGTGGAAGCGCTCCTTCTCGGCGGTGACGCAGATGCCGTCCTGGGGCATCGAGCGGCACAGCGACCGGGCCACGTCGTCCAGGGTGGGGCCCATCTCGGCGAGGTGGTCCTCGCGGACGTTGCACAGCACGCCGATGGTGGAGCGGATCAGTTTGCTCTGATTGACCTCCTGGAGGGCCGGCATCACGGCCATGCACTCGATGACGAGGGCGTCGGGCCGGTACGTGGCGGCCCGCCGGACGATGCCGATCTGCTCCACCACGTTGGCGATGCCGAACTTGCGGTAGACCGGCTCCTCGGTGGCGTCGGGGTGGATGAAGCGGGCCGCCGTCCCGGTCGTCTTGGCGACGGTGATCAGGTCACCGCCCCGCAGCGCTCCCGCGCAGAGCCGGGTGATGGAGGACTTGCCGCGGATGCCGTTGACGAGCACCCGCGAGGGGATGGTGTGCAGCGCGGCGTAGTGCCGACGCTGCTCCACGATGCCCGCGACGAACAGGAACAGACAGCCGGTCAACAGGACGAAGTAGAGATAGAGCACGCTTGGTCACCTTCCTCCGGCGCCGGGCCGGGACTCGGCGGGCCGGCGCGCCTGGTTCTGCCGGCGGGCCTGCAACTGCTGGCGGATGAGTTCGAGGCTGCGGACGACGGCGCCGACCTCGTCCTGGTACCGGGGGTAGTGCACGGTCTTGAGGTCGCCGTCGGCGAGCTTCTCGGCGTCCTGCGCGAGGGCCCGCAGGGGCCGTACGACGACGAGGTGGATCCAGCCCAGGCAGACCACGATCAGGGCGAGGCCGAGCAGACCCGCGAGCACACTGCGGTCCTCGCGCTCGTAGGCGGTGATCTCGAAGTGGTCGGCGTTCTGCCAGCTCACGACGGTCCAGCCGAGGTCGGAGGCGACGCCGCCGCCGGTGAACGGCGCCGCGGCGGCCACGGTGACGGAGCCACCGCCGCGGATGAGCAGACCGTTCGCCACGGGCCCGGCGCCCACCCGCACGTTGCCGGCGCGCACCAGGTCGGGCAGCGCGTCGTCCGGCAGCCCCTCGAAGGCGAGGAAACCATCGCTGGCGGCGAGGGTCCGCGCGTCGGCGTTCACGATCCGGACCTCGCCGAGGCCGGGCCGCTTCAGCAGCGAGTTGAGGAACTCCACCCGCACCTCGCCGACGAGAGTGGTGCCCTCGTGCTCCGGCACCGGCGCCCCGGTCTGGACGACGGGCTTCTTCTCACCCCTGCCGGAGACGCGGACGAGCGCCCGGTCCTTCGCGCTCCACGCGTGGGGGCCGGCGCCGGCCCGGGCGACGAGGCCGCCGTCCTCACCGACGACATACAGCGCCTGGTAGCGGGTGTGCTCGCGCAGGGCGTCCTTCAGCAAGGTCTCGGTGGCGGCGGGATCGTCGATGTCGATCAGGTGTGCGGTGGAGACGAGGTCGGCCTGGGCCTCGTTCAGCGCCCGGCGGGCCCGGTCGGCGACCAGGTCGGTGCGGTCGCGCTGGTCGTTGACCATGGGGGCGGGGATGCTGACGGTCCCGTCCGTGCGGTTGAGCAGGAACCCGACGGGGACGCACCACAGCAGCAGGAGCACCGCCGTCAGCACCAGCGGTCCGCGCGCACCGCCCCGGAACCTGCCGGCCCGGCGGGCACCGGTGGCACCGTCCGGGGCGCTCGCGCCGCCGAGCAGGCCGCGGGTGCGCTCCAGCGCGGAGCCGATGCGGGCTGCCTCCCCCCAGCGGGGCACCGCGACGGGCCTGACCAGGTCGCCGCGGGCGAGCCGGCGGGATTCCAGGAACAGTTTGAGCAGCGGACGCTGCACGGTCATCCACAGCACGGCGACCGCGAGCAGTCCGAGCAGCACCAGGGCGCCCGCCGCCAGCAGGCCGAAGAGCTGCCGGCTGCCCTCCGTGACGGTCTGCTGCTGGACCACGGGGAGCATGGCGACGACCGTCAGGCCGAGGCCGGCGGCGACACTCTTCCCGTCCTCCGGGTCGGACGCGGCGAGGGAGGCGTACCCGGCGGTCGCGACGCGGCCGTTGTAGTCATCGCCCAGCAGGGTTCCGCTCACGCCGGGATAGCCGCGGGAACCGGGCTCCCGCGCGCTGACGGGGTTCTGCTCGGTCGCCTCGGCGGCCCGGTCGGACAGCCGCGTCATCTGCTTCTGCAGGAACGTGAGTTCCTCGCGCTCCGCGTCCGAGTTGAGTGCCTCGGACTGCTCGAAGCCGGCGGTGGCGAGGACCTCGCCGCCCCGCGCGACGACGGCCATGCTCCGGAACGGGCCCAGGTTGATGGAGGGCACGGAGAGGCTGTTGGAGGCGATCAGCAGTTGCTGCGCCCCCTTCTTCCCGCCCAGCACGGCCATCGTCATCAGGCGCACGTCACCGGTCTCCAGGCGCACCATGCGCGGGGTGAGCGCCCGGTCACCGGTGAGGACGTCCTTGTCCAGCCAGCCGAGCGGGATGCGCTCCCCGCGGGCGGCGAGCACCTTGCCGCTCTCCAGGTCCAGCACCGTGGTGCCGGTCCACTTCTGGTACGCCTTGCTCAGGTCCGACAGGACGCGCTCGGGGTCCGCCGGCCTGTCCGCGCTCAGCGCGGTGGCGGTGCGTTCGAGGTCCGTGACCCGCTCGTCGATCGAGGCGCGCAGGGCGATGGCCCCGTCCTGGGCGAAGTACTGCTGCGAGGAGAGCACCGCCTTCGGCACGACCGGTTCCGCGTCCGGCCCCAGCACCTTGGCCGTGAGGGCCGCGAGGGCGAGGACCAGCACGCACAGCAGCGCGATCGGCGGCCGGATGCCGCCGAGCAGCGGCATGTCCGCGCGTCTGCGGCTGCGCCGCCGGCCTTTCGGCACGAGGGGCGCGGCAGGAGTCGATGTCACCGGTCTTCTTCCTTGGTCGCTGCGGGTGCTCAGCGCCCGAAGGAAGCACCGCTGTCGCGCGGCAGCATGACGCCGTCACAGAAAAGACTGATAAACGCCGACAAGGTTGTATCCGTCGGCACACAGGGGTGTGTGTCCCTGGTCACTGCTCCAGCGGCAGCCGCTTCAGGCCGTCACCGCCGGGCGCTCCCCGGTTGTAGAGGAAGCCGCGCGTGCGGTCCTCGGCCAGGCGGTAGCGGGCGATCCGGTCGTCGGACAGCCCTTCGGGGTGCTCCAGCGACTGCTGGACGTCCACCACCCGGAGGTCCTCGACCGACCCCTCGGCCGCCTTCTCCCCTGCCTCGGTCTCGGGCGGGATGTCCACCAGCGTGGTGCGGTAGCGGGCGGAGACGTCCCAGCCGTCGGCGGTCTCGCGGAACTCGAACCAGCCGATGGCCCCCTCCTCGGTGAGGCCGGTCGGCGAGGAGTGCCGGGCCACCTGGTTGCCGAGGCTGTAGGCGACCCACGTGCCGTTGACCTTCTGGATCGGCTGCACCACGTGGGAGTGGTGCCCGATCACCAGGTCGACCCCGGTCTCCTCGGTGATCCGCTGGGCCATGTCCAGCTGCGGGACGCTCGGTTCGTTGTAGTGCTCCAGGCCCCAGTGCAGGGAGAGGATCACCACCTCGGCGCCTTTGTCGCGGGCCCGCTTCTCGGCCTTCTTCACCTCGTCCGTACTGGAACGGTTGAAGGCCCAGCCCTCCTTCTCGGGCGTGGGGTTGAGGAAGGACTCCCAGGAGTAGGCGAGGTGGGCGACCTTGACGCCCTTGACGTCGCGGATGTTGATCTGCTCCGCTTCCTTCGGCGTCCGCGCCGACCCGGTGTGCCCGAGGCCCACCTCGTCCATCGCGTTCAGCGTGCGCCGTACCGCGGTCAGTCCGTGGTCGTAAGTGTGATTGGAGGCCGTCGAGCAGGTGTCGTACCCCACGTCCTTCAGAGTGGTCAGGATCTGCGGCGGAACCAGGAACTCCGGGTATCCCTTGAACGGTCCCTTAGGTTTCCCGACCGGCGTCTCCATGTGACAGATCGCCAGGTCGGCCTTGCTGATCACGGGCTTCACCCCGGCGAGCAGCGGCCCGAAGTCCAGTCCGGCCTCTCCGTGTCCGCTCTCCTCGGCATCCTTGGCGGCCTGCTCGACCAGCTCGGGATGGATGAGGATGTCGCCGGCCGCGGCGACGGTGAAACTGCGGCCCCCGGCCTCGGCCCGGGGCTGCGCGGCCTCGGAGCCGCACGACACGGTCAGGCCGGTGGCCGCCGCCAGTACCGCCAGCGAACGGCCCATACGGAGAGACTTACGGAATGTCACCGACTCATGTTTACATGAACCTCACAAGCGACCCTCGGATTACCGTCACGGGACGGTCACGCTTCCAGCGCGTTTTCGTCCACACGGGTTTGCTTCTGGCCTTGGTGGGCTGCCAGGCCGACACGTCCCCGACCTCGGAAGACTCCATTCCACGCGCCCGGGAACTGGTCGACCTGCGCAGCCGCATCCTCGGATACACGGCCGGGTTCCGCGCCGACGCCCCCTACACTCCGCCCGGCGAGGCACAGCGCGCGCGGCTGGCGAAGGCCGTCGGGAGCCTGCTGTCCGGCGACGCCCAGGAGGCGGAACGGCGGCTCGCCCCGCTCGGCCTCGGCCTCACCCGCCTCACCGACACCGACTCCGGCCGCCGCTACGACGAGATCGCCGCCACCGGCACCGGCGCGAGCACCGGCTGGGGCCGCCTGTACCTGAACGCCGACTCCGCCGTCCGGTGGAACGCCCAGGTCCCGCACCCCGTCTCCGACCGCGACACCGAGGCCCTCGGCATCCGGCTCCTGGAGCAGAGTCCCGGCGGCGCCCTCGTCCTCGCCGGCACGCACCGCCGGGCCGGCGAGTACGGTGCCGCCGATGTCGCCCACCGCGAGGACAGCGCCTTCCACACGGTCGTCGTCGAGCTGCAGAAGCGCGGGGTGCCCGGCGTGCAGCTGCACGGTTTCACCAAGTCCTCCGACCGCCCCTACGACGCCGTCGTCTCCACCGGCGCCGTCGAGACCGCGCCCGCCGAGGTGGCCGCCATGGCCGACCGCATGGACGACGACGGGCTGCGGGTCTGCCGGGCCTGGGCGGCGCGCTGCCCGCTGGAGGGCACGACCAACGTCCAGGGCCGCTCGGCGCAGCGTGAACACGCCGGCTTCGTCCACGTCGAGCTGGCCCGGCACGCCCGCGCGGACGACGGCCGCGACACCGAGGAGGCCGCCGACGC
Organism: Streptomyces sp. NPDC043867; assembly: GCF_056435845.1. Lineage (NCBI taxonomy): Bacteria > Bacillati > Actinomycetota > Actinomycetes > Kitasatosporales > Streptomycetaceae > Streptomyces > Streptomyces sp. NPDC043867. Next base: position 62,822 of record NZ_JBWKDS010000006.1, on the reverse strand, counting down.
CCTCGCCGGGCTGGTCACGGCGTGGAAGTCCGGCGAGTCCGACAGGGGGTGACGCCTCACACGGGGTGCGTGGCGATCGCCGGGCCACCGCTGCTCCCCCCGGTGTCACCTGCCCGGCCATCCGAAGAGGAACGGCGTGTGCCGCGTCCCGTCCGTGTCCGCCTGCGCTTTGATCTGCGGACAGGCGCGCCACCTCGCGTGGCGTGCCGGCCCGGCAACGGATCGTCCACGGAGCGCTCGCCATGACGGAAGAAGAGTCCGGCACCCCCCACTGGCTGTTCGGCGATCAGCTCGGCCCCCACTTCGCCGATCCGGCGCGGGGCGGACCCGACCGGGACGCGCCACTGGTGATGATCGAGTCCAGGGGCGTCTTCCGGCGGCGCCGCTTCCACCGGGCCAAGGCGCACCTGATCCTCTCGGCGATGCGCCATCGCGCCGCGGAACTCGGCGACCGCGTGCGGTACGTCAAGGCGGACACCTATCGCCAGGGTCTGCGCGAGGCGGTGGGGGACGGTCCGGTGACCGTGCACCACCCCACGTCCCACGCGGCCCTCACCTTCGTACGCGCGCTGCCCTCGGTACGCGTCCTGCCGGCCCGCGGCTTTCTCGTGGCGCACGAGGAGTTCAAGCTCTGGGCGGACGGCCGCGGCACGAAACACCTCCGCCAGGAGGACTTCTACCGATGGGTCCGGCAGACACACGATCTGCTGATGGAGGGCGACCGGCCCGTCGGCGGCCGCTGGAACCTGGACCACGACAACCGGCAGCCCCCGCCGCGCGGCCGCACCGGCCTGGGCGTTCCGGCGCCCTACCGGCCCCGGGAGGACGACATCGACGCCGAGGTGCGGTCCGACCTCGACCGCTGGTCGCGCGAGGGGGACGTCGAGTTCGTCGGCGAGGACGGACGCCGCAGGTTCCCCGCCACGCGCCGGGAGGCCCTCGCCGCGCTGCGCCGCTTCGTCCAGCACCGGCTGGCCACGTTCGGCGCGTACGAGGACGCGATCCTCGCCGGGGACCCGACGATGAGCCACAGCCTGCTCTCGTCCTCGCTCAACCTCGGGCTGCTGGACCCCGCGGAGTGCGTCGGACAGGCGGAGGCGCGCTGGCGGTCCGGCGCCGTGCCGCTCAACAGCGCCGAGGGCTTCGTGCGGCAGATCGCCGGCTGGCGCGAGTTCGTCTGGCACGTCTACTGGTACTTCGGCGACCGGTACCGCGAGGGCAACGCCCTCGGCCACCACGAGCCCCTGCCCGGCTGGTTCACGGAGCTGTCCCCGGACGCGACCGACGCGAACTGCCTCACACACGTCCTCCAGCAGGTCAACGCGACCGGCTGGACGCACCACATCCCTCGCCTGATGGTCCTGGGCAGCCATGCCCTGCAGCGGGGGTGGGACCCCCGGGCCGTCACCGACTGGTTCCACCGCAGCTTCGTCGACGGCTACGACTGGGTGATGGTCCCGAACGTGGTCGGCATGTCGCAGTACGCGGACGGGGGCCGCATGACCACCAAGCCCTACACCTCCGGCGGGGCGTACATCGACCGCATGAGCGACTTCTGCGGACCCTGCCGGTACACACCGTCCGTCCGGGTCGGTGCGGACGCCTGCCCCTTCACCGCCGGGTACTGGAACCTCCTGCACCGGCACCGGGACCGCTTCGAACACAACGCGAGGATGACGCAGGCGGTGCGCGGCCTTGACCGCCTGCGCGACCTCGAAGAACTGCTGGAGCAGGAGCGGGGCCGTCGGGACTGAGACCGGCTCCGGGCACGGTGCCGCCGGTTCTGGCGGGAAGCACGCCACGGAAGAGCAGTTCCTCGGTGACCGCCACACCGGCCGTCGTGCCGAGCACCGCCACCGCACCGCCGACCGAGACTCCGCCCTCGGTGCCGTAGCCGCGAAGAGGGCGACGACGGCGAGTGCCGCCGCGAACAGGACGAGCCCGAGCAGGGTGCCCACGCGAAGACCGTTCCGGGCGCCGGCGGGGTCCAGTTCGCGCACCGGGCGCGCCTCCAGCCGACGCACCACGGCCGCGTACAACGGTCAGCGCACCGACCGCGATCACCGCGCCGGCCGCCAGGTACAGCACCGGGTTGCCGCTTTACAGTGCGACGTACAGGCCGACGCTCGCGAACGTCTGCGGGTAGCCGGCCAGTTCGCGGAGTGCGAAGGCCGTCGCGATCACCGTCAGACAGAGCGCGGGCCACCGGCGGCGCAGAGCCAGGGGTGACCGGAGGGCGACGGCCAGGAGTACGCCCGCGGCGTCGTAGGGGTGCCGCGGCAGGTCGCCGAACCGGGCGCCGAGCGGCGCGGTCGCGGGCGCGACCGGGGCGAGCAGGACGGTGCCCAGGGTGTCCCGCACCGTGGCCGGGCGCTCGGTCCAGCGATCCCGCTGTCCTCGCTGCGTCCGCCGACGGGTGGCGTCGCAGATCCCGGCCGGCCGTGACGCCGTCGCTCGCGCGGCCGGACGTCAGTCGCGCAGCCCGTAGAAGTCGTCGCAGAGTTCGAAGACCGGCTCGCCGCGGACCGGGTCCTCGGCGACCGTGAGGCGGACGCGGCCGCCCGGGTGGATCGCGATGAACGGGCCCTTCACGCGGCCGCGGACGGTGAAGCCCTCCGCCATCTCGATGAGGGACACGTTGCGCGCGGCGGGGGTGTTGCGCCGGACCACGGTCGTGCGGCGCACGATGCCCGCGCCCCGGCTGTGTTCGGTGTGCAGGTCGCTCGACGCGCAGACCGGACAGAGCAGCCGGTGGAACATGGTGGTCCCGCACCAGCGGCACCGCTGGAAGGCGAGACGTTCCTCGCTCCGCGCGGCCCACATGGGGGCGCCGCTCTCCGCTGGGGCGGTGGCGTTGTTCTGGGGCGCATCGGCGTCCAGCACGTCCGCCGCGATCCCGATTCCCGGGTGGAACACGATGTCATCTCCCTGCGCTCGGCCGGAATCTGATGTGCTCGGATCGCCGTGCACGAGCGACAGGTTATGGCACTCAGTGCCAGCCGTAAAGGCACTCCGTACCCTCAATCCGTCCAGGCCGACTCGATCTCCTGGACCACCCGCCACATCGGGACCCCGCGCCGGGCCACGACGACCACCACGTCCCCGCCCTCCCGGCGGGTGCCCGGTTCGTCCGCCCCGAAGGTGCGCCGCACATAGCGCAGTGCCCGGTCCACCCGGGCGTCGGCGTCCCCCTCGCCGTCCGCCCGCAGCCAGGACCGCAGCGCGTTGTTGTGGGCCGCGACCACGGCCGCGGCGATCACGTCCGCCTCCAGGGTTCCGTCGCGCCGGCCCGCGAAGCGGGTGCGCAGGTGGTCGGCGAGGGCACGTTCGTAGCGCCAGACCACGGAGAGCTCGTACGCACGCAGTCCGGGCACCCGCCTGGTCAGCCGGTAGCGCTGCACCGAGAACGTCGGATTCTCGGCGTACATCCGCAGCACGAGCCGGGCCGCGTCGCAGACCCGCTCGACCGGGTCCGCCGGACCGGAGCCGGAGTTCAGGAACTCGGTCATCTCGGCGAGGCAGCGCTCGTGGTCCGGGAAGACCACGTCCTCCTTCGACGGGAAGTACCGGAAGAACGACCGCCGTCCCACCCCGGCCAGCGACACGATGTCGTCGACCGTGGTCTGTTCGTAGCCGCGTTCGAGGAACAGCCGGAACGCCGCCGCGACCAGCGCGTCGCGCATCGGGGGTTTCGGGGCGCCCGCCCCGGCCGACGGGCTCCGGCGGGGAGTCTCACTCATGCGGGGAAACTAGCACCGGAGATCACGTATGACACTAAGTGCCTGCGAGGGAGGGGACTGAGTGTCATTTCGGTGGGTGTCCCCGGAGGGCTTGGCCCTCGTCCCCGGCGTCAGCCTCCGTCGGCCGGGCGCACCGCCCACCGCTGCTCGACCCTGGCCAGCCGCCAGTAGGCGAGCGCGGCGGCCCACACGACCACGAACAGACCGACGATGATGAAGCCCACGTTGTCTAGGTCGAGACCGGCGATCCAGCCCGTGACCGCGTCCCGCAGGTCGAGCCGGTCGTGCAGGACGCCGACCAGTTCGATCGTGCCGATCAGGAACGCCACCGCGATCGACAGACCGGTGATGGTGAGGTTGTAGAACACCTTGCGCACGGGATTCGAGAAGGCCCACTGGTAGGCGAAGTTCATGAACGTGCCGTCGAGGGTGTCGAACAGGCTCATGCCCGCGGCGAACAGCAGCGGCAGGCACAGGATCGCGTACCAGGGCAGCCCCGCCGCGGCGCCGCTGCCCGCCATCACCATCAGCGTCACCTCCGTCGCGGTGTCGAAGCCGAGGCCGAAGAGGAAGCCCAGCGGGAACATCTGCCCCGGGCGGCTGATGGACTTGGTGAAGCGGCCGAGGATCCGGTTCATGAACCCCCGTGAATCCAGGTGTCCTTCGAGTTCCTTCTCGTCGTACGTCCCCGCCCGCATCGCGCGAAAGACCCGCAGGATGCCCAGCAGGGCCACGAGGTTGAGCGCGGCGATGAGGTAGAGGAACACGCCCGAGACGGTCGTACCCATGACGCCGAGCACCTGGTGCGTGCTCGACCCCTCGTTCATGATCCGCCCGGCCAGCTGGGTGCCGCCCGCGATGAGCGCCGCGAGGAGGACCACCACGCTGGAGTGGCCGAGCGCGAACCAGAACCCCACCGACACCGGCCGCTTGCCGTCGGCCATCAGCTTGCGCGTCGTGTTGTCGATGGCCGCTATGTGGTCGGCGTCGAAGGCGTGCCGCATGCCGAGCGTGTACGCGGTGACGCCGAGGCCGATGCCGAACGCCTTGGAACCGACCTCGTAGTGCGCCGGCACGACCAGCAGGAAGAGCACCCCGAACGCGACGACGTGCAGGGCGGCGATCACCGCCAGCAGGCCGGCGGTACGGACGGTGTCCTCGCGTCGCCATCGGAAGGCGGCGGGCCCGGTGGGCAGGGTCATGCGGTCACGCTCCAGCACCTCGTGGATCACTTCGTGAGATGCCGTGGCCGGTCTCCTGGCTCGCGGGTACCTCCCGCACGAGCCGAAGCCGGGTGTGGCGGAGGGTCGACGCGCTCGCCCCTGCCTTCCCGGCCGTCCGGCCAGTGGCGCCGCCCTGGAGCGGCACGGGACGGGAACTCCCCGATCACAGTGGCGAGGGCCGCTCCGGACTGAGCCCCTGAAAGGCTGTCACCGGTCTTCCCGAACACCACGGCCCGCCAACCTTAGGTGCCGCCCGTCAACCGCTGCAAGCCTGCACAGTTGCGCAGGTATCGAAGATCACAGTGCCGCCTGGAAGAATGCCGTCATGCATCTCGTCCCCGCCGACCGTGCCGACCGGCGCACCATCGACGGCCACCGGGTCTGCGACGCCGTCGCCGCCATCGGCGAGCCCGCGGCCGTACGCGCCTGGGCCGACCGCTTCTCGCTGCTCGCCGACCCCGGCAGGCTGGCGCTCCTGCTGGCGCTGCACCGGGCCGGGCCCCTGGCGGTGTCCGACCTGGCGATCGCGACCGGCATGAACGACCCCGCCGTGTCGCAGGCGTTGCGCCTGCTGCGGACGGCCGAGGTCGTCGTCGGCGAGCGGGAGGGACGCGTCGTGCGGTACCGCCTGACGGACGGGCCGGTCGCCGCGCTGCTGGCGCACTGCGGTACGGGTATCGCCTGATTCCGGACGTGCTTCCGCGAGCCGTGCCGCAAGGAGAGCTGTCGCGGACCGTGTCGCTGTTCGGCCGAACGGGTGACCATGGGTAAGAATTGCCTGGTGCAGACAACCATGGCGAGCCAGGGCGGGGATGGCCAGTGAACAGCCACGACGTCACCGATGAACAGTGGGAAGGGCTCGCCCAGGTCGTTCCGTTGCGCGGCCGGGACGCGTGGCCGTCGGCCGTCGGCCACCGGTCGATACCCGAGGCCCCGACCGAGGCGCGGCGCCGCTTCGTGGTCCTGCGGGTCAACGTGTTCGCGGACGCCCGTGAGGTCGCCGAAACACTGATGGGCGGCACCCCCGTGCTGCTCGACCTGACGGGCGCGGAGACCGATGTCGCCAAGCGGGTACTGGACTTCAGCACGGGCGTGGTCTTCGGCCTGGCGAGCGGGATGCACCGGGTCGACCGGAACGTGTTCCTGCTGACGCCGCCCGGTACCGAGGTGCAGGGGCTGATGGAGAGCGCGGGGGTCCCCGGGCTGTGACCGGGGGTGACGTCCCCGGGGTGGCCGGCGTCCCCGGGGACGCCATCAACGGGCGTGATCCCTCGAACGAAGGAAGATCGCCCGGCCGGAACGGTTCGCCTGGCGGCGGAGTCCTACCGTCCGGATATGACCGCGTCACCTCTGCCGCCGCTGCCGGCCCCGTCACCCTTGCCGGCCTTACCGTCCCCGGCGTCCCCCGCGTCCCCGGCGTCCGCGCCGTCCGCGCCGTCCGCTGAGCATCGGACGTCCGCCGGACACGGCACGGATGCCGGACACCGCACGTCCGCCGGACACCACACGGATGTCGAGGCCCGCCCGGATGCCGGGGTGCGCCTTGGCACCGGGGCTCGCCCGGGCGTCGGGGTGCGTCCGGACACCGGGGCCCGCCCGGATGTCGGGGCCCGCCCGGATGTCGGGGCCCGCCCAGGCACCGGCGTATGTCCGGACCGGCCCCTCGGCGCGGAGCCGGACACATGGGAGCGCGCTGCCGAGCCGGAGAGGCGGGAACGGGTTCCCGAACCGCGTGCCGCGGCCCCCGGGATCCTCGCAGCGCCCGTGGCGGCGCCGGGTGTTCCCGAGACGGCGCCGCCCGCGCCGAGAGCCCCGCACACGCGGCCGGACCGGCCGAGCGCGCCGCCCGCGCCGAGCGCCCCGCACACGCGGCCGGGCCGGCCGAGCGCGCCGCCCGCGCCGAGCGCCCCGCACACGCGGCCGGACCGGCCGAGCATCACGCGCCTCCGGCTCTCCGCCTTCGCGGGACACCGCGGCGCCGCCTTCGAGCTCGGGCCGCTGACACTCTTCGCGGGTCCCAGCGGCAGCGGCAAGTCCACGGCGCTGCGGGCGTACGAGGCACTGGCGCGGCTCGGCGGCGGGGCCGAACTGGGCGAGGTGTTCCCGGACCCGGCGGCCTGCGTTCCCGAAGGGGTCCGCCCGGACGCCCAGCGCCGGCGCGGTTTCCGTATCGGCTGTACGGCGGACGGTCCCGAGGGCCCCGTCCGCCTCGACCTCGCCGTACAGGCCGAGCCCGAACTGCGCATCGTCGGCGAACGGCTGACGGCGGGCGGCCTCGTCCTGCTGGAGACGGCGCTGCGGGATCCGAGCCGCTCCGTCGTCCAGGCGGCCTGGCACACGGCGGGCGCGTCGCCGGTCACCCGGGGCCCGCTCCCCGACGACCGCCTCGGTACCGCGCTGCTGCCCCTGCGGGTCGCGGGCAAGACCGACGGCCAGCGCCAAGTGCTCGCCGCCGCCGAGCAGATGGTGATCGCCCTGCGCTCCGTCTTCGCCTGCGACCCGCAACCCCCGTCCATGCGCGCACCCGTGCCGGCCGGCGGCGGGCGCCTGCTGCGCGGCTGTGACAACGTCGCCGATGTCCTCTGGCGGACCAGGACCGAATGCGCACGGCGCCACGGGCTGCTGGTGGCCGCGGTCCGGGCCGGCTGCGCGGGCCCGGTCGCCGAGCTGCTCGCCGAGCCGCTGCCCGACGGCGGGGTCCGCGGGCTGCTCGACCGGGGTGACGGCCGCCGCACGCACCTGGGACTGCTGGGGGACGGCGAGTTGAGGTATCTCGCGCTGGCCCTGGTGCTGCTCACCGGACCCGGGGTGCTGGAGGTGGACACCGCCGGAGAGGTCCCGGCGGCGCTGCAGACGCTGACGGTGCTGGCCGACGGCTTCGACCGTTCGCTTGATCCCCGGCAGGCCGGGGAACTCCTGCGGCTCGCGGCGCGGATGTGCGAGAGGGGACACATCCGGCTGGTGGGGGCCGTGAGCGACGCGTCGGGGGCCGCGGAGGTGGTCGGGGCCACGGTGGTAGACCTGGGGGCGTGACGGAACTGGACGTGTCGTACTTGCAGCGCCGGCTGGCCGGGTTCGCGGCCGCGCGGAACTGGCAGCCCTACCACACCCCCAAGAACCTGGCCGCCGCGCTCAGCGTGGAGGCGTCCGAACTGGTCGAGATCTTCCAGTGGCTGACGCCTGAGGAGTCGGCCCGGGTGATGGACGACCCGGACACCGCGCACCGCGTGAGCGACGAAGTCGCCGACGTGCTCGCCTATCTGCTCCAGTTGTGCACGGTGCTCGGCGTGGATCCGCTCGCGGCACTCGACGCGAAGATCGACCGCAACGAACGGAGGTTCCCGCCCCCGGAGGGCCGCTGACTGGCTCACGGGCCTTCACGCCCCACTCCGTCAATCACTCTCAGTAGTGGTCAAGTTGTCCACAGCCGATTCTGTGTCCACAGATTTCGGGCTACCTCTGGCTTTTCGTCCCGCGTGCCCTCACTCTGGGTAGTGGACGGCGGAGTTCGGGCAGACGTGCGAGAGCGCGTCGGACAGACGGGGGCAGCGCATGGATGCGATGCGGCTCATCGTGACGAGCAGGCGTGCCCTGGCGGGAAGCGGCGAGGTGCCGGAGATCATGAGGGAGGTGTGGCAGGCGCAGGCCCTGGCGCAGGCGATCGGCAGTCGCCTCGCCGTGTCCGGTCCCCCGGAATTACGCGGTGAGGCCCTGGGGCTCACGGAGTTGGCGGGCAGAGGCTGCGGCGTCCTGGACGCGCCGTCGCTCGGCGTGGGTGACCTGCGGGCCGCCCGGCTCACCGACCTGGGCGATGCCCGGCAGACCCTCCTCGATCTCGGGTGTCTGCTCGGCGAAGTGGGCATCGCGCTCGTCGGCATCGCCTGCGCGGCCGACGACGAGGGGACGTACTGGCAGTGCATGGAGGCGATCGACGCGGCGGACGAGTCCCGTGACCGGGTGCTGGAGATGCTGCGGCGCCTCGCGGTCCGGGAGGAGGAGATGGTGGAGCGGGACCGCGCGGCGGGATGAGGGGCCGGTGCGGCTTGCCGGCCGGGGCGGGGCGGGAGGTCTCCCCGGCCAGTAGCCCCGGCGGGCGGGCCGCCGGGAGTGACGCGCCGGTGACGGGTGCCCGGCGGTCCGGCTCCGCCCGAGCCGACGATCACCGGCGAACCGGGTCGCTGCCGCGGACCCGCACCGCACCCGGGGCCGACCGGTTCTCACCCGGCCGGGGGCGGGCGCGGCCGGCGGGACCGGCGGAGTCGGCCCCCCCGTTCGACCGTGCAGGATGGAGGCATGGATCTGCGCATCTTCACCGAGCCCCAGCAGGGCGCCACCTACGACACGCTGCTCACTGTCGCCAAGGCCACCGAAGACCTCGGCTTCGACGCCTTCTTCCGCTCCGACCACTATCTCCGCATGGGCGAGGCCGACGGGCTGCCCGGGCCGACCGACGCCTGGATCACCCTGGCGGGGCTCGCCCGCGAGACCAAGCGCATCCGGCTCGGCACGCTCATGACCGCCGGCACCTTCCGGCTGCCCGGCGTGCTCGCCATCCAGGTCGCGCAGGTCGACCAGATGTCGGGCGGCCGGGTCGAACTGGGCCTGGGAGCGGGCTGGTTCGAGGAGGAGCACAAGGCGTACGGCATTCCGTTCCCGAAGGAGAAGTTCGCCCGCCTGGAGGAGCAGCTGGCGATCGTCACGGGACTGTGGGCGACGGAGGTCGGCGCGACCTTCGATCACCACGGCACGTACTACGACCTCACCGGCTCGCCCGCGTTGCCGAAGCCGGCGCAGGCGAAGATCCCCGTGCTGATCGGCGGCCACGGCGCGACCCGCACGCCGCGCCTCGCCGCGCAGTACGCAGACGAGTTCAACATCCCGTTCGCGTCCGTCGAGGACAGTGAGCGCCAGTTCGGCCGGGTGCGTGCCGCGGCGGAGCGGGCCGGGCGCGAGGCCGGTGACCTGGTGTACTCCAACGCGCTGGTGGCCTGCGTCGGTAAGGACGACCAGGAGGTGGCGCGGCGCGCCGCCGCGATCGGCCGCGACGTGGACGAGCTGAAGGCCAACGGGCTGGCGGGCTCTCCGGCCGAGGTCGTCGACAGGATCGGCCGGTATGCGGAGATCGGCGCCGGGCGCATCTACCTCCAGATCCTCGACCTCGACGACCTGGACCACCTCGACCTGATTTCGGCGCAGGTGCAGTCGCAGCTGACGTGACGGCCTCGGCGCGGGCGCCGGTCCGGCGCCGGTTGTCCGCCTGGTGAAGCGGATATAGGGGGACATGGCGCGGGGGGCCGGCCCAGGGCCGAACTGGATGCATGCCCATGGACGGGCGGTTCCATCCGCGCTCCGCTCACGTTGGCCGAAGTGTGCCGACGAGGCTGCGGACGCGGGTAGAGGGCGGGGCGTCAGCGGCCGGCGGGAAGGTGACGGACCGCGCATTTCCGTAGGTGCCTGCTCCCGGGGCAATTGCCTGATGGGCAGGCCTGGTTGGAGGAGGCGTCAGGTCCGCTTCCGCTTGGGTCACTCGGCTCTCGTTACTGTCCGTTCGTGACCAGGTTGCGTGCCGCATCGCACATTTCAGCTCAGTTCGCAAGACGCAGAGTTTGAGTCAAAGAAGGCTGGCGATCTTGGCCGAGATGGATCGATAAGACGACAATCCTACAGACGGTCTGCCTGGAGGCGGAGAACCACTGCCGAAGGACGTCCCTCCACACCCGAACGGTCGTGGGGGCAGCGCGGAGGAGGGGTTGTGCAGCGGTACTTCACCACGAGATGGCACGAGGATCTGCGCCAGCGGGTACGCGAGTTCGCCGAACGCGAGGTGCGGCCCCGCATACCCGAGATGGAGGCGTCCCGGACCGTGGCGCACGAGGTGTCCCGGCTCATCGCCCGGCAGGGCTGGATCGGCGTCACCGTCGACCGGTCGTACGGCGGAATGGGGGCCGGCCACCTGGCCAAGACGATCATCATCGAGGAACTCGCCCGGGTCAGCGGGGCGATGGGTGCCATGGTGCAGGCGTCCCAGCTCGGCGTCGCGAAGGTCATCCACTATGGCAACGATGTCCAGAAGGCCACCTGGCTGCCGCGCATCGCCGCCGGCGACTGCCTGCCGACCATCGCGACCACCGAGGAGGAGTCCGGCGGCCACGTCCTCGCCATCCGTACCACCGCCGTGCGGGACGGCGACGACTACATCCTCAACGGGCACAAGGTCTTCGTCGGCAACTCCCACGTCGGAGACCTGCACGGCGTGATCGTCCGCACCGGTGAGGGGTCGCGGGGACTGTCCGCGTTCCTCGTCGAGGCGGACCGCCCCGGCTTCTCGCTCGCCGGACAGCAGCCCGCCATGGGACTGCACGGCTTCAGCTTCGGCAAGCTGATCTTCGACAACTGCCGTGTCCCCGCGGCGAATCTGCTCGGCAGGGAGGGCGACGGGCTCGCGGTCGCCTACTCGTCGAGCGTGCTCTACGGCCGCCCCAACCTGACCGCCGTCTCCCTCGGCATCCACCAGGCCGTCCTGGAGGAGACCACCGCGCTGTGCATCGAGCGCGAGCGGTACGGCGCGTCGCTCGGCGCGCTCAACAACATCAAGCTCAAGCTGGGCCGGATGCAGCACCGGCTGATGACCGCGCGGCTTGCGGCCTACCACGCCGTACACCAGCTGGACCAGGGCAGACCCTGCGACGCGGAGCTGATGAACGCGAAATACCTGAACGTCGAGTCGGCCATCGAGTCGGCCCGGGACGGCATGGAGATCCATGCCGCGAGCGGGCTGTTCACCGACCGGCCCATCGAGCGGTACCTGCGCGACGCCCACCACATCTACGCCCCCGCGGGCACCTCCGACATCCAGCTCCTGCGTCTGGGCGAGGTGGCGCTCGGCACGGCGAAGGGCGAGTGGTCCGAGCGGCTGGCCGACGTGGTGCGGCTCGGTCCGACGGACCACCTGGAAGAGGACGACCGGCTGGAGACGGCCGGGGTGTGAGAGCGCGGGGAGCCACGGACACAGTGCCGTGCCCGCGGCTCCCGTCCCTGATCCCGTGCCGCCGGGGCCGCCGGCCGCCGGGAGCGGCGCTCAGTGCCCGCCCCGCTGCTCCTCCATCTGACGGAGCCGGTCGACCATCGCCTGCGCGTTCGCCTTGATGATCTCCAGACCCTCCCGCCCCCACGGGCGGGTCTCCGGGGCGATGACGCAGATCGTGCCGAGGGCCATTCCCGAGTTCCAGTCGATCAGCGGCGCCCCCAGATAGGAGCGGATGCCGATCTCGTCGACGACGGGATTCCCGGCGAACCTCGGGTAGTCGCAGACGTCTTCCAGCACCAGGGCCTTGCGGCGCACGACGACGTGCGGACACCAGCCGTGGTCGCGCGCCATCACGCGGCTCGTACTGGCCTGCTGCGGCTCCAGCTCGACCCCGGGCTGGCCGTCGGCGGGCGTGTAGAGACCGGCGAAGAACTGGCGGTTCTCGTCGATGAAGTTGACCATCGCGTAGGGGGCGTTGAGGGTCCGGGCCAGATTGCGGGCGAACTCGTCGAACTCGGGGACGGGGGCGTTCCCGATGCCGAGCTCGCGCAGCCGGGCCACCCGGGCCGGGGCGTCCTTGTCCTCGGGCGTCACCAGCATCTGGCCGGTCGGGTCGTACTGCGTGTAGGGAACAGGCGCGGACATGCAGGCTCCATTCGGGGGCGCTGAGCGTGCGTCAGTGCAGCGGGGTGGGCTCCGCGGCCGACATGCCGGGAGCCGGGGTGAGCAGGTGCTCCACGAGTGCGATCAGCACCCGGGTGCCGGAATTGCACTGCCGGGCGTCGCACATCACCACGGGGATGTGGGGCTTGAGGTCGAGCGCGGCGCGGACCTCGTCGGGTTCGTAGAGATAGGCACCGTCGAACTCGTTGACGGCGACGACGAAGGAGATGCCGCGCCGCTCGAAGAAGTCGACGGCGGCGAAGCAGTCCTGGAGGCGGCGGGTGTCCGCGAGGACCACGGCTCCCAGCGCCCCGTTGGACAGTTCGTCCCACATGAACCAGAACCGCTCCTGCCCCGGCGTGCCGAAGAGGTACAGGACCTGGTCCGGGCTGAGCGTGATGCGGCCGAAGTCCATCGCCACGGTGGTGGTCGTCTTGTCCTCGACGCCGACCAGGCTGTCCGTGCGGGCGCTGACCTGCGTCAGCAGTTCCTCGGTGCTCAGCGGCGCGATCTCGCTGACCGCTCCGACGAAGGTGGTCTTGCCGACCCCGAATCCTCCGGCGATGAGGATCTTGAGGGCGGTGGGGAAGGGGTCAGAGCCGCTTGCGTAGGCCATGCAGCACCGCCTCCAGGAGGTTTCGGTCGGTCGGGGAGGCCGCCTCGATGGGGCGGGGCGCCCGCGTCGTGAGCGCCTTGTGCGAGACGAGGTCGGACAACAGGACTTTGGTGATGACGGCCGGCAGCCGCATGTGGGCGGCGACCTCCGCCACCGACAGCGGATGACCGCCGCACAGGCTGAGGACCTGGTCGTAGTCGGGGCCGAGGTAGGTGCTCGGCCTCGTGCCGGTGGCCATGACGAGGGTCAGCAGGTCGAAGTGGGCGGTGGGACGGGTGCGCCCGTTGCTGACGGCGTACGGCCGGACTAATCGTCCGGCCTCGTCGTCCAGCCACGAGTCGTCCTTCGCGTCCGACATGCTCAGCGCCCCGCATCACGCGGCACGTGGGTTCCCTGCTGCCGCGGAGCCGTGACGAGGTAGGGCCGGACGCTCTTGACCAGCATGGCCATCTCGTAGCCGAGCACCGCGGCGTCGGCCTCGCGGCGGGCCAGGACGGCCAGGACGGCGCCGGAGCCCGCCGAGGACACGAAGAGCAGGGAGGTGTTCAGCTCCACCACCACCTGGCGTACCTCGCCGCCACCGTCGAAGCGGTGGCCGGCGCCGCGGCCGAGCGAGTACAGACCCGAGGCCACGGCGGCCATGTGGTCGGCCTCGTCGGCGTCGAGCCCGTACACGGCCTTCTTCAGCCCGTCGGAGGACAGCAGCAGTGCGCTGCGGGTGTGGGGGACCTTCTCGACGAGGCCCTGCAGGAGCCAGTCGAGATTCTGGTTCGAGCTGGTACGGGTGTCGCTCACCATGGTGGTGCTCTTTCTCCTTGGGGGGTGAGTACGGGGCCTGCTAGCGAGAGTGGTCAGCGGGGTCCTCGTCCGACACGGCGTCGGCGAGGCTGACCCCTCTCTGGAACGCGGCCATCAGTCCCGGATCGTGTTCGCCTTCCGGCATGCCCCCCGACATGCGTGCGGTGGGCGCGTCCCGGAGCTCTGGGGCCAGGTGCTCCTGCGCTCGGCGCTGCGGCAGCGCCGGCCGCCCGGAGCGGCGGTCGTCGCTGTCGTACGGGCCTGGTACGTGGGGTGACGGGCTGTGCTGTGCGTGCTGCTGCGGGGCGTACGGCTGCGGCGGAGCGCCGTGGTGCCGCTGCGGGGTGTACGTGGCCTGCGGGGGCGCGGCCGCCGGCTGCTGCTGCGCGGGACGCTGCGGCAGCTGGGTCCGGGTCATCGGCTGCGCGGTGTCCAGCGGCGGAGGTGTGTACCGCGCCTCGGGGGCCGCCTGTACGGCGTGGGGCTGCGGCGGGGCGGCGTGGACCGGCCGGGCCGCCTCGTGCGCCGCCTGGTGGGGCGCCGGGGGAGAGTCGTCGCCGATGAGGCCGACCGGCAGGACCAGGATCGCCTGGACGCCGCCGTAGATGTTGCCCTGGATCCGCACCACGATGCCGTGGCGGCGGGCCAGCGCGGACACCACGTACAGGCCGATGCGGCCGTCCGCGAGCAGCTTGCTGATGTCGATGCGGTCGGGGTTCGCCAGCAGGGCGTTGATCCGGTCCTGCTCCTCCTGGGACATGCCGAGGCCGCGGTCCTCGACCTCCACGGCGATGCCCGCGGTCACGCGCTGGGCGCGCAGCAGCACCTGGGTGCCCGGGTCGGAGAACGCGGTGGCGTTCTCGACGAGTTCCGCGAGCAGGTGGATGACGTCGGCGACGGCGTGACCGCGCAGGGAGCCCTCGAGCGGCGGGACGAGCTTGACCCGGGAGTAGTGCTCGACCTCGGCGATCGAGGACCGCAGCACCTCCATCATCTTGACCGGCTTGGTCCACTGGCGGCGGGACACCGAGCCGCCGAGGACCGCCACGTTCTCCGCGTGCCGGCGGATACGGGTCGCGAGGTGGTCGACCTGGAAGAGGCCCTTGAGGAGTTCGGGGTCCTCGACCTCGTTCTCCAGGTTGTCGAGCATGTTGATCTGGCGGTGGACGAGGCTCTGCAGCCGGCGGGCGAGGTTGACGAAGACCTCGACCCGCTCCTCGCTGTCCGAGGGCGTCCCGTTCTGCGCGGCCTGCGCGATGGCCGCCCGGGTGTGCCAGACGCTCACCGTCAGGTCGTGGGCGAGCCGGCCGACGGGATCGTGCACGTCGGCCGGCGGGGCCGGCTCCTCGAAGTGCGGAAGCTCCACCGGCTCGCCCGTCGCCAGCCGGCGCGCCATCTCCTGCACCTCGGCCAGATGCTGTCCCACCTGGCGGCGCAGCGCGGACGCGTGGTGCTCGGCGGTCAGACGGGCGTCGGTGGAGCCGTCCCGTGCGGAGCGCCGTGCGTCGGCGGCGCCGGCCCGCGCGGCGAGGACCAGGACACCGCAGCCCAGTACGGCGGCACCGGCGAGTACGCCCCAGGTGGCGGCGTCGGCCGCGCCGGACTGGGCGAGCAGCACATAGCCGACGGTGGCCCCGGCGAGCAGTGCCATGAGGGCCGCGGGCAGCACCGCGAGGCGGACGGCGCGGGAGCGGGCCGCGGAGTCGGTGTCCCCGCCCTGCGCGGGGGGCCTGCCGTGCCTGTTTCGGGCCGGACTCGCAGCGGTCGTCCGACCGGAATCCGAGCGCACTGCATAGGCCGGGGATTCAGACATGGGAGTCCTCTCGGTCGGCGCGGGGGTACACAGCGGTACGCCGTCGGCCAACCGTCAACTCGGGTACGCGGACAGGCAGTTAATAGCACCGCCACCCTACGCCACTGTCATCAATGCACCGTACGCGCCCGAGGGTGCAAAACGTCGCGAACCGGCTGCTTAAACCCCCGGAAAGAAGGAGCGTTGATCCACCAGGGGTGACTCCGGCCTATGCCCGAGGTGTGTCTACGGCGCCAATAGACACATTTGCGACGAGCGGCACCATGCCGGTGATGAAGGGGATTCCCGGGGCGAAAAATCCCGGAGGGTACCCCGGGCCTTCGCTGTAAGTTGTGCGGGCGCGCCGGGAAACCGTGATCGACGGCGCGCTCTCCCATCGCGGCGGCTCGACGCGGCCCGCGCAGGTGCACCCGTCGTGCACGGCGACGGCCGATCCGACGGGTACGCGGCACGAACGACGTTTCGAGGCCACCCACCGTGTTCCTGACGATCAGTACCACCGGCACCGCAGAGCGCCCCGCCACCGACCTCGGCTTCCTGCTGCACAAGCACCCCGACAAGGCGCAGGCGTTCTCCACCTCCTACGGCAAGGCGCACGTCCTCTACCCCGAGGCGTCCGCCGAGCGGTGCACGGCCGCGCTGCTGCTGGAGGTGGACACGGTGGCGCTGATCCGGCGCGGCAAGGGCAAGGGCCGCGGCGGCGCCCCCGACGCCGCGCTCGCGCAGTACGTCAACGACCGCCCCTACGCGGCGTCCTCGCTGCTCGCCGTCGCGCTCAGCGCCGTGTTCGCCAGCGCCATGAAGGGACAGTGCAACGCCCGGCCCGACCTGCCGGCGCGGCCGCTGCCCCTGCGGATCGAGGTGCCCGCACTGCCCGCCCGCGGCGGCGCGGACCTCGTACGCAAGCTCTTCGAACCTCTCGGCTGGACGGTCACCCTCGAAGCGGTGCCGCTGGACGTCCGGTTCCCCGCCTGGGGCGACTCCCGCTACGTACGCCTCGTGCTGGAGTCCGCCGAGGTCGGACTGACGCTGGCCGAGGCGCTGCGCCACCTCTACGTGCTGCTTCCGGTGCTCGACGACGCCAAGCACTACTGGGTGGCGTCCGACGAGGTCGACAAGCTGCTGCGGGCCGGCGAGGGCTGGCTCCCGGACCACCCCGAGCAGCAGCTGATCACCAGCCGGTACCTCTCGAGGCGTTGGTCGCTGACGCGGGAGGCCATGGAGCGGCTGGAGCTCGTGCGGCTGGCCGAGGCCGACGACAGCGCGGTCGAGGAGATCGACAACGCGGTCGGGGAGATCGACAACGCGGTCGGGGACAAGCCGGACACCGACGGCTCTTCCGGCGCGGGCGCTTCGGCCGACGGCCGCTCCGGCACGGGCGTTTCGGCCGAAACGCCGGGGGCGGGCGCCGGCGTTTCGGCTGACGTCCCGTGGGCGGCCGCCGGCGGCGAGTCGGGTGGCACCGGGGAGGCGGGCGGTGCCGAAGCCGGCGCGTTTGCGGGGGCCGAAGCCTCCGCCTCCGCCTCCGCCTCCGCCTCCGCCTCCGCCGAGGCCAAGGCCAAGGCCGAGTCCGTGCCGCTTGCCGTGCTGCGCCGTGAGGCGATCCTCGCCGCGCTGCACGCCTCCGGTGCCGGACGCGTCCTCGATCTCGGCTGCGGACAGGGCCAGTTGGTGCAGGCGCTGCTCAAGGACCCGCGGTACACCGAGATCGTCGGGGTCGACGTGTCGATGCGGGCGCTCACCATCGCCTCGCGCCGGCTCCAGCTGGAGCGCCTGGGAGAGCGCCAGGCCGCGCGCGTCAAACTCCTCCAGGGCTCGCTCGCGTACACCGACAAGCGGCTCAAGGGCTACGACGCGGCGGTGCTGAGCGAGGTCGTCGAGCACGTCGACCTGCCCCGGCTGCCCGCACTGGAGTACGCCGTCTTCGGCTCGGCCCGTCCGAGGACCGTCCTGGTGACGACGCCGAACGTCGAGTACAACGTCCGCTGGGAGTCCCTCCCGGCGGGCCACTCCCGGCACGGTGACCACCGCTTCGAGTGGACCCGCGAGGAGTTCCGCGCCTGGGCGGCGGCGGTGGCCGAACGGCACGCCTACGACGTGGAGTTCGTCCCCGTCGGCACCGACGACCCCGAGGTCGGGCCGCCGACCCAGATGGCCGTGTTCACCCTGCGCGCCACCACACACGACGACCCGGCGAGGACCCCGGTCACGAAGGAGGAGAAGGCCGCATGACGGACAAGACCACCAAGGCGCGCACCCTGCCCGTCACCGACCTCTCCCTCGTGGTGCTGATCGGCGCGTCCGGCTCGGGCAAGTCGACCTTCGCCCGTCGGCACTTCAAGCCGACCGAGGTCATATCCAGCGACTTCTGCCGCGGCCTCGTCGCCGACGACGAGAACGACCAGGGCGCGAGCCGTGACGCCTTCGACGTGCTCCACTACATCGCGGGCAAGCGCCTCGCGAGCGGCCGGCGCACCGTCGTCGACGCGACCAACGTCCAGCAGGAGAGCCGCCGGCAGCTGATCGACCTGGCGAAGGAGCACGACGTGCTGCCCATCGCCATCGTGCTCGACGTGCCCGAGGACGTCTGCGCCGAGCGCAACGCCGCGCGCACCGACCGCGCCGACATGCCGCGCCGCGTCATCCAGCGCCACACCCGCGAACTGCGCCGCTCCCTGCGGCACTTGGAACGCGAGGGATTCCGCAAGGTGCACGTCCTGCGGGGCGTGGAGGAGATCGAGAGCGCGGAGGTCCGCACCGAGAAGCGGTACAACGACCTGACCCACCTCACCGGGCCCTTCGACATCATCGGCGACATCCACGGCTGCGCCTCCGAGCTGGAGACGCTGCTCACCCGGCTCGGCTACGTCGACGGCTCGCACCCCGAGGGCCGGACGGCCGTCTTCGTCGGCGACCTCGTCGACCGCGGCCCGGACACCCCGGGCGTCCTGCGCCGCGTGATGTCCATGGTCGCGTCCGGCGACGCGCTGTGCGTACCGGGCAACCACGAGAACAAGTACGGGCGCTACCTCAAGGGCCGCAAGGTCCAGCCCACGCACGGGCTCGCCGAGACGATCGAGCAGATGGAGGGTGAGAGCGAGGAGTTCAGGCGACAGGTCCGGGAATTCGTCGACGGGCTCGTCAGCCACTACGTCCTGGACGGCGGCCGCCTCGTCGTCTGCCACGCCGGGCTGCCCGAGAAGTACCACGGGCGTACGTCGGGACGGGTGCGCTCGCACGCCCTGTACGGCGACACGACCGGCGAGACCGACGAGTTCGGCCTGCCGGTGCGCTACCCGTGGGCGGAGGACTACCGGGGCAGCGCGGCCGTGGTCTACGGCCACACCCCGGTGCCCACGGCGACCTGGCTGAACAACACGATCTGCCTCGACACGGGCGCGGTCTTCGGCGGCCGGCTCACCGCGCTGCGCTGGCCGGAGCGCGAACTGGTCGACGTTCCCGCCGAACGGGTCTGGTACGAGCCCGCACGGCCGCTGGCCTCCGAGGCGCCCGGTGGGCACGAGGGCCGGCCGCTCGACCTGGCGGACGTGCACGGCAGGCGGGTCGTCGAGACGCGGCACGCCGGGCGCGTGTCCGTCCGCGAGGAGAACGCGGCCGCGGCGCTCGAGGTCATGAGCCGCTTCGCCGTGGACCCGAGGCTGCTTCCGTATCTGCCGCCCACTATGGCGCCGACCGCGACCTCGCACGTCGACGGCTATCTGGAGCACCCGGCCGAAACCTTCGCTCAGTACAAGGAGGACGGGGTCGCGCGGGTCGTGTGCGAGGAGAAGCACATGGGGTCGCGGGCGGTCGCGCTGGTCTGCCGGGACGCGGCGACGGCGCGCGAGCGGTTCGGCGTGGGCGCGGACGGGCCCACCGGGGCGCTGTACACCCGCACCGGCCGGCCCTTCTTCGACGACGGCGCGGTGACCGAGGAGATCCTCGGCCGGCTGCGGGCCGCCGCCGACGAGGCGGGGCTGTGGCAGGAGCTGGGGACCGACTGGCTGCTGCTGGACGCCGAGTTGATGCCGTGGTCGCTGAAGGCGTCCGGGCTGCTGCGGACGCAGTACGCGGCCGTCGGCGCCGCCTCGGGGGCGGTGTTCCCGGGGGTGCTAGCCGCGCTCGAAGGGGCGGCGGCGCGGGGTGTCGACGTGCGGGACCTCCTGGTCAAGCAGCGTGAACGGGCCGCCGACGCGGCGGCGTTCACGGACGCCTACCGGCGGTACTGCTGGACGACGGACGGACTGGAGGGCGTGCGTCTCGCGCCCTTCCAGATCCTCGCCGTCCAGGGCCGCAGCCTCGCCGCGCTCCCGCACGACGAGCAGCTCGCGCTGATCGACCGGCTCGTCGAGCACGACGGGAGCGGTCTGCTGCAGACCACCCGGCGGCTGTTCGTGGACACGGGCGACGCGGAGTCCGTGCGGGCCGGGGTCGACTGGTGGCTGGAGATGACCGGACGCGGGGGCGAGGGCATGGTCGTCAAGCCCGTACAGGCCGTGGTGCGGTCACCGCGGGGGCGGCTGGTGCAGCCCGGCATCAAGTGCCGGGGACGGGAGTACCTGCGGATCATCTACGGCGCCGAGTACACGCGGCCCGAGAACCTCGCGCGGCTGCGCGGCCGCTTCCTGAACCACAAGCGGTCGCTGGCGATCAGGGAGTACGCGCTCGGCCTCGAGGCGCTGGACCGGCTGGCCGAGGGGGAGCCGTTGTGGCGGGTGCACGAGGCGGTGTTCGGGGTGCTGGCGCTGGAGTCCGAACCGGTGGATCCCCGTCTCTGACGGGTCCGTCCTCCTCAACCCCTCCCCACGCTGGGGCTGCCCCGGGCCGGGGTTCCGTCCCGGGCCGGGGTTCCGTCCCGGGCCGGGGTTCCGTCCCGGGCCGGGGTTCCGTCCCGGGACCGAGCCTCTGCCCGGGCCCGGGACACGCGCTGGTCCGGGTCTCCGCACCGACGTGGGGTCTCCGCCCCGGACCCCGCTCCTCAAACGCCGAAGGGGCTGAACTGTCGGGGCTGAGGCTCACCCCACCAGCCGCAGCCGGGTCTGAGCCACCCCCACCCTTACCGTCTGGCCCCACGTCAGTTCCACCGCGTCGGTCTCCATGCCGTCGCCGAAGGCGATGAGGCGGTCGGACTCCGCGGTGAGGGTGAGGCGTGACCCGCTCGTGAGGGTGCCGGCCACGAGGGACGTGCCGGTGGCCGGTGACGGCCAGGCCTCGCGGACGAACCACAGCAGCCGGTCGTCCGAGGGCCCCGGCAGGGGAAGGCGGCCGCCGCGCTCCTGCCACACGGACCGCAGCCACCCGGTCGCCCCCGTCCCCGTCCCCACCAGGACCCCGGACGAGGCCTGGGGCTCGACGACACCCCTGTCGCCGTCGAGCCCCAGCCGGTAGCGGGCCGTCTGATGGCCCGCGGCTCCGAGGTAGATCTCGTTCAGGGCGACCAGCCGCTGGGTGTCGTCGGCCACCGCCTCGACCATGGTCAGTTCGTCGGTCCGCCCGCCGCGGCCGACCGCCGAGGCCAGCAACGCGCCCGCGTCACCGGGCCGGTGGCGCACCAGCACCGCCGGATTGCGCCCGGGATCGGTGTCGACGCCGACCACCGGCTGCCCCGCCAGGTACTTGGCGACGTTGGCCACCAGCCCGTCCTGGCCGACGACGACCACGACGTCCTCCGGACCGAACAGGAACCGGTCCAGATCGCGTCGTTCCACGCGGGCCTGACGCCAGGTCAGCGGGATGGCGGCGGCGACCTCGGCCAGCGCCTCGCGGGTGCGCCGGTGCCGGTCCGCGACCTCCGTGATGTCACGTCCCCGTGAGGCCAGGAAGAAGGCGGCCTGCCCGTGCGTGCCGTGCCGGGCCACCAACTCCTCGTACTCGGTGGTGCGGTGCACCAGCACGGCCCGGGGTGCCAGACTCACGCCGGTTCCTGCGGGGCGCCGCCGCCGAGCCTGGCCAGCAGACCCGTCAGCACGTCCGGCGACACCGTGACACTGTCGATCCGGGGCAGGTTCTCCGCCAGCCGGGTGCCCGTCAGGGCGTGCAGCGTGGCGATGTCCGCGTCCCCGTGGACCCGGAGCCAGGCGGCCTGTGCCTCGGCCCGCGCCTCGCCCACCTCCCGCGCCGCCCGGGCCTCCGCGCCGGCCAGCCGTACCGTGCGCGCGGCCTCCGCCTCGGCCAGGCGCACCGTGCGGGCCGCCTCCGCCGTGGCCCGCACGGCGTCCGCCGCCGCGTGCTCCTCGGCCTCGCGGCGCGCGTTCGTACCGCGCTGGTCGACCAACTGCTCCTCGCGCCGGGCGAGTTCGATCTGGCTGGCCAGTTCGTTCTCGGCGATCGCCCGCTCCCGCTCGACGGCCACGGCGCGCCGTTCGTACGTGGCCTTGTCCGCGTCCTGCTGGATCTGCTCCCGCGCCGGGGTGCGCAGCGCCCGCTCCACCTCGGGTTCGGGGCGCAGGGCCACGACCCGGACGGCTACCACCTCGATCCCGGTCGCGGGCAGCCGCGGCTCGGCCGCGAGTGCTCCCGCGATCCGCTCGCGCACCGCCGCCACCCCGTCCACCAGGGCCGACGCCAGCGGCGTACGGGCCAGGACGTCCAGCGCGTGCTGCTGGGCCGTCTCGGTCAGCAGGGTCCCCAGCTGTTCGAGCGGCGCACCGCGCCACACGCCCGTGTCGGGATCGATGGAGAAGTCGAGGCGGGCCGCGGCGAGGCCCGGGTCGCTGATCCGGTAGGTGACGGTCGCCTGCACGGCCACGTCCTGGAAGTCGGACGTACGGGCGTGGAAGGTCATCGCCAACTCGCGGTCGTCCACCGGGACTTCGGAGAGCGCCGCGCTCAGTGCGCGGTACCAGAAGCTGAGCCCCGGCCCGTCGTGCACCAGCCGGCCCGACCGGTGGTGCCGCACATGCGCGGTAGGTGCACCACGCAGGTGGCGCCAGCCGAAGCGCCGGGTGATGTCGGCCATGGAACTACCCCTTCGTCGCCGGGCGGGGGTTCCGAACCTCCGCCCGTTGTCGTCATTGAGACGATAACCGTGAAGTCCACTTATCGTCAAGGGGACGAAATCAAGTGGGCCCGGTTCGCGCGGATGGGCGGGTGAAACGCGTCCGGATGGTCAGGATGGAGTCATGGGATTCCATGTCGACTCCGAGGCCGGGCGGCTGCGCCGCGTCATCCTGCACCGGCCGGACCTCGAGCTCAAAAGGCTCACGCCCAGCAACAAGGACGCGCTGCTCTTCGACGACGTGCTCTGGGTGCGCCGGGCGCGCGCGGAGCACGACGGCTTCGCGGACGTCCTGCGCGACCGCGGGGTGGCCGTCCACCTCTTCGGCGACCTGCTCACCGAGGCCCTGGAGATCCCGGCGGCCCGCTCGCTCGTCCTCGACCGGGTGTTCGAGGAGAAGGAGTACGGCCCGCTGGCCACCGACCACCTGCGGGCCGCCTTCGAGGGCATGTCCGCCCCGGACCTGGCCGCCGCGCTGGTCGGCGGCATGACCAAGCGGGAGTTCCTGGAGGCGCACGCCGAGCCGACCTCCGTGCGCTTCCACGTCATGGACCTCGACGACTTCCTGCTCGGCCCGCTGCCCAACCACCTCTTCACCCGGGACACCTCCGCCTGGATCTACGACGGGGTGTCCATCAACGCCATGCGCTGGCCGGCGCGTCAGCGGGAGACCGTGCACTTCGAGGCGATCTACCGGCACCACCCGCTCTTCCGCGACGAGTCCTTCTCGCTCTGGTCCGAGGGGCAGGCGGACTATCCGTCCACCATCGAGGGCGGCGACGTGCTGGTCATCGGCAACGGCGCGGTCCTCATCGGCATGAGTGAGCGCACGACGCCGCAGGCCGTCGAGATGCTCGCGCACAAGCTGTTCGCGGCCGGCTCGGCCCGCACCATCGTGGCGCTCGACATGCCCAAGCGCCGGGCCTTCATGCACCTGGACACCGTGATGACGATGGTCGACGGCGACATCTTCACGCAGTACGCCGGGCTCGGCATGCTCCGCTCCTACACCATCGAGCCGGGCGTCGGGGACAAGGAGCTGAAGGTCACCGACCATCCGCCGGAGCACATGCACCGCGCGATCGCCGCCGCCCTCGGGCTCAGTGAGATCCGCGTGCTGACCGCCACGCAGGACGTGCACGCCGCCGAGCGCGAGCAGTGGGACGACGGCTGCAACGTCCTCGCGGTCGAGCCGGGCGTCGTCATCGCCTACGAGCGGAACTCGACGACCAACACCCATCTGCGCAAGCAGGGCATCGAGGTGATAGAGATCCCGGGCAGCGAACTCGGCCGGGGGAGGGGCGGCCCCCGCTGCATGAGCTGCCCCGTCGAGCGGGACGCCGTGTAGGGCGGCGGAGCGGACGGCCCGGGGCGGGCGGGGCGTGGGGCTCATGGACGGCCGGGGGCGGCAGGACGCAGGGCTCCCGGGCGGCCGGGCGGCCGGGCGGCCGGACGCAGGCCGTATAGAAATGTTGATGGTCGTATAGAATTCCAGAAGTCCCCGTCATCGTCACCCTGGAGCGCCCCCAATGGCGACAGTCCCGACCGCCCTCGCCGGCCGCCACTTCCTCAAGGAGCTGGACTTCACCGCGGAGGAGTTCCGCGCTCTGGTCCGGCTGGCCGCGGAGCTGAAGGCGGCCAAGAAGGCGGGCACGGAGAAGCGCCACCTGCAAGGGCGCAACATCGCGCTGATCTTCGAGAAGACCTCGACGCGCACCCGCTGCGCGTTCGAGGTCGCCGCCGCGGACCAGGGCGCCTCCACCACGTACCTCGACCCGTCCGGATCGCAGCTGGGCCACAAGGAGTCCGTGAAGGACACCGCCCGCGTGCTCGGCCGGATGTTCGACGCGGTCCAGTACCGGGGCGACAGTCAGGCCGGCGTCGAGGAGTTCGCCGCGTACGCCGGGGTGCCGGTCTACAACGGGCTGACCGACGACTGGCACCCCACCCAGATGCTGGCCGACGTCCTCACCATGACCGAGCACAGCGACAAACCGCTCGATGGGATCGCCCTCGCCTACCTCGGCGACGCCCGCTTCAACATGGGCAACTCCTACCTGGTCACCGGCGCCCTGCTCGGCATGGACGTGCGGATCGTCGCACCGCGGGCGTACTGGCCCGCCGAGGAGATCGTCACCCGGGCCCGCGAGCTCGCCGAGCACAGCGGCGCCTGCATCACGCTCACCGAGGACGTCACCGAGGGCGTCCGCGGCGCCGACTTCGTGGCCACCGACGTCTGGGTGTCCATGGGGGAGCCCAAGGACGTGTGGGACGAGCGCATCGCCGCCCTGTCGCCGTACGCCGTGACGATGGACGTGCTGCGCGCCACCGGCAACCCGGACGTCAGGTTCCTGCACTGCCTGCCGGCCTTCCACGACCTGGGCACGAAGGTCGGCCGGGACATCCACGAAGCGCACGGCCTGGACTCGCTCGAGGTCACCGACGAGGTCTTCGAGTCGGCGCACTCGGTCGTCTTCGACGAGGCGGAGAACCGGCTGCACACCATCAAGGCGATCCTGGTCGCGACCCTCGCCCGGCCTGACCGCCCCTGACCCGGTGACCTCACGGGACCTGGCCCGACCTGACCCCGCCCGGCCCGGCCCGGCCTGACCGCACCCCGCCCGGCCTGACGGCCTGACTGCCCCCTGCCCGTCTGACGGCCTGACCCGGCCTGAGGCCTGCTTCGGCCTGACGTGGCCCCGCCCGGGGCGGGCTTGTCCGTGCTCTCCGGCCGGTCACGGGCAGCCCCCGCCCGGCCTTGTGTACCGCTTCCGCCGCATCTCGCCGTACGATCCTCGGCGAGATGCGGAACCATCCCTTCCGCAGCCCGTCCTGCGACCGACCCCGTCGCGCCCCCGCTGCACCGAAATGAGCACCACCCGCATGCCCGCTCCACGCACCGAGCCCGCCGCCCGCGGCAAGCGCGCTCCCCGCATCAAGTCCACCGAGCTCCTGGTCGCCGAATCCGGCGCGGACCTCGAAGGCCATGGCCTCAAGCGCACCATGGGCCTCTTCCAGCTCGTCTGCTTCGGCGTCGGCGCGATCGTCGGCACCGGCATCTTCGTCGGCCTGTCCGACTCGGTCGGCCAGGCCGGACCCGCCGTGGTCGTCTCCTTCGTCCTCGCCGCACTCACCTGCGTCTTCACCGCGTTCTCCTTCGCGGAACTCGGCGGCGCGATCCCCGTCTCCGGATCCTCGTACTCCTTCGCCTACGCCGGACTGGGTGAGGGCACGGCGTTCCTCGTCGGCTGGTGTCTGCTCCTGGAGTACGGCGTCTCCGTGTCGGCCGTCGCCGTCGGCTGGAGCCAGTACGTGAACGAGCTGCTCAGGAGCCTGTTCGGCGTGCAACTGCCCGACGTGGTGTCCGCGGGTCCCGGCGACGGCGGGGTCGTCAACCTCCCGGCGGTCGTCGTGATCGCCCTGGCCTCGGTCCTGCTCGTCCGCGGCGTGCGTGAGAGCGCCCGGGCGACGGCCGCCATGGCGATCCTGAAGCTGGCCATCCTCGTGCTCTTCTGCGCCATCGGCTTCACCGCCTTCGAGGACGGCAACCTCAGCCCGTTCTCGCCGGCCGGCCTCGGCGGCATCGGCGCGGGCACCACGGCCGCCTTCTTCTCGTACATCGGCTTCGACGCGATCACCACGGCCGGCGAGGAGGCCAGGAACCCGCGCCGCAACATCCCGATCGCCATCCTGGTCTGCATCGGCCTGGTCACCCTGCTGTACTGCGCCGTGGCCCTCGCCGCGATCGGCGCCGTCGGCGCGGACCGGGTCGGCAACCGGGCCGCCGCGCTGTCCTACGTCGTCAACGAGGTCACCGGCTCCGCCGTCGGCGGCGGGATCGTGGCCTTCGGAGCGGTCGTCGCGATCGCCTCGGTCGTCCTCGCGGTGATGTACGGACAGACCCGCGTCCTCATGTCCATGTCCCGCGACGGACTCGTCCCGCGCGTCTTCGAGCGGGTCTCCCCGAAGACCTCGACCCCGGTCTCCGGGACGCTCATCGTCGCGGCGGTCTTCGCGGTCCCGGCCGCCTTCGCGTCGCTGGACGCGGTCGTCGACCTCACCACCATCGGCACCCTGGCCGTCATGGCGGTCGTCAACGTCGTGGTGATCGCCCTGCGGCGCCGCGAGCCCGGCCTCGCCCGCACCTTCCGCGTGCCGCTCTACCCCGTCATGCCGGTGCTCGGAGTCGGCTTCTGCCTCTACCTCATGTACGAGACCGGCTGGAGGACCTGGCTCCAGTTCGCCGCGTTCCTCGTGGCCGGATTCCTGGTGTACGTGGGCTACGGTCGCCGCCACTCGCGGCTCGCCCAGGGCGCGACTAGCGCGCGTACCGGCGCTGCGGCGGCACGACGGGAAGCCTGAACCAGACCGCCTTGCCGGACTCGGTGGGGCGGTGGCCGCAGGAGGAGCTGAGGGTGCGGATGAGGAGAAGGCCGCGCCCGTGCTCCTGCCAGGGGTCGGGCGGCCCGGCCTGCCGCGGGATCGTGAGGTCGCCGGGCGGTGCCGGGTCCGGGTCGTGGACCTCGACCTGACAGCCCGACGGCAGCAGCTCCACCACCAGCTCTATCGGACCGTCCCCCGCGGCGTGCTCCACGGCGTTGGCGACCAGCTCCGCCGTCAGCAGCTCGGCGGTGTCGCTGTCGGCCGCGTGCTCCAGCTCGGCGAGCGCCGTCCGGACCAGCGCGCGGGCGACCGGCACCGCCGCAGCCGTGTGCGGCAGCGCGATGCGCCAGGAGGCGGGGGCGGAGGGCGGCTCGTGCAAGGCGGGTCCGTTCATCAGCAGGCTGTCCTGCTTTCAACACAGGAATGGTACGGCTTCCCGCCCGGAGGCGGTCGACGGGCGGCGGCGGGGACGTCCGCCCCGCGTACCGGGCCGTGTACCCGGGCGAACGGGCCGTCGCGCACGGATGCTCCCGCCGTTACGGGGCTATCGACGATCCGTGACTCCGTGACGGCGCCTGCCGGCTCCCTGGCCGCAGGCCGTCCGAACGCTCTATCGCGCGGTCGTGACGACAGTCACAGACAGGTGATAACTTCGTGGAGCGGCCGCACGCAACCGCGGGCGGCCGCCGCCCGGCACCGCCGCCCGCCGCCCCCGTCCGAGGAGGCCGCACGCCATGAGTCCGTTCACGGGTTCCGCCGCCCGCACCCCCGACTGGCAGCACGTGAGGTGCCGGATCGCCGACGGCGTCGCCACCGTCACCCTGGCCCGCCCCGAGAAGCTGAACGCGCTCACCTTCGGCGCCTACGCGGACCTGCGCGACCTGCTCGCCGAGCTGTCCCGCGAGAGGTCCGTGCGTGCCCTGGTGCTGGCCGGAGAGGGCCGCGGGTTCTGCTCCGGCGGCGACGTCGACGAGATCATCGGCGCGACCCTCTCCATGGACACCGCCCGGCTGCTCGACTTCAACCGGATGACCGGGCAGGTCGTGCGCGCGCTGCGGGAGTGCCCGTTCCCGGTGATCGCGGCCGTGCACGGGGTCGCGGCCGGGGCGGGAGCCGTCCTCGCCCTGGCCGCCGACTTCCGGGTCGCCGAGCCCTCCGCCCGCTTCGCCTTCCTCTTCACCCGCGTCGGACTGTCCGGCGGCGACATGGGCGCCGCCTATCTGCTGCCCCGGGTGGTCGGGCTCGGGCACGCCACCCGGCTGCTGATGCTCGGGGAACCGGTGCGGGCACCCGAGGCCGAACGGATCGGCCTGATCAGCGAACTCGCCGGGGAGGGCCGCGCCGACGAGGCCGCGCAGCGGCTCGCCCGGCGCCTCGCCGGGGGCCCGGCGCTCGCGTACGCGCAGACCAAGGCGCTGCTCACCGCCGAGCTGGACATGCCGCTCGCCGCCTCGGTGGAACTCGACGCCGCCACCCAGGCACTGCTCATGCACGGCGAGGACTACGCGGAGTTCCACGCGGCGTTCACCGAGAAGCGGCCGCCCGAGTGGCGGGGGCGGTGACCGTGCGGGACGAACACGGCACGCGAGAGGCGCCCGACGGGGGCCGGCGCGGTCTGCGGGTCGCCGTCATCGGGGGCGGGCCCGGCGGTCTGTACGCCGCCGCCCTCCTCAAGCGGCTGCGCCCCGACCGCGAGATCACCGTCTGGGAGCGCAACGCTCCCGACGACACCTTCGGCTTCGGTGTCGTGCTCTCCGACGAGACGCTCGGCGGCATCGAGCACGCCGACCCCGTCGTGTACGAGGCGCTGCGGGCCGAGTTCGTGCGCTGGGACGACATCGACATCGTGCGCCGCGGGGTGCGCCACACCTGCGGCGGCCACGGCTTCGCGGCGCTCGGCAGACGCCGGCTCCTGGAGATCCTGCACGCACGCTGCCGTGCGCTCGGCGTGGAGCTGCGCTTTCGGACCGAGGCCCCGCCCGCGGCGGAGCTGATGACCACCCACGATCTCGTCGTCGCCGCCGACGGCGTGCACAGCCTCACCCGCCGGACGCACGCCGACGTGTTCGGACCCTCCGTCGAGGAACACCGCTGCCGTTACATCTGGCTCGCGGCCGACTTCGCCCTCGACGCGTTCCGCTTCGAGATCGCCGAGACCGAGCACGGCGTGCTGCAGCTGCACGGCTACCCGTACGCGGCCGATGCCTCGACCGTCATCGTCGAGATGCGCGAAGAGGTGTGGCGGGCGGCCGGGTTCGCCGGACTGGACGAGCGGGAGTCCGTCGAGCGGTGCGCCAAGATCTTCGCGGACGCCCTCGGCGGCCGGCCCCTGCGCTCCCACAGGTCCGCCTGGACCACCTTCCGCACCGTCGTCAACGACCGCTGGTCGCACCGCAATCTGGTCCTCCTCGGCGACGCCGCCCACACCGCCCACTTCTCCATCGGCTCCGGTACGAAGCTCGCGGTCGAGGACGCCCTCGCACTGGCCGCCTGTCTCGACGAACAGCCGGCGCTCGGCGAGGCCCTGGCCGCGTACGAGGCCGAGCGGCGCCCCGTCGTCGCCTCCACGCAGCGCGCCGCCCGCGCCAGCCTGGAGTGGTTCGAGAACCTCGGGCTCCATCTCGGCCGCCCCGACCGCCGGTTCGCGTTCGACCTGCTCACCCGCAGCCGGCGCGTCACGCACGACAACCTGCGGCTGCGGGACCCGCACTTCGTGGCGGCCGCGGAACGCGAGTTCGGCTGTCCGCCGGGCACGCCCCCGATGTTCACGCCGTTCCGGCTGCGCGGACTGAGCCTGCGCAACCGGGTCGTCGTCTCGCCGATGGACATGTACTCGGCGGTGGACGGCGTGCCGGGCGACTTCCACCTCGTCCACCTCGGGGCGCGGGCACTGGGCGGCGCCGGACTGGTCATGACCGAGATGGTGTGCGTCAGCGCCGAGGGCCGCATCACCCCGGGCTGCGCCGGCCTCTACACACCCCGGCAGGCCGAGTCGTGGCGCCGGATCACCGACTTCGTGCACCGCAGGTCACCGGGTACGGCGATCGGCGTCCAGCTCGGCCACTGTGGCCGCAAGGGTTCGACGAAGCTGATGTGGGAGGGCATCGACGAGCCGCTGGAGGACGGCAACTGGCCGCTCGTGGCCGCCTCCCCGATCCCGTACCGGCCGGACGCCCAGCTGCCCCGCGCGCTCAGCCGTTCGCAACTCACCGACGTCCGCGAGCAGTTCGCCGCCGCTGCGCGGCGCGCCGCCCGGTGCGGATTCGACCTGCTCGAACTGCACTGCGCCCACGGCTATCTGCTCTCCGGGTTCCTCTCGCCCCTCACCAACCACCGGAGTGACGGGTACGGCGGTTCCCTCGCCGGGCGGCTGCGGTTCCCGCTCGAAGTCTTCGACGCCGTACGGGCCGGGTGGCCCCAGGAGCGGCCCATGACGGTGCGGATCTCCGCCACCGACTGGGCCGAGGGCGGCACCACCGCCGACGAGGCGGTCGCGATCGCCCGTGCCTTCGCCGCCCACGGCGCCGACGCGATCGACGTCTCGACCGGGCAGGTCGTCGCGGACGAGCACCCCGACTTCGGACGCTCCTACCAGACGCCGTTCGCCGACCGCATCCGCAACGAGGCCGGGATCCCGGTGATCGCCGTCGGCGCGATCTCCTCCTGGGACGACGTCAACTCCCTGATCCTGGCCGGGCGCACGGACCTGTGCGCCCTCGGCCGGCCGCACCTCTACGACCCGCACTGGACCCTGCACGCGGCGGCCGAGCAGGGGTACGCCGGGCCGGGCGTCGTCTGGCCGGAGCCGTACCGGGCGGGCAGCCGGCCCCCGCGGACCGGACGCACGGACGGCCCCAAGCCCCGCCTGAGGCTCAGCACCTGAGGGCGGGCACGCCCACGGGGCCACGGCCGTACGAGTCCCCGCGCCGCAGGCGACGGGGGTCGCGCCTCGCGAACTGCCTCACTCCGTCACGGAGATGCCCGCGAACTCGGCCCCGGCGTCCCGCAGCCGCTCGTGCAGCGCTCGGAAGACGGCGGCCGACCGGCCCCCCGGCCAGTCCTTCGGCAGCAGTGCGGCGGGCAGTCCCGGGTCGGTGTACGGCAGATGACGCCAGGAGTCCAGGGCCAGCAGATAGTCGCGGTACGCCTCTTCGGGCGAGGTGTCCGTGCGGTGCTCCCAACCGTGCAGCACGAGGGCGTGGCGGTCCAGGAAGGCCTCGTGCTGCCTGGCGATCGCGGCGAGGTCCCACCAGCGGGCGACGGCCTCCGTGGTCGCCGCGAAGCCCAGGTGCTCACCGCGGAAGAGGTCCACGTACGGGTCCAGCCGCAGCCGCGCCAGGGTGTGCCGGGTCTCCTCGTACAGCCGCGCGGGCGCGATCCACACGCCCGGGGCCGCCGCACCGAAGCCGAGCCCGGCCAGCCGGGAGCGCAGCACGTGCCGCTTCTGCCGCTCCGACTCCGGGACGGAGAACACCGCCAGCACCCAGCCCTCGTCGTGCGGGGCCGCGGACGCGTACACGCGCCGGTCGCCGTCGTCGAGCAACTGCCGGGCGTCGGGCGACAGCGCGTACCCGGCCGCACCGCCCGCCGTGCGCTCCGGCAGGAGCAGCCCCCGCCGCTTGAGCCGCGACACCGATGACCGTACGGAGGGCGCGTCGACGCCGACCGCGGCGAGGAGCCGGATCAGTTCGGCCACCGGCACCGGACCGGGTGCGAAGCGGCCGTAGGCGCCGTAGAAGGTGACGATGAGGGACCGGGGGGCGTGCTGCTCGGACACGTCGATCACTCTAAAGCGTAGATCATTCCTGCTGGCCCTCCCGGGGGCCGCGAGCGCCGTCCCCGGGGACGGACGAGGCGTCGGCGGGGACGGACGAGGCGTCGGCGGGGACGGACGGGCTGTCGGCGGGGACGGGGGCGGCGTCCACGAGAGCCGGCGCGGGGGCGCCGTCCACGACAGCCGCCCCGGGAGCGCCGCCCGGCGGGCGAGCCGCGCCGTCCGGGGCGGCCGGACCGGCGCCGACGGCCGCGCCCCCATCCGTCGCACGCAGCCGGAACCGCTGGAGCTTCCCCGTCGCCGTGCGCGGCAACGCGTCCAGGAAGACGATCCGGCGCGGGCACTTGTACGGCGCCAGCTCGGACTTGAGGAACGCGCGCAGCGCCTCCGCGTCCCGCCGCGCGCCCGGCCGCAGCACCGCGTAGGCCACCGCGACCTGCCCGCGCGCCTCGTCGGGATGCCCCACCACCGCCGTCTCCAGCACGTCGGGGTGGCGCAGCAGCGCCTCCTCGACCTCGGGCCCGGCGATGTTGTACCCGGCCGAGATGATCATGTCGTCGGCGCGGGCGACGTAGCGGAAGTAGCCGTCCGGGTCCCGCACGTAGGTGTCGCCGGTGAGGTTCCAGCCGTCGCGGACGTACTCCCGCTGTCGCGGGTCGGCGAGGTAGCGGCAGCCGACCGGCCCCCGCACGGCGAGCAGTCCCGGCCGGCCGTCGGGGACGGGGACCCCCGAGTCGTCCACCACGCGCGCCTCCCAGCCCGGTACGGGCAGCCCCGTCGCGCCGGGCCGGGCGTGCTCGTCGGCGGCGGAGACGAAGATGTGCAGCAGCTCGGTGGAGCCGATGCCGTTGATGATCCGCAGGCCAGTGCGCTCGTGCCAGGCGTGCCAGGTCGCGGCGGGCAGGTTCTCGCCCGCCGAGACGCACCGGCGCAGCGACCCGGTGTCGTGGGCGTCCAGGCCGTCCAGCATCGCGCGGTACGCCGTCGGCGCCGTGAAGAGCACCGACACCCGGTGCTCGGCGATGGCGGGCAACAGCTGTCTGGGGCCCGCCTGTTCGAGCAGCAGTGAGCTGGCACCGGCCCGCATGGGGAAGACCACGAGCCCGCCGAGCCCGAACGTGAACCCCAGCGGGGGACTTCCGGTGAAGACGTCGTCCGCGTGCGGCTTCAGTACGTGCGCGGAGAAGGTGTCCGCGATCGCCAGCACATCACGGTGGAAGTGCAGACAGCCCTTGGGCCGCCCGGTGGTGCCGGAGGTGAACGCGATCAGCGCGACGTCGTCCGCGGCGGTACCGGCCGGGGCGTACGGCTCCGGGGGCGCGCCCGTGATCCGCAGCAGCAGGTCGTCAGGCACGTCCCCGCCGTACGTCGTCACGCGCAGTCCGTCGATCTCCGCTGTCACCAGGTCGTCCACGGAACGGCTGTCGCAGAGCGCGTGGGTCGCCCGGGCGATGCCGCACATCGTGCGCAGTTCCCGCGGCCGTTGCAGTGCCGGCACCGTGACGGCGACCGCACCCGCCTTCAGCACCGCGAGCCAGCACGCGGCCAGCCACGGGGTGGTCGGCCCGCGCAGCAGCACGCGGTTGCCCGGTACGACGTCCAGTTCACGGGTGAGGACATGGGCGATCCGGTCCACACGGTCGAGCAGCTGCCCGTACGTCCACGCGGTGCCGGACCCGGTGCGGAACACCGGGCGCCCGGCGCCGAACCGTTCCACCGTGCGGTCCAGCAGCTCGACGGCGCAGTTCAGCCGGTCGGGGTAGCGCAGCCCGGGCAGCTCGAAACGGAGGTCGGGCCACTGGTCCGGGGGCGGCAGGTGGTCGCGCGTGAAGGTGTCCACGTGGGCCGAGAGCGACAGCCGTACGGCGCCGGCCGTGCCCGTGGCGTCCGTCGCGGTCCTGTCCCCGGGCGTCCTGGGTTCCATGGCCGTTCGCCCCCTTGTCGTGGTGGGCTCGCCCCACGAGCGTATCGTGTTGGTGACGACAGTCAACGGTCCGCGATACGCTCGTCGGAGTGGGCTCTCGGGCCGCTCGCCGCCCGGGTGCGCGCCGTCGAGGGCGGCGAGGTGCGTCCCGGGTGAACCCGCTGGCCCGTACGGCTCGTTCGGCGGCCCGTGCCCCACGTACGGGCGCTCGACAGGGGAGGGGACCGGTAGTGACCGCTTTCTCGCTCGATCCCGAACAGGCCGACTGGTGCGCCGAGTTGCGCGCCGCGGGGATGCGGCTGCGGCCCCTGGCGGACCGGGCCGAACCGGGCCGCGTCAACCGCCCGCTCGTCGCGGAGCTCGGCCGACTCGGCCTGCTCGCCCGGCTGTTCACCTCGGGCGCGCTCGATCTGTGCCTGATGCGCGAGTCCCTGGCGCAGGCCTGCACCGAGGCCGAGACGGCCCTCGCACTGCAGGGCCTCGGTGCCCACCCGGTGCACGCGTACGGCACGGACGTGCAGCGGGACCGCTGGCTGCCGGGCGTGCGCGAGGGCACGGCCGTGGCCGCGTTCGCGCTGAGCGAGCCGGGCGCGGGCTCCGACGCGGCGGCGCTGGCCCTGCGCGCCGACGCGGACGGTCCAGGCCGCTGGCGGCTCACCGGAGAGAAGTGCTGGATCTCCAACGCCCCCGAGGCCGACTTCTACACCGTCTTCGCCCGGACCACCCAGGACGCCGGCGCCCGTGGTGTCACCGCGTTCCTCGTCCCCGCCGACCGCCCCGGACTCACCGGCACCCCGCTCGACCTGCTGTCCCCGCACCCCGTCGGAGCACTCGACTTCGACGGCGTACCCGTGACGGCCGCCGACGTCCTCGGCGAGAGCGACCGTGGATTCCGGGTGGCCATGGGCACCCTCAACCTCTTCCGGCCGAGCGTGGGGGCCTTCGCGGTCGGCATGGCCCAGGCGGCCCTGGACGCGGCTCTCGCGCACACCGCCCGCCGTGAGGCGTTCGGCGGCACCCTGCGGGACCTGCAGACAGTGGCGCACCAGGTCGCCGAGATGGCCCTGCGCACCGAGGCGGCCCGCCTCATGGTCTACGCGGCGGCCGCGGCCTACGACGAAGGTGCGCCGGACGTGCCCCGGCGGGCCGCGATGGCGAAGCTGCTGGCCACCGAGACCGCCCAGTACGTGGTCGACGCGGCCGTCCAGCTGCACGGCGCCCGCGCCCTGCGCCGCGGCCACCTGCTCGAACACCTCTACCGCGAGGTGCGCGCGCCCCGTATCTACGAAGGCGCGAGCGAGGTCCAACGGGAAGTCATCGCCAAGGAGTTGTACAGGCAACGGCCCTCCGGCACCGCCCGCCGGAGCGAGTGCGGGGAAGGGGACGCGCCGTGACCGCCGAGCGCATCAACCCGCCCGGGCTCTCGCCGCCCACCGGCTTCTCGCACGCGGTCGTCGCCACCGGCGGCCGGGTGGTCTTCCTCGCCGGGCAGACCGCGCTCGACGCCGAGGGGAAGGTGGTGGGCGAAACGCTCACGGAGCAGTTCGCGACGGCGCTCGCCAACCTGCTCACCGCACTTCGCGCCGCGGGTGGCACCCCCGCCGACCTGGCGCGCGTCACCGTCTACACGACCGACGTCGCGGGCTACCGCGCCCTGGCCGCCGAAATCGGCCGCGTCTGGCGCGATCTGGCGGGCCGTGACTATCCCGCGATGGCCGTCATCGGCGCCGTCCGGCTCTGGGACGAACAGGCCCTGGTCGAACTCGACGGGTTCGCGGTGCTGCCGTAGACCGCGGCTGCCGGGCCGGGGGCCGGGTGTCAGGCGGCGACGGTCAGCTGCTCGACGCAGACGCGGCGGGGTGCGACCACGCTGCCGTCGGGCAGCAGCTCCCCGGTGTCGTCGAAGACGATCGCCCCGTCGCACCTGAGGCTCCACCCCTGCTCGGGGTGGGCGGCGACGATGTGCGGGGCCTCGCGGCCGGGTTTGTCCGAGGACTGGTGGGAACACATGGCGCACCTCCACGTCGGATGCGATCGGTGGGCGGCGGCTTTGCCGCGGCCTCGCATGGGTAGACCATCCTCCCGTGGCGAAGCCGGCGGAACAGCCGGCCGTGAAGCGTGACAACACGCGGACAACACGGGTACGCCGCGAAGACGGCCGCGGCGCATCCGGCACCGGGGGAGGCGCGTGGGGCACAAGGGGAGATGCGGCCGCCGGCCAGGGAGAGGGGCGTTTCGCCGGGCCGGGGAGGCGGTCCCGCCGCCGGGGAGACGGGCGTCGGTACACGGGTAATGAGCGTCGGCGCACGGGGGGCGCGGCGCGCTCGCTCCCGCGCTCTGAACGGTCGCCCCGCCCGGGGCGCCCAGTGCGCGCGGGCGCAGGCCGGAGAGGTGGGCCGCCGCCGGGCCCGCCACCGATGGGGTGACAGTCGCGCCCCGGGGCGGCGGCCGACCGGTACGGGTGGAAGACCCCTTGGAGACCCTTCGCGGGCCCCCACTTCAGGAGGTACTCCATGTCTTTCCGTCAGGCCGTCGGCGCGGCCACCGGTGCCGCGCTGCTCCTGCTCCTCGCCCCCGCCGCGCACGCCCTCGACGAACCGCTCGTCCCGAGCACCCCGGTCCCGCCCGCGGACTCAGCCGCTCCGACGGCTTCCACCGCCTCGGCCGACTCGGTCACCGTGGAAGCGGCGGGCCGGCTCGGCTCCGACGGCACCGTCACCCTGTCCGGCACCTACCGCTGCTCGGCCGCGACCGGACCGGTCTTCGTGAGCTCGTCCCTGGTGCAGGGCGACAGCAACGTCAGGCACGGCATCGGCGGCACCCGCGCGGTCTGCGACGGCGCGGAACACCGCTGGGCGAACGCGTCCCGCCCCGCGTCGGCCACCTTCAAGGCGGGCGACGCGCACGTCGAGGCCACGCTGATGGAACTGCGGCCCGGCTTCATGGGCCTCCCGCTGCCGCACATCCACGCGGTCGGCCGGCAGCAGGTCATGCTCGCCCAGAGCTGAGGACCGGGCGGGCACACCGGCGTCGGGCCCACCGCTCCGGCGTGACGGTGCGGGAGGGGAGCGGCACCGCCAGGGTGACGCCGACGGTGCGGGAGGGGAGCGGCACCGCCGGGGTGACGCCGACGGTGCGGGAGGGGAGCGGCACCGCCGGGGTGACGCCGAGGACGGCCACGTGCCGGGAGAGCCGTACCGTCCTGAGCCAAACGTCTCGTTCGGATGGTCCAGGCTCGCGTCCTTCCGCGGCCCCTTCCGCCGGGCCGCGGAGTGGGCGGCGCGGTACGGCAGCGGTGCCGTACCGCTGCCGTGCCGCTCAGATGTCCCGGAAGATCTCGATCTGCGCGCCGATCGTGTTGAGCCGCTCGGCGAGGTCCTCGTAACCGCGGTTGATGACGTACACGTTCCGCAGGACGGACGTGCCCTCGGCCGCCATCATGGCGAGGAGCACGACCACGGCGGGCCGCAGCGCGGGCGGGCACATCATCTCGGCGGCCCGCCAGCGGGTCGGGCCCTCGACCAGGACGCGGTGCGGGTCCAGCAACTGGAGCCGCCCGCCGAGGCGGTTGAGGTCCGTGAGGTAGATCGCCCGGTTGTCGTAGACCCAGTCGTGGATCAGTGTCTTGCCCTGCGCGGACGCCGCGATGGCCGCGAAGAACGGCACGTTGTCGATGTTCAGGCCGGGGAACGGCATCGGGTGGATCTTGTCGATCGGCGCCTCCAGCTTGGAGGGCCGCACCGTCAGGTCCACCAGGCGCGTACGCCCGTTGTCGGCGAAGTACTCGGCCGTGCGGTCGTGGTCCAGGCCCATCTCCTCCAGGACCGCGAGCTCGATCTCCAGGAACTCGATCGGCACCCGGCACACCTTCAGCTCGGACTCCGTGACCACGGCGGCGGCGAGCAGGCTCATCGCCTCGACCGGGTCCTCGGAGGGCGAGTAGTCGACGTCGACGTCGATGTTCGGCACGCCGTGCACGGTGAGCGTCGTCGTGCCGATGCCCTCGACCCGCACGCCCAGGGCCTCCAGGAAGAAGCACAGGTCCTGGACCATGTAGTTCGAGGAGGCGTTGCGGATGACGGTCACGCCGTCGTGGCGGGCGGCGGCCAGCAGCGCGTTCTCGGTCACGGTGTCGCCGCGCTCGGTCAGCACGATCGGCCGGCCGGGGGAGACCGACCGGTCGACCTGCGCGTGGTAGAGCCCCTCGGTGGCCGCGATGTCCAGGCCGAACCGGCGCAGCGCGATCATGTGCGGCTCGATCGTGCGCGTACCGAGGTCGCAGCCGCCCGCGTACGGCAGCTTGAAGTTGTCCAGGCGGTGCAGCAGCGGGCCCAGGAACATGATGATCGAGCGGGTGCGGCGGGCCGCGTCCGCGTCGATGGTGTCCATGTCGAGGTCGGCCGACGGCACGATCTCCAGGTCCACGCCGTCGTTGATCCACCGGGTGCGTACGCCGATGGAGCCCAGCACCTCCAGAAGGCGGTACACCTCCTCGATGCGGGCGACCCGGCGCAGTACGGTGCGGCCCTTGTTGAGCAGCGTGGCGCACAGCAGCGCCACGCAGGCGTTCTTGCTGGTCTTGACGTCGATGGAGCCGGACAGGCGACGGCCGCCGACCACCCGCAGATGCATCGGACCCGCGTAGCCCAGGGAGACGATCTCGCTGTCCAGCGCCTCACCGATTCGGGCGATCATCTCAAGGCTGATGTTTTGATTGCCGCGCTCGATGCGGTTGACGGCACTCTGGCTGGTGCCGAGCGCCTCGGCGAGCTGCGACTGTGTCCAGCCCCGGTGCTGCCGGGCGTCACGGATGAGCTTGCCGATGCGTACGAGGTAGTCGTCTGCCATGAGGTCGAGGTTATCTCAGATATGAGATGGTGCCTTTCGGGGGGTCCCTTCAGGTGACACGCTCTCAGCCGTGGGCCCCTCGGCGGGGGTGACGTGCCGTCGGCCCGGACCTACCGCCGCTTGGAGGTACGGGTGCGCCGCCAGCCGAACGGGCCCGGGAGGTCCATCGACGTCGTGCGCCGGCCGGTGCTGCTGTGCGTCTGACGCGGCCCGTTCGCGCCGCCCGTGGTGATGGACCAGGAGTGGCGGTTGATGTTCAGACGGACGCCGGGGAGGATGCGGAAGCTCTTGCGGAAAGTGATAGCCATGCCGTGCGGATACCCGCGCCTCCCGCGATCAGTCGACGCGAAACCCCGCGGACCGGGGCCGAGTTGGCCACCGCGCCCGGTAACTCCGATCTGTTCGCCCTGCGCGCTGCGGGTCCGGTCCTTCCGCTCTTGACGACGGCAAGAGCGAAACCGTTACGGTAGGCGAATTCGTGGCCGCGAGGACCAGACGGGGGCGGCCGTTGAACCGGTGGGGACTCATGTCGTTCGACGAGGAATGGGCCGAACTACGGGACGCGGCGGCGGCACGCCACGGCGCCATGGAGCTCAACAGCCCGTCGGCGGAGGGCGGAGGGGGTGGCGGAACGGCCGACCTGGTGGCCCACCGGGATGAACTGGGGCGTATCGGAAATGACGCGTACGAGCTGCGTACCCGGCTCTCCAAGGACGGCGACCAGGCCAGGCCCGCCACCTTCGACGCGGCCATCGCGCTGACCAACGGCGAGTTCGTCAGCGGTGCCGCCCTGCTCAAGGTGCACGACCGCTGGAACACCCACTTGAAGACGCTGCTCGACGCCTGTGCGCAGATCTCGAATCACCTGGACTACACCAAGGCCCAGCACGCCAAGGACGATGTGCAGGTCCAGGGCGATCTGACCTCCATTTCCAAGCTCACCGAATATCTGCAGTAGGGGCCCGGGGAATTCCGACATGCTCAAGTACGAGGACATCATCGACGCGCCGGTGGGGAAGCTGAAGACCGCCGTCGACGACTGGACCGAGATGGCGGGCAACCTGGACCGGCTGGCGGGTCAGGCCGAGGACGGAATGCCGGCCCGGGCGAACAAGGCCGACTGGGAGGGCGTCAACGCGGGTGTCGGCAAGGCGTTCATCGGCAAGACCGCCAAGGAGTTCAGGGACGCCGCCGCCGAGGCCAAGGGCGTGAAGCTGATCCTGGAGGAAGGTCACGCGGCCATCAAGAAGGCCAGGGACGAGCTGATCGACATCCGCGACCACCAGGGGCCGGCGGCCGGCATCCGAGTGGACGGCAGGGGCAAGGTCAGCGCGCTGCACCCGATGGCGGACGTGCCGCCCGCCCTGCGCCACCATGACCCGGACTACCCCGAGCTGGTGCGGCAGGAGAAGGAGAACATCGCCGCCTGGCAGCGCAGGATCGACGCCGTCGTGGACAACTGCAACGACACCGACGTGTCCTTCAGGAACTCCCTGGAGGCCAACGTCACCGACCGCAAGGACTTCAGCGCTCCGAAGTACACGAAGATGGACCAGGAGGAGGCTGCCCGCGCCGCCGACCTGGCCGCCAAGGGCCGCGACATCACCCACACCGAACTCCAGGCCCTCAACGAACTCCTGAAGGACAACGGGACGTCACCGGAGTTCGCCAAAAACTTCTACGAGAAGCTCGGCCCCGAGAAGTCCCTCGCGTTCTTCGGCCAGCTCTCCACCGACACGTACGAGTACGGAAAGGTCGACAAGGAGCGTCTCGCGGACGTCCAGGAACTCCAGCGCAATCTGGGACTGAACCTCGCGACCGCCTCCCACGACAAGGAGTTCAGCGACAAGTGGGGCCCGGAACTGCGCAAGCTGGGTACGGAGCGCATCCCCCTGGCCAAGAACGACTACGGCGGCCCCTACGGGTACCAGCTCCTCGGCGGCATCATGCGGTACGGGAACTACGACAAGCAGTTCCTCAACCCGATCGCCGAGCACGTGGCGCAGCTCCACCAGAAGGACCCGTATCTGTTCGCCGGCAACAAGGTGGTGAACAGCCCGTTCAAGAACCCGTTCAACCCCTCCGGAGTCAACGGCGCGGGCTACGACCCGACCACCGCCATGCTGGAAGCCCTCGGCAACAGCCCCGACGCGGCCAAGCACTTCTTCGCCGACCCGCCGACCGCGTACAACGAGGACGGCACGGTCAACCGCGGCGCGACCGCCGACCTCGGCAAGGCCGACGGGCAGCCGGTCGACAACTACCTCGACTTCTTCGGCAACGAGAAGTGGGAAACCTTCGGCGACGTCAACTCGCTGGACCAGACGGAGTTGCAGGGCTCGCTCAACCACATGCCCGACGCGCTGGGCAAGGCGCTGGAGGCCGCGACCCTCGGCTACCCCGCCGGGCACCCCGACGCGGGCGTGGCCAAGGACGAGGACAACGCCGCGGTCATGCAGCAGGTCATGGAGAAGTACGGCTCGGACGCGGGCCTGCTCAAGACGCAGGAAGCCCTCTCCGACAGCCTCGGCACGATGGGCGCCGGATACATCGACGACATCAACTGGGCCCTCGACAAGAACAGGACGGACAGCCCCTTCGCGCCCGGCCCGAACGCGGAAGGGCGCATCGACTTCACCGGCACCCTCGATGGCGACGGCCGCAGCGTTGTCCGTGGCTTCCTCAGCTCGCTCGGCCAGCATCCCGACGCCTACGCTACGGTCTCGACCGCCGAGCAGGCCTACACCCGCAGTGTCCTGGAGGGCACGGTCGGCCCCGACGGCAAGATCGATGAAGGCTCGGCCAGGGCCACGGTGCGCCTCGGCGCCGAAGTGCAGGGCATGCTCGACCAGTCCCGCGCCGACCAGGTCGAGGCCACCAACCTCAAGACCCACGAGGACTACGAGAAGGCGGTCGCCAAGCGGGCCGGCTGGATTGAGTTCGGGGCGACCGCCGGGGTGGCGGCGGGTGTGGCCTTCCTGCCCGCGACCGCGGCGGTGGGTACGGCCGCGGTCCTTATTCCGCTCGCGACCGACACCGCGAGCGGCGTAATGGAGCAGGGCATCAGTCAGTTCGTCGGTGACCTCTCGGACAGCTCGGTCGACGAGCACAAGGAGAAGGTCGAGGAGCTCAACGCGGATCAGAGGAAGATGATCTACACCGCGGGTGAGAGGCGGGCCGAATCTCCGATGGAGGAGTTCTTGGCGCTCCACAGCCAGAAGTCGAGCACCGCGTTCGGTGAGGACCTCAGGCAGGCCGTGGAGCTTGGCTACGGCGTTGGCAATGACCGCCAGAAGCAGCAGGGCAACGACCCGGAAACGGACTGAACACACAAGGACTACCGGAAACGGACTGAACACACAAGGACTAAGAGAACTCTGATGATGACCAACCCCACCAGGACGCACGGGGTCCGCTGTGCGCTCATGGCCAGCCTTCTCGCACTTGCGGTCGTCGGCTGCGATTCAGGAGGCGGCGCAGAGAAGCCCGCCCCTTCCGTCCGGGCTCAGCAGTTGTGCGGTGGCAAGGCGGTGACCGAGGAGGCGGCCAAGGCCCTCGAAGAAATCTTCGGCACCGACCGGTTCGAGGCCA
This sequence comes from Streptomyces sp. NPDC043867, assembly GCF_056435845.1. Taxonomy (NCBI): domain Bacteria; kingdom Bacillati; phylum Actinomycetota; class Actinomycetes; order Kitasatosporales; family Streptomycetaceae; genus Streptomyces; species Streptomyces sp. NPDC043867. The sequence continues at coordinate 20,425 of NZ_JBWKDS010000006.1, read as the reverse complement.
CGAACAAGAAGACCACCGTCGCGGCCGCCGCCGCGGAGCTGTCCCGCACGGCTGTCTCCACGACCATCGGGAGAGGGGAGATCTGCCGCATCTTCCCCCCTGTCGGCTCCAGGGCCGAGGCCGACGACCTGCGTGTGCGTTGGTACATGTACGACACCGGCCCGGATCAGGACCACCACCCGAAGTACACCCTGTTCCCGATGGGCGAGCAGGCCGGTGGTGCGACCGATGGCGGCTACCTCTACTTCGAGTGCCGCGCCAACGGCCATGCCACCGTGACGCCGAACCACATCTCCGTCAACGTAGAGAACCCGGACCCGTTCGAGGAACCCGAGGGCGACCCCCGGAAGCTGAAGCGCGCCTACGCGACCGTCGCCCACTCCTTCTCCCTGGCGATGGCGAAGGAGCTGCGCTGCGCCGACGACGGCGGGCTGAAGGCCGCCCCGTCGCTGTAGCGCTGGTGCACCCGTGCGCCCCGTACGACGATGAGGGGGCGTGACAGGGGTACGCGCTTGGTTGCGCGCAGGGGTCATGTACTAGAGTTATCTCGACATCGAGATAACTGCCGGGGCGCCCCGTAGCCGCCACGTCAGGTGAGGGTGACCTAACTTAGCCTTACCTTAGCGGATCGGCCGGCCGTCGTGGCGGCAGGATTGCGGTGGGTACGCGCACATATATGAAGGAGACTGTCGTGTCGGCGAACAGCTTCGACGCCCGCAGCACGCTGCAGGTGGGCGACGAGTCGTACGAGATCTTCCGGCTGGACAAGGTGGAGGGTTCGGCCCGCCTGCCGTACAGCCTGAAGGTGCTGCTGGAGAACCTCCTCCGCACCGAGGACGGCGCGAACATCACCGCCGACCACATCCGGGCGATCGGCGGCTGGGACTCCCAGGCGCAGCCGTCGCAGGAGATCCAGTTCACGCCGGCGCGCGTGATCATGCAGGACTTCACCGGCGTGCCCTGTGTCGTCGACCTCGCCACCATGCGCGAGGCCGTGAAGGAGCTCGGCGGCGACCCGGCGAAGGTCAACCCGCTCTCCCCGGCCGAGCTGGTCATCGACCACTCCGTCATCGCCGACAAGTTCGGCACGCACGAGGCCTTCGCGCAGAACGTCGAGCTGGAGTACGGCCGCAACAAGGAGCGCTACCAGTTCCTGCGCTGGGGCCAGACCGCCTTCGACGACTTCAAGGTCGTCCCCCCGGGCACCGGCATCGTCCACCAGGTCAACATCGAGCACCTGGCCCGCACGGTCATGGTCCGCGGCGGTCAGGCGTACCCCGACACCCTCGTCGGCACCGACTCGCACACGACCATGGTCAACGGCCTCGGTGTGCTGGGCTGGGGCGTCGGCGGCATCGAGGCCGAGGCCGCGATGCTCGGCCAGCCGGTCTCGATGCTCATCCCGCGCGTCGTCGGCTTCAAGCTGACCGGCGAGCTCCCGGCCGGCACCACCGCCACCGACCTGGTCCTCACGATCACCGAGATGCTGCGCAAGCACGGTGTCGTCGGCAAGTTCGTCGAGTTCTACGGCGAGGGCGTCGCCGCCACCTCGCTCGCCAACCGCGCGACCATCGGCAACATGTCGCCGGAGTTCGGCTCCACCGCCGCGATCTTCCCGATCGACGACGAGACGCTGAAGTACCTGCGCCTGACCGGCCGCGACGCGCAGCAGGTCGCCCTCGTCGAGGCGTACGCCAAGGAGCAGGGCCTCTGGCTCGACCCGGCCGCCGAGCCCGACTTCTCCGAGAAGCTGGAGCTCGACCTCTCCACGGTGGTCCCCTCGATCGCCGGCCCGAAGCGCCCGCAGGACCGCATCGTCCTCGCCAACGCCGCCGAGCAGTTCGCGCAGGACGTCCTCAACTACGTCGAGGCCGGCGTGACCGGCGGCGACGACCGCAAGCCGGGCGTGCCCGCGCAGGAGAAGCCGCACGGTGTGGCCTCCCCGGTTGACGAGGCGAGCTCCGAGTCCTTCCCGGCCAGCGACGCCCCGGCCTACGGCAACGACGACAACGGCGCCGGCGCCCCCGAGCACGCCGCCGTCACCGGTGCCTCCGTGCCGTCCAGCCCGGTCACGGTGACCGCCCCCGACGGCTCGACGTACGAGATCGACCACGGCGCCGTCACCGTCGCCGCGATCACCTCCTGCACCAACACCTCGAACCCGTACGTGATGGTCGCCGCCGCGCTCGTCGCGAAGAAGGCCGTCGAGAGGGGCCTGACCCGCAAGCCGTGGGTCAAGACCACTCTCGCGCCGGGCTCCAAGGTCGTCACCGACTACTTCGACAAGGCGGGCCTGACCCCCTACCTCGACAAGGTCGGCTTCAACCTCGTCGGTTACGGCTGCACCACCTGCATCGGCAACTCCGGCCCGCTGCCGGACGAGGTCTCCAAGGCCGTCAACGACCATGACCTGGCCGTGACCTCGGTGCTCTCCGGCAACCGCAACTTCGAGGGCCGGATCAACCCCGACGTCAAGATGAACTACCTGGCGTCCCCGCCGCTGGTCGTCGCGTACGCCCTCGCGGGTTCCATGACGGTGGACATCACCAAGGACGCGCTCGGCACCGACCAGGACGGCAAGCCGGTCTTCCTCGAGGACATCTGGCCGACCGAGGCCGAGGTCGACGAGGTCGTGGCGAGCGCCATCGGCGAGGACATGTTCAACAAGTCCTACCAGGACGTCTTCGCCGGCGACGCCCAGTGGCAGGCGCTGTCGATCCCGACCGGCAACACCTTCGAGTGGGACCCGCAGTCCACCTACGTCCGCAAGCCCCCGTACTTCGAGGGCATGACGATGGAGACCACCCCGGTCTCCGACATCACGGGCGCGCGCGTCCTCGCCAAGCTGGGCGACTCGGTCACCACCGACCACATCTCCCCGGCCGGTGCGATCAAGGCCGACACCCCGGCGGGCCAGTACCTCACCGAGCACGGTGTGGAGCGTCGTGACTTCAACTCCTACGGCTCGCGCCGAGGCAACCACGAGGTCATGATCCGCGGCACGTTCGCCAACATCCGCCTGCGCAACCAGATCGCGCCGGGCACCGAGGGCGGCTACACCCGCGACTTCACCAAGTCCGCCGAAGGTGATGGAGGGGCCCCGGTGTCGTTCATCTACGACGCCTCGCGCAACTACATCGAGCAGGGCATCCCGCTCGTCGTGCTCGCGGGCAAGGAGTACGGTTCCGGCTCGTCCCGCGACTGGGCCGCCAAGGGCACCGCGCTCCTCGGCGTCAAGGCCGTCATCGCCGAGTCGTACGAGCGCATCCACCGCTCGAACCTCATCGGCATGGGCGTCCTGCCGCTCCAGTTCCCGGAGGGCGTCACCGCCGAGTCCCTCGGTCTCACCGGCGAGGAGACCTTCTCCTTCACCGGCGTCGAGGAGCTGAACAACGGCACGACGCCGCGCACCGTCAAGGTCACCACCGACACGGGCGTCGACTTCGACGCGGTCGTCCGCATCGACACCCCCGGCGAGGCGGACTACTACCGCAACGGCGGCATCATGCAGTACGTGCTGCGCAGCCTGATCCGCAAGTAGGCGGACCGGGAGGCCCGCCACGAGGCTTCTCCGCACGCAGTCGAGGGCCGCATCCCCGCAGGACGGGGGTGCGGCCCTCGCCGCTCGCCGGGACGGCTTCGCCCGGCCGGCGGGAGCGGTTCCCGTGCGTTCCGGTGCGAGACGCGTGCAGGTGGGGTTCCATCGTGTGACAGCCGTTTACAGCGGTGCCCGTGCGCGCTAACTTCCCCGTGGGGTGGGAGCGCTCCCATGGTGGCGGACCGGAACCCGCCCCGAGGGGCCGTCCCCGCCTCGCCCGTCCGCACCGCCCCTCGGGCGGTCGGCGGCTCGGGGCGGACCGGGTGGTTGCTTGGACTCACCCGGTCCGCGAGCCCGGGCCGGCCGAAGGGGGGAGTGCCGGCCCGGGGTGGTGCGTGGCTTGTGGCGACCGTGGTGTGCGACAACGTTGTCGAATGGTCTGTACATGACTCTACCGCCCCAACGGACAACGATGTCAAGCCAGTTGCGGCGAAGATCACCGACGGCCCTCCGCCGAAGGGGTGGCCGCCGGACCCGCGGAGGGTGCGCCCCGCGCGCCGGGCGGTCCGGACGCGGTCTTCCGTGGTACCGGTGGCGCACGTTACTGTCCCTGCGGCTTGTGCGACCCGTGGTGCGCGACCCGTCCGAAGGAGGAGGGGCCGCGTCATGCGTTTCCGTCCGTCATCCGTGCTGCTCGCCGTCGCCCTGGCGGCAGGCGGTGCCACTCCGGCCCTGGCCGCGCCCGCGTCCGGCCCACCGGACCTCGTCCGCGACCCGACCGCCTACGTCGACCCGCTCATCGGCACCAGGAACGGCGGCAACGTCTTCCCCGGCGCCGTCGTCCCCTTCGGCATGCTCTCCTGGAGCCCCGAGAACACCCGCGGCGACGCCACCCGCACCACCGCGCCAGGCGGGTACCACTACGACGCCACCCGCATCCGGGGCTTCAGCCTCACCCACATGTCCGGCACGGGCTGTGCGGGCGGCAGCGGTGACATCCCGTTCTTCCCGTACGCCGGCAAGATGACGTCCTCCCCGGCGAGCGACACCAAGGACGCGGTGTACGCCGCCGACTTCAAGCACACCGACGAGAGAGCCGAACCCGGCCACTACAAGGCCGCCCTCGCCTCCGGTGTCACCGCCGACCTCACCGCGACCGCGCGCACCGGCTCCGGCCGCTTCACCTTCCCGGCGGACAAACCCGCCTCCATGCTCATCCGCACCGCCAACTCCGAGGTCGGGTCCACCGACTCGGACCTGCACATCGACCCGGCGACGCGCACGGTCTCCGGGTCCGTCACGTCCGGCAACTTCTGCGGCTACCTCGACCCGGAGGGCCGCCGCAGCTACTACACCCTGTACTTCACCGCCCGCTTCGACCGGGACTTCGAGGAGACGGGCACCTGGAAGGACGACAGGCTGAGCCCGGGCGCCACCGAGGCGAGCGGCGGCACCGGAGGATTCGCCGACGGCGGACGGCCCGTCGCGGGCAAGGGGGCGGGCGGCTACGTGGAGTTCGCGCCCGGCTCGGGCCCCGTGCGCGTCAAGGTCGGCATCTCGTACGTGGACCGGGCGGGCGCGGCGGCGAACCTCGCGGCGGAGAACCCGCCGTCGCGGTCCTTCGCGTCCGTGCGGGAGGCCGCCCGGCGCGCCTGGCGGGAACGCCTCGGCGCGATCAGGGTCGGCGGCGGCAGCGACACCGACCGCACCACCTTCTACACCGCGCTGTACCACTCCCTCCTGCACCCGAACGTCATCAGTGACGCCGACCGCAGATACCGGGGCGGCGACGACGAGGTCCATGTCGTCGGCCGGGGTCACCGGGCCCAGTACGGCACCTTCTCCGGCTGGGACGTCTACCGCTCCCAGGTCCAGCTGCTGACCCTCCTCGACCCGGACGTCGGCTCCGACATCGCGCAGTCACTGCTCCAGCTGGCCCGGCAGAACGGCGGGGTCTGGGACCGCTGGCTGCACGGCGCGAGCGGGACCCACGTCATGAACGGCGACCCCTCGCCGGCCGCGCTCGCCGGGATCCGTGCCTTCGGCGGCACCCGTTTCGACCTGCGCGGGGCACTGGACTCGCTGGTGAGGGCGGCGACCGTGCCGACGGAGAAGGATCTGTCGCCCGCGGGCAAGCCGGTGCTGTCGGTGGGCCAGCGGCCCTCCCTCGACAAGTACCTGAAGCACCACTACATGCCGTCCGTCTCCAACGCCTGGGGCGGTGCGGCCGAGACCCTGGAGATGTCCGGAGCGGACTTCGCGATCTCCCAACTGGCCGCCGCGGCGGGGGAGAAGCGGACCGCGAAGACCTTCGCCGGCCGGTCCCAGTGGTGGCAGAACAACTTCAACCTCGCGGCCGACACCACCGGCGGCTACATCGCCAACCGCAAGGCGGACGGCAGCTGGGTCACCGGTTTCACCCCGGCCACCGGCAACGGCTTCGTCGAGGGGACGGCCGCCCAGTACACCTGGATGGTGCAGCACGACCCGGCCGGTCTCTTCGCGGCGATGGGCGGCCGGGCCGAGGCGCTCGACCGCCTCGACGCCTTCTTCCACGACGCCGACGGCGGCTGGGCCCTCACGGGCAGCGGCGGCGACAAGTCCGAGCTGGACAACGAGCCGTCGATCAACGTCCCCTACCTGTACGCCTACGCGGGCGCGCCGTACAAGACGCAGGAGACCGTCCGGGCCGCCGTGCGGCAGCTCTGGTCGACGCGGCCGGGCGGCATCCCCGGCAACGACGACCTGGGGGAGATGTCCTCCTGGTACGTCTTCTCCTCGCTCGGCATGTATCCGCAGGTCCCCTCCCGGTCCGAACTGGTGCTGGCGTCACCGCTGTTCCCGCGCGTCGAGATCTCCCGCCCCGGCGGTGGGGACATCAGGATCCGCGCGGCCGGAGCGGCGCCGGACGCTCCGTACGTGCACGCGCTGAAGGTCGACGGCCGCTCCAGTGACCGTCCTTGGCTGCCCGCCTCCTTCGTCCGCACGGGCGGCACCCTCGACTACACACTGAGCGGCACCCCCGACACGGCGTGGGGCAGCGCCGCGGCCGACGCCCCGCCGTCCTTCCGTACGGGCGAGCAGCCGTACCAGATCGGCGTCGGCCCCACGAAGGCGACACTCGCGCCGGGCGGCAGCACCGAACTCGGTGTCAGGGCGCTGGCGCTGAGCGGCGGCGCGGGCCCGCAGGTGCGCTTCCGGGTGGACGTGCCGGACGGCGTGACGGCCACCCCGGCCCGGGGAACGGTGACCGACGGCGCCCAGCGGATCGTCCTGACCGCGGCGGACACCGCCCGGCAGGGCTTCTACGACGTCAAGGTCACCGTGACCTCCGGCAGCACCTCGCACGAGCAGCCGGTGGCCCTGACGGTGGCGGCGCCCGGTTCGCTCCTCGCCGCCTACGACAACACCGGTGTCTCGGACGACGAGGGGGACCACGACGAGGCGGACTACGACGGCGGCGGCTGGAGCTACTCCCGCCAGGCGCTGGCCGCCGCGGGGCTGACGCCGGGCGGGCGGGGCACGGTGTCCGGGGGCCTCTCCTTCACCTGGCCCGACTCCCCGGCCGGCCGCCCCGACAACGCGACGGCGGCCGGCCAGACCGTACGGCTTCCCGACGCGGTCGCCAGGCTGAGCTTCGTCGGGAGCGCGGTCAACGGCAACCAGCGGGCCGAGGCGACCGTCACCTACACCGACGGCGGCACGGACACCGTCGGCCTCGCCCTCACCGACTGGACCGTCGGCGGCGGAGGCGGCACCGTCCAGTACGGCAACGAGGTCGTCGCCAAGACCCAGTACCGGAACGTCGCGGGCGCCGGCAAGGACCCGGTGGCGACGTACGTCTTCGCCACGAAGCCCTTCGAGGCACCGGCCGGGCGGACCATCAGGAGCGTGCGGCTGCCGGACAACGGCGACCTGCACGTCTTCACGGTCGCCGTCGGCTGACCCACGAGCGGTCCGGCCCACCCCGGGTGCGCCCGGCACGCGGCGGGGGGGGGGGGGGGGGGGGGGGGGGGGGGGGGGGGGGGAGATGGGGGGGGGGGGGGGGGGGGGGGGGGGGGGGGGGCTCCGTGGGAGGCAGGGGGAAGGGGGGGCCCCCCTTCCCCCCCCCCCCCCCCCCCCCTCCCCCCCCCCCCCCATCCCCCCCCCCCCCCCCCCCCCCCCCCCCCGCTCCCGTGGGGGAGGTGCGTCAGGACAGGAGTTCCACCTCCGCCAGCGTCGCCTCACCGGTCAGGACCAGGCGGTAGTGCGTGTACGACCGCGGGGCCGCCACCGAGAACGCCCGCGTCTGCCTGTCCCAGCCGAAGGATTCGCCGGACCGCCTGTCGAGGGTCGACCAGCGGGTGCCGTCCGAGGAGCCCTGCAGGGTCCAGCCGGTCGGCGCCTTCGTGCGGTCCGCCGAGGTCAGGGTGTACTGAACCCCCCTGGTGCGCGCGGAGACCGGCAGCTCCACCGACGTCACACTCGCGTCCGTCGCCGAGGTGTTGTCGAAGAGCGCGCCGTCACCCTTCAGCGCGTCCGCCCGCGGTGAGGGCACCTTGTCGTCCTGGGTGACGGACACCGGAGCGTCCTTCTTGCCGCTACCCCAGGCGGACGGCTTCGAGCCCATGTCGAACTCCAGCACCCCGCCCCTGGCGATCAGCGAGTGCGGCAGGGAGGTCGACTTCCAGGTCTTGCCGTTGACCTCGAGACCCTGCACGTACACGTTCTTCGCGCTGTTCCCCGGCGCCTTGACCACCAGGTCCCGGCCGTTCTCCAGGTGCACGGTCGCCTTGGTGAACAGCGGGGAGCCGACGGCGTACTCGCCGCTTCCCATCACCAGCGGATAGAAGCCGAGGGAGGAGAAGAGGTACCAGGCCGACTGCTCGCCGTTGTCCTCGTCGCCGTGGTAGCCCTGGCCGATCTCGCTGCCGGTGTAGAGGCGTGAGAGCACCTCGCGGACGTTCTTCTGCGTCTTCCAGGGCCGGCCCGCCGCGTCGTACATGTAGTTGACGTGGTGCGCCACCTGGTTGGAGTGCCCGTACATGCCCATCCGCACGTCACGGGCCTCCGTCATCTCGTGGATGACACCGCCGTACGAGCCGACGAACTCCGGCGAGGCAGTCTCGGGCGTCGCGAAGTAGGTGTCGAGCTTGTCCGCGAGGCCGTCGCGGCCGCCGTACAGGTTCGCCAGGCCCCGGCTGTCCTGGGGCGCGGTGAACGCGTAGCCCCAGCCGTTCGTCTCGGTGTAGTCGTAGCCCCACACGCGCGGGTCGTACTTCGAGGACTCGACCCGCCAGTCGCCCTTGGCGTCGCGGCCCTGGAAGAAGCCGGCCTCGGAGTCGAAGAGGTTGACGTAGTCCTGCGCGCGGTTGAGGAAGTACGCGGCCTCTTCCTTGTACCGCTTCTTGCCGGTCTTCTTGTAGAGGGCCTGGCCCATCTTCGCGATGCCGTAGTCGTTGAGGTAGCCCTCCAGCGCCCACGACAGGCCCTCGTGCGTGTCCGTGCTCGTGTAGCCGAGGAAGGGCGAGGTCGACATGCCCTTGCGGCCCACGCCGGAGGAGGGCGGCACCACGGTGGCGTTCTTCACGGCCGCCTGGTACGCCGACTCCGCGTCGAAGTCGACACCCTTCACGTACGCGTCCGCGAACGCCACGTCCGACGAGGTGCCGGTCATCAGGTCCGCGTAGCCGGGCGAGGACCAGCGCGAGGTCCAGCCGCCGTCCTTGTACTGCTGCACGAAGCCGTCGACCATCTCACCGGCCTGACCGGGCGTCAGCAGCGAGTACGCCGGCCAGGTCGTCCGGTAGGTGTCCCAGAAGCCGTTGTTGACGTACACCTTGCCGTCGACGATCTTCGCCCCGGTGTGCGTCGGCGTGTCCGGGTTCGGCATCGCCGAGAACGGCGACGCGTACTGGTACTTCGAACCGACCTTCTCGAAACCGGAGTTGGGGTAGAGGTAGAGGCGGTACAGGCTGGAGTAGAGCGTGGTCAGCTGGTCGGGGGTCGCGCCCTCGACCTCGACCTTGCCGAGGATCCTGTCCCACTGCTGCTGCGCCCGCGTCTTCACGGCGCCGAACGAGGTGCCGTCCGGGATCTCCTGGCGCAGGTTGTCCTTCGCCTGGTCGATGCTGATGAGCGAGGTGGCCAGCCGCAGGGTGACCGAGCGGTCGGCGCCCGGCTCGAACCTCAGGTAACCCTTGACGCCCGCCGAGCTCCCGTCCGTCACCGGCGCGTCGAAGACGCCGTACACGAACAGCCGGGTCGCACCGGTGGACAGCCCCGACTTCACGTCCGAGTAGCCGGTGAAGGTCCCGCTCTCCTTGTCGAGGGTGAGACCGGCCTGGTCGGTGACGTTGTCGAAGACGACGCTCGCGTCGTCGCCGGGATAGGTGAACCTCAGCGCGGCGGCGTGGTCCGTCGGCGCCATCTCCGCCTTGAGCCCGTTCTCGAACGTGACCCCGTAGTAGTAGGGGCGGGCCGTCTCGTTCTCGTGCCGGAAGGCGAGCGCGCGGGCGGTGCGGCCGGTGTCCGGGGCGCCGGACGCCGCGGACGGCATCACCTGGAAGGTCTGCCGGTCGCCCATCCAGGGACTGGGCTCGTGACTCGCGCTGAACGCCTGGATGGTGGGCAGGTTGTCCGCGTTGTTCGCGCGGGCGTAGTCGTAGAGCCAGCTCAGGGAGCCCGCGTTGGTGACGGGCGTCCAGAAGTTGAAGCCGTGCGGCACGGCCGTCGCCGGGAAGTTGTTGCCGCGCGAGAAGCCGCCGCTGGAGTTGGTGCCGCGGGTCGTCAGCGCGTAGTCCGACAGGTGTGCCTTCGGCTTCTCGGGCGCCCCCGCCCGCACCGCGATGTCGTCCAGCCAGCCGCGGAACTTCGCCGGCCCCTTGGCGGAGTCGTAGGCGACGAGTATGCGGTCCACCGTCCGGCCCGCGGCGACCGACCCGATGCGCGAGCGGACGTTGTTCCACTGGTTGACGTACAGGGCCTTCGATGCGCCCTGGCCCTGCGGGGTCAGCGCGAACCCGTGCTGGTCGGTCGCCTTCAGGCCGCTGAGGTGGGTGCCGTCCGTGAACGCGAGGTCCACGGAGACGTTGGTGGCGTCGTAGTCCCGGTCGCCGTCCGCCATCGACGGGAAGATCCGGTACGACAACTCGGTGTTCCGGCCCACCGCGACGTTCACGTCGAAGACCTTGTTGTACGAGTAGGCGCGGCCGTCCGCCTTGTGCGTACCCGCGTAGCGCAGGGCCCGCTTGCCGGTGAAGCCCGCGCCCGCCTTCGCGGTCGGGGAGCCGCTCGGGCCGCGGTCCACCAGCGACAGCATGTCCCTCGGCGCCGGGTCGTCGCTGCCGCCGACGGAGAACTGCAGGTCGGAGAGCTGCGTGGCGTCCGAGGCGCCGTTGTTCCTCGTGACCTGCCACCGGAAGTGCCGGTATTCGGCCGGTGCCGCGAGGTCGTACGACTTCGTCTGGAACCGGGCGGAGAAGGACTCGCCCGAGCGGCTGTCCAGGTCCTTCCAGTCCTTGCCGTCCGCCGAGCCCTGCAGGGTCCAGTCCTTCGGGTCGCGCTCCTCATGGTCGTTGGCGGACGTCAGCGCGTACGTGACCAGCCTGACCGGGGCGTCCAGGTCGAACTCCACCCAGCCGGTGGGCGCGAAGGTGAGCCACTTGGTGCTCGACTCCCCGTCGACGAGGTTCTCCTTCACCTCGCCGCCGCCCGCGTTCTCGCCGCTGGCCCGGACGTCCGTGACGTGATCGCTGACGTTGCCCGGGATGCCGCTGCTGTAGCCGCCGTCGACCCCGGAGGCGCGTTTCGTCCCGTCCGGTGCGGTATCGACCGTGTTCAGCCAGTCCGGTGTGGGATCAGCTGTTTCGAAAGAGGAGGCGAACTCCTGGTCGGCGGCCGCCTTTTCGGCCGGCCGCGCGACGGCGGCGCCTTGCGAGGCCACCACCAGAGCGAAGGCGGCCGTTGCGACGACCGCCGTGGAACCCCGTCTGAGCCGAGCTCTCTGCATGCGCGAGCACCCTCCCTGCGCTTGGACAACGTTGTCAAATTCGCTGCGCAAGGACCAGTAGGGAGTCAAGTTGCCAGAGATGTCAAGGGTGTTGGATGCGGCATTCGGGCCTGATGTCAAGGATTTCCCTCTGGGGGAGTGCACAGGCGCCCCATATTTCCGTGAGGTCTCAACTCGGAAAAGACCCACGGGCAAACCTGCATTCGATCTTGCTCCGTCGACGGGAAGTGGACTATACCTGTCGGCATCTGCTCCGCCGTCTCCGATGGTCGGGAGGCAGGCAGGCCCCGGGGGAATCTCGATGTCGCGGACCGCGCCCAGTGCGCCGAATGCCGTGCCGTCCAGCTGAATCCCCCACGCACAACCCCAGCTTCACCACACCGCGGTGCCGGGGAGGATCCGGTTCACCGCCTGAGTCCTGGAGAAGGCGAGGACTTGAGCATGGGATCCACTTCCGCCGAGAACAGCAACACCGAGGGTGTCGGCCGCCGCGCACTGATCAAGCGGTCCGCCGCGCTCGGCCTGATCTCCGTCCCGACGATGAGCTTCCTGTCCGCGTGTGCCAGCGGGGACAGCGGTTCCGAGGACAAGGCCAAGACCGGCAAGAAGACGACGAAGAACCCGCTGGGCGTCAACGCGACCGCCCCGCTCGCCGTCGTCATCTTCGACGGTGGTTTCGGTACGAAGTACGCGACGGACGCGAACGCCGAGTACAAGAAGGCGTACCCGAAGGTCAAGATCGATTTCCACAAGACCCAGAAGATCCAGTCCGAGCTGCAGCCCAAGTTCAACGGGGGCACGCCGCCGGACCTGATCGACAACTCGGGCGCCCAGCAGATGGACATGGGCGTGCTCGTCGGCAAGAAGCAGCTGACCGACCTCACCCCGCTCCTCGACGCGCCGTCGCTCGACGACCCGGCGAAGAAGGTCCGCGACACGCTGCGTCCCGGCATCGTCGAGATGGGCCAGTTCGACGGCGACCCCGTCTGGATCATGTACTACGCGTACACGGTCTACGGCGTCTGGTACTCGCAGACCGCCCTGGAGAAGCTCGACTCCGAGTATCCCGAGGACTGGGACGCCATGCTCGCGCTGTGCGCGAAGGCGAAGAAGAAGGGCATCGCCGGCTGGACGTACGCGGGCAAGTACCCGTACTACCTGCCGTTCTCGCTGTACCCCTTCATCGCGAAGATCGGTGGCCGGGAGGTCCTCGACAGAATCGACAACCTGGAGCCGAACGCCTGGAAGGACCCGGCCGTCAAGGCCGCGTTCGAGGCGTACTACGAGCTCTACAAGAAGGGCTACATCCTCAAGGGCACCCCGGGCATCGACCACATCCAGTCGCAGACCGCGTGGGCCAAGGGCAAGGCGCTCTTCATCCCCAACGGTTCCTGGGTGGAGAACGAGTCCGCGAAGGTCATCCCCGCGGACTTCAACCTGGCCGTCAGCGGTCCGTCCGGCCTGGACAGCTCGGACAAGATGCCGTTCGGCACCATCTGGGCGTCCGGCGGTGAACCCTTCATCGTGCCCGCCAAGGCGAACAACCCCGAGGGCGGCATGGAGCAGCTGCGCATCATGCTCAGCGAGGCCTCGTCGAAGAACTTCACCAGCCAGGTCAAGTCGCTCACCGCGTTCAACGGCGGCACCGACGGAATCGAGCTGACTCCGGGTCTCAAGTCCGGCGTCGCCGCCCTGGACAAGGCCGGCGACAACGTGGTCAACCCGCGTCTGCAGGACTGGTACGTGAAGCTCCAGAAGGAGCAGATCGGTGTCTCCGGTCTCGGCGAGATGATGGCAGGGCGGCTGACCCCGGTCGAGGCCATCAAGAAGATCCAGGCGTACGCGGACGCGGCGGCCGGGGACCAGTCCATCAAGCACTACAAGCACCAGTAACAGCACGTGCGGACGCGTCATCAGCGGCGGCACCCGCGAAACGATCTGGGTCGGTGACCATGCAACACGGCAAGTACCGGTTCATCACGGGGTTCTTGGTGACCCCTCTGGCCTTGTATGCGATCTTCGTGATCTGGCCGTTCATCCAGGCGATCTACTACTCGTTCACGGACTGGACCGGCCTGAGCCCCGACTTCAAGATGGTCGGTTTCGCGAACTACACCAGAATGCTGGACGACGACGTCTTCTGGAAGTCGCTGCAGCACAGCCTCGTATTCGCGTTGTTGCTGCCGCTGGTGACGCTGGGCCTCGCGCTCTTCTTCGCCTTCATGCTCAATGTCGGCGGGCGGCGCCGCAAAGGCGCCGCCATCACCGGAGTGCGGGGTTCGGGTTTCTACAAGATCGCCTACTTCTTCCCGCAGGTGCTCTCGATCGCGATCGTCGCCCTTCTCTTCCAGTTCGCGTACAACCCGAATGACGGCGTGATCAACGGGACGTTCAAGGCCATCGGTCTCGGGAGTATTCAGCCCGACTGGCTGGGCGATCCCGGGCTCGCCCTCTGGTGCGTGATGTCGGTACTCCTGTGGAGCACCGTCGGATTCTTCGTGGTGCTGTTCTCGGCGGGAATGGCCTCCATTCCGAAGGACTTCTACGAAGCCGCTCTCCTCGACGGCGCGAGTCGCTTCACCACGTTCTTCCGTATCACCCTGCCGCTGCTCTGGGACACCGTGCAGTCCGGCTGGGTCTACATGGGCATCCTGTCCCTCGGCGCCGAGGCGTTCGCCGCCGTGCAGATCATGACGGTGGGCCCCGGCGGACCGGACTACTCGACCACGGTCCTTCCGCTGTACGTGTACCAATCGGCGTTCCGCGACGCGAACGCCGCCTACGCCACAACGATCGGGGTCGCCCTGCTCGTCGTCACGCTGCTGTTCGCGGCTGTCGTGATGCGGCTGGGCCGGCGCGAGCGGCTGGAGTTCTGATGAAAACCACTGAGATCCCGCCGCCGGTGGGCCCGGTCCAGGACCACCCCCCGGTGACCAGGGCGCCGGGCGCGCCCCAGCCGGCGAAGAGCAGTGAGCGAGGCGTCCTCAACGTCTTCTCCCACGGCGTCCTCGTCCTCTGGGCGATCATGGTCGTGATGCCGCTGCTGTGGGCGGTGATGACGTCCTTCAAGGATGACGACTCGATCTTCAGTTCCCCCTGGTCGCTGCCCGACAAGCTGCACTTCGACAACTGGTCGCGTGCCTGGTCGCAGGCGCACATGAGCGACTACTTCGCCAACACTCTGATCGTGGTGGGCTTCTCGCTGGCCGGCACGCTCGTGCTCGGCTCGATGGCGGCCTACGTCCTCGCCCGTTTCGACTTCCCGGGCAACCGCTTCGTCTACTACCTCTTCGTCGGGGGCATGAGCTTCCCCGTGATGCTGGCCCTGGTGCCGCTGTTCTACGTGCTGAACAACATGCGGCTGCTGAACACGCTCCCGGGTCTGATCCTCGTCTACATCGCCTACTCGCTGCCCTTCACGGTGTTCTTCCTGACCTCGTTCTTCAGGACGCTGCCGAGCTCCATCGCCGAGGCGGCGTTCGTCGACGGGGCGTCGCACACCAGGACCTTCTTCCAGATCATGCTGCCGATGGCCAAGCCGGGCCTGATCAGCGTCGGGATCTTCAACTTCCTCGGGCAGTGGAACCAGTACATGCTCCCGACGGTGCTGAACACCGACCCGGACAAGAAGGTGCTCTCCCAGGGACTGGTGGAGCTCGCGACCAGCCAGGGATACAAGGGTGACTGGTCGGGGCTGTTCGCGGGACTCGTGATGGCGATGCTGCCCGTCCTCGCCGCCTACATCGTCTTCCAGCGCCAGGTGGTGCAGGGTCTGACCGCGGGAGCGCTGAAGTAGCGGTGTGACCACGCAGCGTCCGTCGGCGCGGATCAGCAGCCCGGCGGTGTCCTGAGGGGCCGTGTGCCCTCACGTGTCGGCGTCGTGCCCGTGAACCCGGGCCGGCGCCGACACGTCCGTGTGCGGTCCGGCAGGTTGCACCCGATTTCCGTCAAGGACTTGACTGCGGTAACCCGTTCAGCGGAGCTTGGAGTTCACAACTTGTAAGTGACCCGGGTCCCGCTGCTGTGGCCCGGGTCACACGGGCGGCATCGTAGCCGTCCGGCTGAGGGCAGGAGTGGATGAGTCGATGGAGACTCCGGGGTCGCAGTCGTCGCTGCACCGAGCAAATCTGGAGCGCGTCGTACGTGCGGTGCGCCTTGCCGGGTCGCTCACGCAGGCGGAGATCGCGAGGACGACGGGCCTGTCCGCAGCGACGGTCTCCAACATCGTGCGGGAGCTCAAGGACGGGGGAACGGTCGAGGTCACGCCCACGTCGGCGGGCGGCCGCAGAGCCCGCAGCGTGTCGCTCAGCGGCGACGCCGGCATCGTCATCGGCGTGGACTTCGGGCACACGCATTTGCGCGTCGCGATCGGGAATCTGGCCCACCAGGTGCTCGCCGAGGAGTCCGAGCCGCTGGATGTAGACGCCTCCGCGCCGCAGGGTTTCGACCGGGCCGAGGAACTGGTCAGCCGCCTGATCGCGGCGACAGGAGTCGACCGCTCGAAGATCGCCGGCGTGGGCCTCGGCGTGCCCGGCCCGATCGACGTGGAGTCCGGCACGCTGGGCTCCACGTCGATCCTGCCGGGCTGGACCGGCGCGCGGCCCGCCGAGGAGCTGCGGGGGCGGCTCGGCGTGCCCGTGCACGTGGACAACGACGCGAACCTGGGCGCCCTCGGCGAGCTGGTGTGGGGGAGCGGCCGGGGCGTCAGGGACCTGGCGTACATCAAGGTCGCCAGCGGTGTCGGAGCCGGTCTGGTGATCAGCGGCAAGATCTACCGCGGCCCGGGTGGCACAGCGGGAGAAATCGGGCATATTACTCTTGACGAGTCCGGCCCGGTCTGCCGTTGCGGTAACCGCGGCTGCCTGGAGACCTTCGCGGCGGCGCGCTATGTGCTGCCGCTCCTCCAGTCCAGTCACGGTACGGATCTGACCATGGAAGGCGTCGTCAGGCTGGCGCGGGACGGTGATCCGGGCTGCCGTCGGGTGATCGCCGACGTCGGCCGCCACATCGGCAGTGGAGTCGCGAATCTCTGTAACTTGCTGAACCCGAGCCGGGTGGTTCTCGGCGGCGATCTCGCCGAGGCCGGGGAGCTGGTGCTCGGGCCCATCAGGGAGTCGGTCGGCCGGTACGCGATCCCCAGCGCCGCGCGTCAACTCTCGGTGTTGCCAGGGGCTCTTGGAGGCCGTGCGGAGGTCCTCGGGGCACTCGCTCTCGCGCTCAGCGAGATGGGTGATTCGACCCTTTTGGACGGGTCTCTGACGGCCGCCACGCCTGCCTTCACTTAGAGAACGGATGGCACCGTTGCCATCTCGTTAAGGATTTACTTCTTGACGTCGCACGTGCGGCCGAGTTGACTTCCAGCCACCTCGGCCGCAACGTCGCGGCCTCGTCAGGGAGGTTCTGAAGTGAACACGCGTATGCGTAGTGCAGCTGTAGCCGTTGCCGCTGGTGCGATGGCCGTTTCGCTGGCCGCTTGTGGCAGTGCGGACAAGGCCGACGGCGGGAGTGACAGTTCGAGCTCCGCCAAGAAGGGCGACGCGATCAAGGTCGGTCTGCTCCTCCCGGAGAACCAGACCGCGCGTTACGAGAAGTTCGACAAGCCCCTGATCGAGAAGAAGATCAAGGAGCTGACGAACAACAAGGGCGAGGTCGTCTACGCCAACGCCAAGCAGGACGCGACCACCCAGTCGCAGCAGGTCGACACGATGATCACCAACAAGGTGGACGTCCTCATCGTCGACGCCGTCGACTCCAAGGCCATCGCCAACTCGGTGAAGAAGGCCGACGAGGCCGGCATCCCGGTCGTCGCGTACGACCGCCTCGCCGAGGGCCCGATCAAGGCCTACACCTCCTTCGACAACGAAGAGGTCGGTCACGTCCAGGGCAAGGCGCTCCTGGAGGCCCTGGGTGACAAGGCCAAGCCCTCCGCCAAGATCGTCATGATGAACGGCGCGATCACCGACCCGAACGCCGCCCTCTTCAAGAAGGGCGCGCTGGCCGAGCTCAAGGGCAAGGTCGACATCGCGAAGTCGTACGACACCAAGGAGTGGAAGCCGGAGAACGCCAACAGCAACATGGACGCGGCGATCTCCGCCGTCGGCAAGAAGAACATCGTCGGCGTGTACTCCGCGAACGACGGCATGGCGGGCGGCATCATCACCGCCCTCAAGGCCGCGGGCGTCACCCCGCTCCCGCCGGTCACCGGCCAGGACGCCGAGCTCGCGGGCGTGCAGCGCATCATCGCGGGTGAGCAGTACATGAGCGTCTACAAGCCCTACGCGCCCGAGGCCGACGCCGCCGCCGAGATGGCCGTCGCGCTCGCCCAGGGCAAGGACCTCGGTGACATCGCCAAGGACTCGGTCGACAGCCCGACCACCAAGGGTGTCCCGTCGGTGCTCGTCCCCGTCACCTCGCTGACCAAGGACAACGTCAAGGACACCGTCGTCAAGGACGGCGTCTACACGGTCAACGACATCTGCACCGCCAAGTACAAGGCCGCCTGCGACAAGGCCGGCCTGAAGTAACCAGCGGCAGGTTCCTTCCCGTACGGGGGAATCCGCTCCCGGATTCCCGCACGGGACCTGCGCACCAGAACTCCTCCGGCGCCCCGCACTCACCAGCCCCGCAAGCTCGGGCGGGGCGCCGGAGCGAACAAACACCCCCCTCCCACACTTCTGCACAACCTCCCGCCCGGCCAGGCGGCGAAGGAGATGGTTCACGTGTCCGCTACGCCCGTGCTGGCGTTGCGCGGGGTCTCCAAGCGGTTCGGTGCCGTCCAGGCGCTCACCGACGTAGAGCTTGAGGTCCACGCCGGTGAAGTGGTCGCCCTGGTGGGCGACAACGGCGCCGGAAAGTCCACGCTGGTCAAGACGATCGCCGGCGTGCATCCCATCGATGAAGGCGTCATCGAGTGGGACGGCAAGGCCGTACAGATCAACAAGCCGCACGACGCGCAGAACCTGGGCGTCGCGACGGTCTACCAGGACCTCGCGCTGTGCGACAACATCGATGTCGTCGGCAACCTCTACCTGGGCCGCGAGCTGAAGAAGCGCGGCATCCTGAACGAGGTCGAGATGGAGCGCCGCTCCCGCGAGCTGCTCCAGACGCTGTCGATCCGCATCCCCAGCGTGCGCATCCCGATCGCCTCGCTCTCCGGCGGTCAGCGCCAGACCGTGGCCATCGCCCGTTCCATGCTCGGCGAGCCCAAGCTGGTCATCCTCGACGAGCCCACCGCGGCCCTCGGTGTGGAACAGACGGCACAGGTCCTCGACCTGGTCGAGCGGCTGCGCGAGCGCGGCCACGCAGTCCTCCTCATCAGCCACAACATGGCCGACGTGAAGGCTGTCGCCGACAAGGTCGCCGTGCTCCGGCTCGGCCGGAACAACGGCATCTTCGAGGTCAAGACGACCTCGCAGGAAGAGATCATCTCCGCCATCACCGGTGCCACGGACAACGCCGTGACCCGTCGTGCGGCGCGCAGCAACGGGGAGGCTCAGAAGTGAGCATCGACAAGACCTCCGCCACCTCCGACGAGCACGCCGTCGAGAACCCCGAGGCCGCCGCCGCCGCGGTGACCGCCGTCGACCCCCGGCTGCTCGTGCGCGAGCGCGGCTTCGCCGGCTACCTCGACGAGTTCAAGCGCAAGATGCGCGCCGGCGACCTGGGCTCCCTCCCGGTCGTCGTCGGTCTGATCGTCATCTGCGCGATCTTCCAGAGCCTGAACTCGGCGTTCCTCTCCTCCGAGAACCTCAACAACATCGCGGTCGCGATGGTCGCCACCGGCATGATGTCCGTCGGCATCATCTTCGTGCTGCTGCTCGGCGAGATCGACCTGTCGGTCGGCTCGGTCAGCGGTGTCGCGGGCGCCATCACCGCCGTGCTCAGCGTCACGCACGGCATGAACGAGTGGCTCGCGGTGGTCATCGCCCTCGCCAGCGGCGCGGCCATCGGCGCGATCCACGGCTTCTTCTTCGCCAGGATCGGGGCGCCCGCGTTCGCGGTCACCCTGGCCGGCCTGCTGTTCTGGCTCGGCTTCATGCTCCAGATCCTGGGCGAGAACGGCACGATCAACATCGACAGCGACGGCGTGGTCGGCAAGCTGACCACGTACTACTTCTCGGACGTCGCGGTGGCCTACGGCCTCGCCACGGTCGCGGTCGTGGTCTTCTTCGTCACCTCGTTCCTGGACAGCCGGCGCCGCGAGGCCGCGGGCGTCCCGTCCCGGCCGCTCAGCGAGATCGTGCTGCGCACGGTGCTGCTCGCGATCGTCGGATACGCCGCGGCGGTCATGTTCAACCAGTACAAGGGCCTGCCCCTGGCCCTGCTGCTCTTCCTGCTGGTCCTGGTCGGCTCCGACTTCCTGCTGCGCCGCACGGGATACGGCCGCAAGATCTTCGCGCTCGGCGGCAGCGTCGAGGCCTCACGCCGTGCCGGTATCAACGTCACGGCCGTGCGGATCTCGGTCTTCGCGATCGCGGGCTTCTTCGCCGCCGTCGGCGGTCTGTTCTGGTCGTCCAAGATCGCCGCGGCCAACCAGAGCGCCGGTGCCGGTGACCTCCTGATGAACGTCATCGCGGCGGCCGTCATCGGCGGCACCAGCCTCTTCGGCGGCCGCGGCCGCACGTGGAACGCCCTGCTCGGCGTCATGGTGATCACCTCGATCCAGTACGGCCTGGCCCTCGAAGGCATCGCCACGCCGATCCAGTACATGATCACCGGTGGTGTTCTGCTGGCGACCGTCGTCATCGACTCCGTCACCCGCAAGACCCAGAAGACCGCGGGCCGCGCCTAGGGTCTGTCGTCTGGATCAGGCTGGCTGTGACCGACGGTTCGTCCTGACCGGCCCGAGCGGGGTCTGGCGCGTGCAGCTGCAAGGCGGAGGAGGGAGTCGACGCGGA